>JBGPCZ010000012.1:0-58249 GCA_041482015.1 Planctomycetota bacterium | reverse complement strand
CGACCGGGATGCCGGCATACCGGGCGCCGTCGGGCGAGAAGCCGATCGCGTACAGCGCGCGTCCCGCCGTCGTGCGGTGGAGCAGCAGCCAGAAGCCGATCGCCGCCGCCGCCAGGATGAAGAGCTGCGGAGGCACGCCGCCCACTAGCTCGCCCTGCCCGAGGAAAAGAAAACTCTCGGGGAAATTGGTGAAGTTGTCCACGCCGCGCGTCACCCCCTCGGCGAGCCCGCGGAAGAGCGAGAACGTCCCGAGCGTGACGATGAGCGGCGGGATGCGGAGCCTCGTGATCAGCAGCGCGTTCAGCCCGCCCGCGAGCGCCCCCACGACGAGCACGGCGGCCGCCGCGCCCATGATCGGGAAGTGCCCGTCCCGCCACAGTTTTCCGAAGAGGACGGCCGAGAGGCCCATCAGAGATCCGACCGAGAGGTCGATCCCGCCGGTCACGATCACGGGCGTCATGGCGAGGGCGAGGAGGCCGATCTCCGCGCTCAGGCGCGCGATCTCGAACCCGTTCCCGGCGGTGAAAAACCTCCGGCCGATCGCGCCGAAGAGGACGACCTCGCCCAGCAGGAGGAGCGCGAGAACCCTCTCGTGGGTCACCCACCCCCTGGGGCCGGGAGTTCGTTCAACGTGCGGCAAGGCTTGCGCGAGCATCGGTTCGGTTTCTGAGATTGAAAGCATCGGAGGCGACGGCGACAAGGATTATCGCACCCTGGACGGCCTTCTCCCATGGGGCGGGGATCCCCATGAAGACGAGCGCGGAGCCGATCGACAGGAGGAGCAGGACGCCGACCCCCACGCCCGCGAACGCCCCCCGCCCGCCCGAGATCGCCACCCCGCCCACCACCACCGCGGCGATCACCTGGAGCTCGAGGCCCTTCCCCGCGTTCGGATCGACTTGCGGGAAACGGATCGAGTTGAGCAGCGCGGCGAGCCCGGTGAGCGCGCCCATCAGGACGAAGACCGCGAAGACCACGCGCGGCGGCCGGATCCCCGCGAGCCGGGCCGCTTCCGCATCCGATCCCACGGCCCGCACCGCGCGGCCGGCCGCGAGGTACCGCATCCCCCACGCGAACGCGGCGAAGACTCCGAGCGCCGCGAAGACGAGCATCCACCGACCGGCAGACTGGCCGAGGCCGAGCCACTGGAAGGCCGGCGGCAGGTTTCCAACGAACTTCCCCTCGCGGGCCCAGCCCAGCGATTCCTGGAGTGCCACCCGCGTCGCCAGCGTCACCACGATCGCGGGAAGCCCTGCGCCCGCGACAAGCGCGCCGTTCAACGCCCCCATCGCCGCGCCGACCAGGAGCGTCAGCGGGACGACGAGCGCCATCGGAACCCCCGATTGCGCGAGAAGCCCCGCGGCCACCCCGCAGATCGAGAACATCGAGCCAACCGAGATGTCGATCTGCCGTGCGAGGACGACGAGGGTCATCCCCACCGCCATGATGAGGACTGGCGCGCTTTTGACGAGGATCGAGCGGAACTCGTCGCCTTCGTAGAACCTCGGGGCGGCGATCCCCAGGAGGACGAGGAGCCCGGCGTAGGCCGCCGCCACCCAGAGCTCGCGCTTCCAGCGGGCGATCATGCCGCCTCCCCGCCGTCGCCGAATCCGGGTTGGCTTTGGCGGGCAGGCGTCGCGTGGCCGAGCGCGAGCGCCAGCAGCTTCTCCTGCGTCGCCCCGTTCCGGTCCACGATCCCCGCGAGCGTGCCGCCCCGCATCACCGCGATCCGGTCGCTCATCCCGAGGATCTCGGGAAGCTCAGACGAGATCATCAGGATGGCCAGGCCCTGCGTTGCAAGGTCGCCCATCAGGCGGTGGATCTCCGCCTTCGCGCCCACGTCGATCCCCTGCGTCGGCTCGTCGAGGATGATCACCGACGGCGCGGTCGCCAGCCAGCGCGCGAGCGCGACCTTCTGCTGGTTGCCGCCCGAAAGGTTCCCCGCCGGCGTGTCGATCGACGGCGTCTTGATGGCGAACTTCCCGACGACCGTCGCCGCGAGCTCCCGCTCTTTCGCAAAGTCGAGGAAGCCCCCTTTTGAGATCTGCCGGAGGATCGCGAGCGTCGCATTCGCGGCGACCGCCATCTCGAGGATCACCCCGTGCCGGCGCCGGTCCTCCGGGACGTAGGCGATGCCGAGCCCGACCGCCTTCGCGGGGGTCCGGATCGAGACCGGCCGGCCCTTGAGGAGGATCTTGCCAGAGTCGGCGGGCGTGAGCCCGAAGAGGACGCGCGCGAGCTCCGTGCGTCCCGCGCCGATGAGCCCCGAGAGCCCGAGGATCTCGCCCGCGCGGACCGAGAGCGTGATCCCGCGGACGCCCGACGCCCGGCATCCAACCCCTTTGAGCTCGAGGACCGTCCCGCCCGGCGAGACCTCCCGCTTCGGAAAGACGGCGGAGATCTCGCGGCCGACCATGAGACGGATGAGTTCCGCCTGGTCGACGTCCTTCATCGGCCTGGTGGCGATCGTCTGCCCGTCGCGGAGCACCGTCACGCGATCGGCCACCTGCCGGAGCTCCTCCAGGCGGTGCGAGATGTAGATGATGCCGACCTTTTGGGTTCGCAGCTCGCGGATCACCGTGAAGAGGTGCTCAACTTCCTGCTCCGCGAGCGACGCGGTCGGCTCGTCCATGATGAGGACCTTCGCGTCGGCCCCGAGCGAGCGTGCGATCTCGACGAGCTGCTGTTCGGGCATCGAGAGCGCGCTCACCGGCGCGTCGCACGGGATCCGAGCGCCGATCCGGTCGAGCAGTTCCCTGGCCCGCCGCGAGCGCTCGCCCCAGCGGATACGCCGCCACGCGCCGCCCCGCTCGTAGCCCATCGCGATGTTCTCGGCGACGGTCAGGTCGGGGAAGAGCGCGGGCTGCTGGTAGATCGCGGCCACGCCGAGGGAGCGGGCCACCATCGGGCTGTTTCCGACGACCGGCCGGCCCGCGATCTCGATCGTCCCCTCGTCCGCCGGGTGAGCGCCCGTGACGATCTTGATGAGCGTCGACTTGCCGGCGCCGTTTTCGCCCACGAGCGCGTGGACCTCGCCCTCGTGGAGATCAAAGGAGACCCCGCGGAGGGCGCGGACCCCCGCGAAGGACTTGGCGATCCCCGAGACCCTGAGAAGCGCGACCATGAGAGGCGTGCCGATCCTACGCAACGGGGCGTGGAAGGTCAAGCCAAAAATGTCGATGCTAAACCGAGTTAGCTGGCCACTAACGTCCATTTCTCGAATCCCCGATGCTTGACAGGCTAATCCAGTTTAGCTAAACTCCGCCGCCATGGTCCGCATGAAGGACATCGCGGCGAAGTTGCGGCTGTCGCAGACGACCGTGAGCCACGTCCTGACGGGCAAGCACGAGCACTACCGGATCAGCCCCGCGACGGTGGACCGCGTGCGCAAGATGGCCGAGGAGCTGGGCTACCGCTCCAGCGCGCTGGCCCGCGCGTTCCGCGACCGGAAGAGCTACTCGGTGACGCTCGCGGTCGAGGACCTGACCAACCCCTTCTGGACCGGCGTCGCGATCGGCGCGGAGAAGGAGGCGGAGACGCAGGGGTACATCCTGGTCGTGTCGAACACCGGCGGGAACGCCGAGCGCGAGCGGCGCGCGGTCCAGATGCTCCAGGAGCGGCGGGTCGACGGCCTCATTGTATCGCCCCTGACCGTCACCGACCGCGTGCTCCTCGACCTCAAGAAAGACGGCCTCCCGTTCGTCCAGATCGACCGCTCGATCAAGGGCGAAGACGTGCCGTGCGTGCGGACCGACCACGTGACGGGCTCGGCGCTCGCCGTGGACCACCTCGTCAAGAAGGGCCGCACGGAGATCGCGTACGTCGGCGGCCCGACGGAGATCCAGACGTTCGAGTACCGGCTCGAGGGGTTCCGGAAGGCGCTGGCGAAGCACGGGCTAAAGCCCGCCGCCATCAAGCTCGTGACCGCGCAGCCGATGGACGCCCACAAGGCGGTGAAGGAGCTGCTCGCCGCGACGCCGCGCCCGACGGCGCTCTACACGGCGAACATCTGGATCACGCTCGGCGCGCTCCGCGCGGTACGCGACGTGGGCCTCCTCATCCCGACCGATCTCGAGATCGTAGGCTTCGACGACATCGCGGTCGCCGACCTTCTCCCCTACCCCGTCTCGACCGTCTGGCAGGACGTGGAGGCGATCGGCCGCGAGAGCTTCCGGATGCTGCTCAAGGTGATGAAGGGGCAGAAGGTCCCGCGAGAGGTCCTGATTCCTCCGCGGTTGATCGTGAGATGACCTGGCGTCTCCGACTACTTCTTCTTTTCCTTCAGCGCCGCCCCGACCGTCTCGGCGATCTTCTTCGCGCCCGCGGCGTTCGGATGGATGCCGTCCTGGTCAAAGAGGTCCTTCGTCGCCACCGCCGTGAAGAGGTCGATCACCGGGCAGCCCTCTTCCTTCGCGATCTTCTGGAGGATCGGCTGCTGCTCGGCCGCCGCCTCCTTGTTGATCCCGAAGTTCGGCTTGAGCACGGGGACCGGCAGCGCCACGTAGACCTTCGGCTTCGCGGGCAGCTCCTTGAAGTGCTGGATCAGCGCGCGGTAGTCCGCCTCGAACTCCGCCTTGTTCTTCCAGTTCTGCGGCTTCGTGTCGTTGCTCCCGAGCTTGATGACGACGACGTTCGGGTTGAAGTCGGTCGCGTCGGTGAACGCCTTCTGCTTCCACCACGGGTTGTCGCCCTTCTTGAGCAGCGTCGCGCCGTTCACGCCGAAATTGCGGACATCGAACTTCTCGCCGAGCATCCCGCCCAGCACCGCCGGGTAGCAGTTCTTCTCGCGATCGGCCACGCACGCGCCGTACGTGATCGAGTCGCCCACGCAGGCCACCCGTACCTTCTCCTGCTGCCGCGCCAGGAGCGCGACCGCCGCCAGGACCATCCACCGGATCAGCATCTCGGTTCTCCCCAAAGGGCTTCCCTCTACATTAATTAGGCGTGCAGGGCGAAACGTGACAAGCGTATCATCTGACATGATGAGAATCTCGCTCCTGGCCGCGACCCTACTTCTGACCTCCCTGACTTCCCTGGCCTCCCCGCGGGCGGTGGCGCTCAAGGGGACGGTCGTCGACGTGGAAACGGGGAAGCCCATCCCCTGCCGGGTCACGATCCGCGGGGCCGACGGGAAATTCCACGTGGCGAAATCGGAAGGCGGCGTGCCCTACACGAAAGAACGCGGCACGAGCGCCGAAGGGCACGTGACCCTCACGACCCATCCGTTCGAGATCGAACTCGCGCCCGGCGCGTACACGGTCACCGTCCAGCGCGGCAAGGAGTACCTTCCCGACACGCGGCGCGTGGAGATCGCGGACAAGCCCGTCGAGATCGAGGTCAGACTCCGCCGCTGGATCGACCTCGCCGCGCGCGGCTGGTACTCGGGAGAGACCCACGTCCACCGTCCGCTCGGGGATCTCGCAAACCTCCAGCAGGCCGAGGACTTGAACGTGGCCTTCCCGTTCACGTGGTGGGTCCTCGAGGCCTTCACGTCGCCGCAGGCCTCGAACCAAGCGGGCGGCGGGACCGCGGCGGGGGAGAAGCGGTTCGTCGAGGTTGACGCGACCCACGTCTACTCGACGCGGAGCACCGAGTACGAGCTCTTCCGCGTGAACAAGAAGTCCCACACGCTCGGGGCCTTCTTCATCCTGGACCACAAGACGGCGTTCGAGGAGGGGGCGCCGCCGGTCCGACCGGTCGCGAAGCGCGCGCACGCCGAGGGCGCACTCCTGGAGCTGGACAAGCACAACTGGCCGTGGTCGATGATGATCGCGCCGGTCATGGAGGTCGACCTCTTCGAGCTCGCGAACAATCACATGTGGGAGACCGACTTCGCGTTCCGCGACTTCGGCTCGCCCGCGCCGGAGTTCATGAAGATCGAGAAGGACGCGAAGGGGATGACCGAGGCGGGCTGGATCGACTTCGGGTTCCGCAACTATTACGCCCTTTTGAATTGCGGCCTGCGCCTCCGTCCGACGGCGGGCTGCGCGTCGGGCGTCCATCCCGTGCCGGTCGGCTTCGGCCGCGTCTACGCGAAGGTCGACGGTGCGTTCGGCTTCGACGCGTGGATGAAGGCGCTGAACGCCGGCCGCACGTTCGTGACGACGGGGCCCATGCTCTTCGTCGACGTCAAAGGGGGCGTGATCGAGGGGACGGCGGAGAGCGCCGTCCCGCTGTCCCGGATCGAGATCGTCGTCGACGGCGAGGTCACCGCGACGGTGAAGCCGGAGAACAAGGACAACGGCCGCGGCGGCTTCGCGAGCGCGATCCGCGGCACGTTCGCGATCGATGCGTCGCACTGGGTGGCCGTGCGCTGCTGGGAGGACCGGCCCGACCAGCGCCCGCGCTGGGCCCACACGGCACCCGTCTTCCACGACGTCCCGGGAAAACCCGTCCGGCCCCCGAAGGCCGAGGTCGAGTTCCTCCTCAAGCGCGTCGAGGACGAGCTCGCGCGCAACACCGGCGTCCTCCCCGGGCCGGCGCTCGACGAGTACCGCGACGCGGCGACGTTCTACCGCTCCAAGCTCGAACTCGACCGGTGATAAGCGGGGTGCGGCGCACTCCGCTTATCACCGATTCACCGAAGCCGCCGCTCGGGGGAGAACCCCAGATCGGCCGGGGATCCGCCAGGGAATCCGCAACCCTCGCGCTGATAAGCCGGGTGCGGCGCACCCCGCTTATCAGTCAAGGAAGCGGCCCAGGTCCTTGAGCACCTTGAGCAACGCGGGGCGGCTCTGCTCCCAGAAGGCGGCCTTGTCGGCGAGGGGGCCGTCGTCCATCGTCGTCACCTTGCGGTGGACGAGGTCCCACGACTTGACGGGCAGGTCGGCCTTCACCTTTCCGTCGGCGTAGGCGAGGTGCTCCCAGCCGCTGAAGATCGTGAACTCGCGCGGCACGGAACCGAAGAGGTCGTACCCCAGGGAGTAGTCTTCGGGAGGGTTCGTCACGCCGAGGAGCGTCATCACCGTCGGCGCAAGGTCGAGGTGGCTCGTCATCCGGTCGACCACGGCCGCCTTCCCCCCCGGCGCGCGGACGACCAGCGGCACGCGCACCTGCTCCTCGCTGAACTCCGACGCGTGGCCCCAGCGGCCCTTCTCCATGAACTCCTCGCCGTGGTCGCCCGTCAGGATCACGACCGTCGAGTCGAGCAGCCCCTGCTCCCCGAGGAACGCCACGACGCGCGCGAACTGCGTATCGAGATGGCGGCACGAGTTGACGTAGCGGTTCTTGATCGGCGTAAGGTCGCCCTTCAGGTCCATCGCCAGGTAGTTGAGGTCGGTCGCGTACGGCTTCCGGATCGCGCACTCCTCGGGGAAGTTATAGGGACCATGCGGCGACTCGAAGAACATGAACGTCATGAACGGCCTCGACGGGTCGCGCTTCCCGATGAACTCGAGGAGACGCGTGACGTTCTCCCGGTCGCACTGCCAGCCGGGGACCCCGGGCGTCCCCTCGTGCATCCGCTCCCGCGGCACACGCGAGAAGATCGTCCGGTCGAACTCGGGGTAGGTGAACATCGCGCTCGTCGAGAGGTCGACCTGCCAGCCGCCGTCGAGAAAGACGTCCATGACCGCCGCCCCGCGCCCGGCGTCGAGGCACGGGAACCAGTAGGTCCCGTAGAGCCCGGTGAACATCGTGAAGACGCCCATCCGCGTCCCGTTTCCGCCCGAGTAGTGGCGCGTGAAGCGCGTCGACCCCGACGCGAACGCCCACGTCGCCGGCATGATCTCCGGGTCGAGCATGTCCCAGCGCCACGACTCGGCGACCAGCCAGACCACGTTGAGCTTCGGCGCCGCCGGGTCGCGACGGACCGGGACCCGCGGGTACCGAAGGCGCCGCGTGGAGGCGTCGACTTTGAACGACGGCCCGGCCTTCCCCTCCTCGAACCCGAGCGCCTTCGCGAAGGAATGGAACTGGCAGGGGATGTAGAGCGGGAACGCCTCGGCCGATGCGAGGACCGGCCCGTAGACCTTGTAGCGGCTCAGTCCGTACGCTCCTTTTTCGAAGAGCACCGCGACGACGAAGAGCACGGCCGCCGCGACGAAGCCCCTCTTCGAGAAGAGGCGCGGCGCGGCCGACGGAAGCTTCGGGACCCGGATGAGGAGAACCAGGAGCGCCGCCTGCAGCGCCGCGAAGCCGGTAACGATCAACGCAAAGGTGAGCTTCGTCGAGCCGCTCGAGGCGAGCGCGTCGACGCCCCCCCGCGTCGTCAGGAGGTTCCACACGAATCCGTTCAGATGGTAGCCGTAGAGCGACAGGATGAAGCGGTCGAAGTAGACGAACACGTGGACGGCCGCCGTTCCCAGGATCGCGACCGCGTAGACAACCGCCGGCCGCGCGCGCGGCGCGTTCGCGAAGAGGCCGTCGAGGCGCTTCATCGAAACCAGCCGGTCCGCCCCGAGCGCCAGGAGCAGCGCCGGGAGGGCAAAGAGGGCCGACTCCGTCAGGAGGACCGCGATCACGAAGAGGGGCGCGACCGCGCCCGACGAGCGGACGAAGGCCAGGTTGAACAGGAGATTGACGAGGATCGCGGCGGCGCTGAGCGCGTAGTACCGCCAGAGGATCGCGGACCGCATCGCCGGCCAGTATACCGGGAATGGAAAAGCGGCGCGACGCCCTTCTAGACCGCGGCGACCTGGGTCAGCGCGCCTCCGCCGAGACCGCTCTTGTAGATCGCGTCGCAGACGGCCTGCACCTGGCACGCGTCGGCGAACGTCGGGACCGAGTAGGCCTTGTCGGCCTGGCCGAGCAGCTGGAGCCCGAGGTTCACGTACTGCCACCGGAAGTATTGAAGGTAGCCGTTGATCAGGCCCGGCACCGTGTCCGTGTTCATGTGCCCGTCGCCGCCCGGATCGGAGAGGTGGATGTGCGTCCAGCCGCGCTCCCGCGAGGCGACCTTGGCGCCATCCGTGCGAGTGTGCGAGTAGAACTTCAGGTATCCCTGGTTCTCGAGCTCCCAGGAGACGCCGCCACGGTTGCCGTGGAGCGCGGTCTCGAAGAACGCCTTGTGGCCCGTCGACGTCCGGTTGGACCGGAAGGTCACCGTGCAATTGTTGTCGAAGTAGCAGACGGCCTCGAAGGCGTCCACCGCCTTGCCCTTGGCCTTCTTGTCGGAGCCGCGGACCATCTTGAGGTCCTCGCCGTCGCCGTCGTAGACGCGGGTCTGCGCCGACACCTCGACGACCTTCTTGCCCAGGATGAACTGGACGAGGTCGACCTGGTGGGCGCCGAGGTCCTCGATGACGCCGCCCAGCCCCTGCTCCGCGTGGAACCGGAAATTGGAGCGGCCCCCGCGGCCCCAGTCCTGGAGGAACTCGGAGGTGCCTTCGAAGTACCCCGACTTCCCGAGGATGGACCCGTTCTGGATCAACCGACGCGCCTCGAGCGCACCCGGCGCACCCTGGTAGCAGAACGTCACCATCGTCGGCGTGCCGGCCTTCTTCGCGGCGGCCGTCATCTCCTGGGCCGTCTCGAGCGACGAGCTTAGCGGCTTCTCGCAGACGACGGCCTTGCCCGCCTTGAGCGCCGCGGTCGCCATGGACGCGTGCTCCTTGTTCGGAGCGGTCACGACGACGAGGTCGGCCTTCGCGATCTCCTTCGCCCAGTTCGTCGACGTCCGGCCGTACCCATAGGCCTTCTGGGTGACGGCGAGCTTCTCCGCGTTCGTTCCGGCAACGCAATCGAGAACGAACTCGATGCCCTTGGGGCGGAGCTGGAGGTTGGCCTCCAGGATGCCCCGCGGATGGGCGATCCCGCCCATGAACCCCTGGCCGATGACGAGCGTCTTGATCTGCTTCATGGCCTGGTCCCCCTTATGGGCGCGACTTGGCTTTCGCCTTGGACTTGGCCTTGGACTTCGACGCCTTGGCCTTGCCGTTCCCGCCGCCGTACGCGACCTTGAATTTGTCGGCGGCCTTCTTGCAGGCGCCGGTCTTCGGCCAGGCGCCGTCCTCGAAGCACAGGTCGATCGTCCACCAGTCGTGCGGGCAGCCCGAATGGGCCGACAGCTCCTTGAGGATCGGCGCGAAGTCGATCTTTCCCTGGCCGAACACCCAGTGCACGCTCGTGCCGTGGGCGTTGAGCGAGCCGTCGCAGTCGATGATCTGGATCGCGTTGATCTTGCCCCGGAGCTTCTGGGCCAGGTCCAGCATGCCGTTCGGAGAAACCTCTTTGGGGCCGCCCGTCTGGCGCTGGCCCGCCACCGCGACCGTGTAGGCGTGGCAGGTGTCGTACATCGCGCCGAAGTTCTTCTCGCCCACCGCGTTCACGATCGTCACGATGTCCGATGGCCGGTTGAAGACGAATCCCGGCTCGAACTCCCAGGTCACGAGGATGCCCATGTCGGCGGCCATCTTGCAGACCTGCTGCCAGGTCTTGACCACGCGGTCCATGGCCTGGTTCTTGTCCACCCCCTTCTCGAGGATGTCGGGCGGCTGGACCGTGTCGACGCGGAAGAGCGTGATCCCGAGGTCGCGCGTGAACTCGAGGTTCTTCTTCGCCGTGGCCAGGTAGGCCACCCCGCCGTCGGTCGCATCGGCCAGGTGAGAGGGGTGGCCCGGGTAGTCCCACATGTCGGTCGCGATCCCGGAGAAGACCAGGCCGCTGGACTCGACCAGGTCCTTCAGGGTCTTCCGGGATTCCTTCGTCGGATGGTTCTCGGGATTAGGGTGCGAGAAGAAGGCGCCCAGCTCAAGGCCGTCGAAGCCCAGCTTCTTGAGCCCCGTCACGACCTCGCCGAACGGGACCGGCTTGTCCATGTACGGCCCGACGCAGTAGGCCCAAGTGCCGATGGAAATCTTCTTCATACCGTCCTCCTTTTCCCTCTGCTTCGCCTATTTCTTGGCCTTCTTGTGATCCCCGACGTTCGGGTAGGCCTTTGCGTCCCACGCATCGGGGCCGAAGTACCGGAGCGTGACGAACGGCTCGGTGCCGGTATTCTCGAACGCAACCCCCTGGTTCGCCGCCTCGTGCGAGACGAAGACCTCGTCCTGCGTCATCTGCCCGTAGCGGATCATGACCGGCGTCTCGATCTCGTGCCGGCCGATCCGCCCCTTGCCCTGCACGGCGATGACGCCCGAGGCGCCGGTGTCCTTGATCACACAGCGGGCGCCCGGCTCAATCGTGAGCTCGCGCGCCGAGAAGAGCTGTTTCCCGTGGATGCGGCCGTAGACGACCCAGCGGTCGACCCAGCCCTCGCTCCCGGAGTCCCGCACGGCCAGCGGCTCGATGTAGCAGGCGTCCTTGAAATGCGTGCAGGTGTTGAAGTCCCAGTCGATGAGGTCGACGATGTAGTCGAGGTCCTTCTTCTTCGAACCAGGCACGTCCTTGACGAGGAGCTGCCACGGGACGCAGCGGCACTCGACCATCGACTGGAACATCGCGAAGACGTCGCTGCCCCACTGGGGCTCGTAGGTGAGGATCGACCCGGGCGCGTGGAGGACACGGGGCGGGATGAGCCAGCCGGTGCCGGGCTTGAGACGGTAGCCTTTGCACAGGTCGAGCATCCCGTTGTCGCCGATGTTCCAGTTCTCGAGGCAGCGGCGGACGTCGGACTTCTTCGTCCCGGGCTCGAGGCCGTAGTACGTGTGCGGGAAGTTGTTGCCGGTGTTGTTGAGCTGCGGCGGGAAGTAGTAGCTCTCGGGCTTCCCCTGCTGGCCGACGGCCTTCGCCTGCTCGTCGTCCTGGTGCATGTGGCAGGGGATGGGGCCCAGGTTGTCGAAGAACTTCGAGTAGACCGGCCAGCGCTTGTATTTCGACCAGATCGCCTTGCCGACGATGCGCTCGCCCTCGACTTTCACGGCGTCGCGGAGCGTGAAGCGCTCGCCGTGGTGGACGACGTAGGAGAGGCCCTCGTCGGCGTTGCGGTTCTCGTTCGCGGCCTCGGTGGTCGAGCCCAGCCAGCGCTCATCGATGCCGCCGCGGTGCGCGCCCATCGCGTAGTAGTCGTCGGGGTGGAGCTTGAGGCGCCGGCCGGGCGTGAGGAACGAGCGCGGGACCCAGCACGGGGCGAGGCGGAGGACGCCTTCGCCCTGCTCGAGGGCCTGCCGGACATTCGGTTTCTTGGAAAGCTTCGGAACGGCGGTGGCGTTGGCCATGTCGGCTGGTCCCCTGCTAATTCGGTTAACCGAGGGCCCCGTTCAGACCGGGGACTAGCGGATATAGCACCGGGGAAAGTCGACTGCAAGAAAAAGTGGGGCTTGCCCTCCGTAGCGCCGACGCAATGGATGCGCGAAGGAGGGCCTGTGACGTTATATAGGGGACCCGAGGAGGACCCATGAAGCTCGCCCTGCTTGCACTCGTCGCGCTCGCGCCTCAAGACGACTGGAAACCGCTCTTCAACGGCAAGGACTTGGACGGGTTCACCGTCTCGGGCAGCGCGAAGTGGAAGGTCGAGGACGGGGTCATCGTCGGCGGGCAGGACGGCGACCCGAAGCGCTCGGGCTTCCTCTGCACGAAGGACCAGTTCCAGGACTTCGAGCTGGTCCTCGACTTCATGATCGACGAGCACGGCAAGTACAACAGCGGGGTCTACCTGCGGAACGACCCGATGCCGGCCGGCCAGTCGGGCTACCAGGTCAACATCGGCCGCGCCGAGGTCAAGGAGTACACCGGCGGCGTCGTCATCCACCAGGACAAGGGGATCAAGTGGATCGCGACGGGCGACGAGAAGGACGAGGTCCGGAAACCCCTCGAGTGGAACTCGATGAAGATCCTGGCGAAAGGCGCCCACCTCGAGGTCGAGCTCAACGGGAAGAAGATCGTCGACGTGACCGATCCCGACCCCAAGCCCAAGTTCCTCCAGAAGGGCATCCTCGCCTTCCAGACCTACGGCGCCGAGGGCCACGCCGGCTGGGTGAAGTTCCGCAACCTCAAGATCCGGGAGCTGAAGTAGAAGAGTGTAAGAAAAGGGGAAGGGGGGAAGCCGGGAGAATGGGGGAAGAAGATTTTGAAGTAGTTCCGCCTATCCCCTACCTTCCCCGTTTCCCCGTTCCTTACACCGTTCTTCTCCGTGCCTCGGTGACTCTGTGGTTTTCTTCTCTTAGGCCCGGAGGATCTCGGCCACCGGCTTCGCCAGAATCCGGCGCGTCGGGAGCCACGAGGCGACCAGGCCCGCCAGGGCGCAGACCGCGAACGTCGCCCCAAACGTGATCCACGGCGGGGCCGTCACGATCGGCACCTCGAGCAGCAACGCCGCCTGCGCCACGAAGAGCCACGCGAGCAGGAATCCCATCGCGCCGCCGAGAAGGCCACTCGAGACCGTCAGCGTCACCGCCTCCGCCGCGAACATCCGGTACAGGTGGCCGCGGCGCAGGCCCACCGCCTTGAGCACGCCCACCTCCCACCGCCGCTCGATCACCGCGGTCGCCATGGACGCCACGAGGCCGAAGAGCGCGATCGTCACCGCCACCGCCACGAGCATCGCGAACAGGATGTCCGTCACCCAGGAGAGCATCGCCGCCTCCTTCTTCTTCTCCGCCGCGCACTCGACGCCGAGCCGGAACTTCAGCCCCAGCTTCTCGCGCACCGCGTGGGCCGCCTTCGACGGATCCCCGTTCGCTTTCACGAAGCACGTTCCCTCGAACGCCTCCCGGGGCGCCGCCTTCGACATCCCCTCGAACGACTTCCGCGAGAGCAGCAGCCCCGACCCTTGCGCGTTCCCCGCCCGCGCCCGGAAGTTGCCAAAGCCCGGCATCGACGACGCCACCGCCTCGACCCGCACCCGCGCGTCCCGGCGGTCGCCGCCGAGGTGAAACGAGAGCTTCAAAAGGTCGCCTTTCTTCAAGTCGAGATGCCGCGCCATCGAAAGGCTCAGGATCGCGGGCGCAATCTCGGACTCGCCGCTGTCGTCCGCCAGTTTTCGCAGGGCCGACGCGTCGCCCTCCTCGAACGCCGGCGGGACGCAGAACGTCTCCGCGAGCGACGGATCGACCCCGAACGGGACGACCCAGAGGTGTTTCATCCCGACCAGGTCCGACGCCACGACGTCGTACGCGATCCCCTCCTCCGAACGCCCCCGGAGGTGGATCGCCCGCGCGACCCGCTCCACGCCCTCGACGCGACCCAGTTCCTCCACCAGCCCCTCCTCGTGCGGATCGTGGAGCGCGATCCGCAGGTCGGCCCCGTTGGCGCGGTCGATGAACGAGAGCGACGTCCCGCTGAAGATCGCGGCCAGGCTGGCCATGAAGAGGACGAACGAGACCGAGAGCGCGAACATCATCGATGTGGTCACGTTCCGGCGCCGGTGGCGCGCGAGGTTGCGGCCCGCGAGTTCGGCCGCCGGGCCGAAGAGCCCGCCCAGGACCGCGAGCACGAGGCGCTCGACGAGCGGCGCGGCCGCGACGGCCACCATCGTGAACCCGATCAGGAGGACGACGAGGAGCCCGAGCGCCACGCCGCCGATCAGCGACGGGTCGGCCGACAGGACCGCGTTCGGGAGGACGAAGAAGACCACGCCCGCGATCGCGGAGAGCGCGGTCCCGGCCAGGAGCAGGGGCCGGCTCACGCTCCCTTCCTCAGCGCGCGGGGCGATCTGGCCGCGGCGCATGGGGTCGAGCGCATCCACGATCCGCCAGCGCGTCGACCGGATCGCCGGCGCGAGCGCGCTCGCCACCGAGACCGCGAAGCCGGCCCCCAGGCAGAAGCGCACGGTCGTCCAGGAGAACTCGAGGGTGATCGCCGCCGCGCCCGCGTGCATCGCGAGGCCCGCCAGCGCGAGGATCGCCTTGGCGAACAGGAGGCCGCCGAAGACCCCGGGCGCCACGCCCATGAGGCAGAGCACCACCGATTCCGTGAGCACCATCGCGAAAAGATGCCGGCGCTTCGCCCCCAGCGTCCGGAGCACCGCGTGCTCCCGGATCCGCTCCTCCACGCTCACCGAGATGAGCGAGTAGACCAGGAGCGCCGTGATCGCGAGCGCGACCAGGGCAAAGATTCCGAAGATCGCCCGAAGCGGGCCGCTCACCTGCTCGAACGCCGTGATCGCCTCCGCCTTGGGAAGCGAGACGGCGTATCCCGTCCCGAGCGACTCGGCGACCGCCTCCCCCGTGTTCTTCAGGGCGAGCACGCTCTTCCGGAGGTCGCGCGCGTCGTAGTAGGACTTCGGGTCGCGGAGCGCGCCCGCCAGCACGTGCACCCCCCTGGGTTCGACCAGCGCCTCGCGCGCCGTCTCGAGGTCCAGGACGACGAAATCGCGAAGATGCTGCGGGAAGACGAGCTGGCGCTGGATCGTCACGCCCTTCCGGAGCGTCGCGTTCCCGATCGTGAACGAGTCGCCGCCGAGCGCCTTCGCCATCGTCTCGGAAAGCGCGGCCACGCCCTTCCCGAGCTCCGGCGGCGGCGTGAAGCCGTCGATCCCGAGCTCGCGCTCGCGCGCCGGGTCGATCCCGATGACGAGCGCAAAGCGCATCTCGCTCCCCGCGCTCACGGGACGCACCCCGTACAGGCGCGGGCTGAAGCCGCGGATCCGCGCGTCCTTCCCCACCTTCTGCTCGACGACCGCGGGATCGAACGACTCGGGCCGCCACCACTCCGAGTTCTCGAGGCGGATCGTAAGGTCGGCCTTCCCCGCCTGGAGCGACACCAGGTCGACGAACGAGACGGCCACCGATTCGAGGCCGACGTGCACGGCGGTGAGGAGTCCGAGCGTGCAGAAGACGCCGAGGATGCCCATCGCGGTCCGGGTCTTCCGGCGCCCGAGGTTCCGGAAGACGTAGCGGAGGATCATACCCCCGCCGCCGCGCCGTTCTCCACCTTGCCGTCGCGGAGACGGATGACGCGGGTGCAGACGGCCGCGACCGCGGCGTCGTGCGTGGCCACGAGGAGCGTGACCTTCTCCTCGCGGTTGAGCTGCTGGAGGAGGGCGAGGATCTCGCGGCCCGTCGCGCTGTCGAGGTCGCCCGTCGGTTCGTCCAAAAGGACGATCGCGGGCTGGTTCGCGAGGGCGCGGGCGATCGCGACCCGCTGCTGCTCGCCGCCCGAGAGCTCGGCCGGCTTGTGGTCGGCGCGGTCGGCGAGGCCGACGCGCGAGAGGAGGCTCGACGCCCGCTCGCGCCGCTCCGACTTCGAGCGCCCGCCGAACTGCATCGGGGTCTCGATGTTCTCGCGCGCGGTGAGCGTCGGAATCAGGTTGTAGAACTGGAAAACGTAGCCCATCTTGTCGCGGCGGAGATCGGTGAGCTCGTCGTCGGAGAGCTTCGTGATCTCGATCCCCTCGACCCAGACGGAACCGCGCGAGGGCACGTCGATGCCGCCCACGAGGTTCAGGAGCGTGGTCTTGCCGCAGCCGGAAGGGCCCATGACCGCGACGAATTCGCCGCGCTCGACCGATATGTCCACGCCCCGGAGCGCACCGACGGCGTTTGCGCCCAGGACGTAGGCCTTGTTGAGATTTTCGGCGCGGACGGCGGGCGTGTCGCTCATGAAGTCAAAGAGGTGTACCGGCCGGGCGCCCGGGCGGTTTCAGAAGGATCGCGCGACCGCCTCCAGCACGGCGCCCTCGCGGCTGAGGAGGAGGTTCCTCATGAGGAGGTTCGGAATTCGCGCCGCCTCGATGTCCAGGAGGGCGACGAGGAGCGTCCGGTCCTGGCCCAGGGGCGTAACGCTCCAGTCCCCGCGGTTGACCGGGACCTCGGCGGACGAATCGTCCCAGACCAGGGCGCGCCGCGCCGACGTCTCGACGCGGCGGAGGTTGAGCTCCACCGTCCACGTGCCCGCGACGGTCGACTTCGGATGGGAGACGTGGATGCGGCCGTCGGGCGCGGTCTCCGCCGTGATCCCGGCCGCGGGGAACATCTCGGAGTACGTCGAGGGGTCGTTCATCCCCTTCCAGACGCGGTCGATCGGGCGGTCGATGACGACCGAGCAGCGGACGACGGTGCGGCCTTCCGGCGTGCGGAAGAGCTGCGTCACGGCGCCGTCGGTGGAGGCGGAGGGGTTCCGCTCGGTCGTGGCCGCCCAGCTCGCTCGAATCCAGAAGGCTCCGACGGCGATCACCAGCAGGGCGACGAGGCCCAGGAGGACCCGCGCGATCTTACTTTTCAACGGCGCCGATCACCTTCTTGACGAGGTCCTGCTCCCAGTTCTTCGGGTACTTGCCGCCGTCGCCGAGGCGGACGAAGACGAGGTCGAGGCTGGGGATCAGGTACCCGTGGTTGTTCTTCGCGCCGGCGGTCTGCACGAAATCCTTCGGCGCATCGGGGTGGCGCGGCGCGACCCACCACTGCGCGCCGTAGTCGGGCTTGATCTTCTGGCCGGTCCACGCGAAGTCGTAGTAGCTCGCCGGGACGACCTGCTTCCCCGCCCACTCGCCCTTGTGGAGGCCGAGGTAGCAGAAGCGGGCGTGCTCGCGGGCGCACGTGTGGACTCCGCTGAAGCCCTGGTTGAACGGCCCGATCTTCCCGTTTCCGCCGATCGTGAGCCACGACTCGGGCTTCTCGCCGATCGGGTCGAGGACGCGCTCCTTGAGGAACGGGTAGAGGTCCCTCCCCATCGCGCGGTTGAAGACCAGGACGAGGTGCGCGACGCCGGCGTTCGAGTAGTTGTAGACGGTGCCGGGGTCCCCTTTCAACTTCGCGAAGGGCGAGCCCTCCACCTTGCCAAGCGAGAACTCAAAGGGCGCCTCGTTCGGGACATTCTCCCCGCCGATGCCCGAGGCCATGTTCAGAAGGTTGCGGACGGTGATGTCGGCCTTGCGCGGGTCGGGAAGCGGAAGCGATTCGGGGAGCCACTCCTCGTTGCAGACTTTCGTGTCGAGCGTGATCCTCTTCCCGCCGGGCAGCTTGCCCTCCTCGCTGTCCTTGAGAAGAAGCCCCCACGCGACGCTCGTGTAGGACTTCGAGCTGGAGTAAATGTTGAAGGCCTTCTTCCGGTCGCAGTCCTTCGACCACTCGCCGACGATGTAGCCGCGGCGGATGACGAGGAGCTGGGTGGCCCCTTCGGCGGCGGCGTTGAACTCCCACGCCTCGTTCAGCCGGTCCCAGTCGACGCCGGCGGTCTCTCGGATCTTCGCCTTCTCGGCGACGGAGGGCGGCCCGCTCTCGGGGAGCAGAGTGCGCCACCCGCCCTTCTCCTCGGGCGGCGGGAAGTAGTCGGAGAGCTTGGGCTTGTCCTGGGCCAGGATGCACAGGGCGATCGCGATCAGCGCGCGCATGGATTCCTCCATCTGAACGGGTGGCTACTATAACGGGCGTGGCGCCGCGCGAGTTTCGATCCGGGGGCGGCCGAGACGTGATCCCACCCTAGAAATCGCATATACTTCTCTGGAATCCATATGGCTGACGAACGTCATCGCACCGGCTTGGGAACACCCCTGTTCGCAGGCATTATCATTTTCGTCGCGGCGACTATCGGATTTTCGGCCTTCGTACCCGCCTTCAAATGCCCGGCCTGCAGAGAATGGGAGCCCGGATACGCCCCCGGGTTCACGCACACCGGGCAGTGCGAATTCTGTGATGGGGAAGATCGGGTGACGCTGATCAATTGGTTCAAAGCTCGACATTGGCGCTCTTTGGCCTTTTATAAAGTGTAGCGAGCCGCCTTCCGCCTCGGAGACCGCACGGGTCGGCCGCGAAGACGCCGGACCTATTGGGCGCTCCGCGTCTTGTCGCGCGCCCAGTCGCCCACTCCTTTCAAATAAGTGCATCCCGACGGGCATCGGTGCGCTACCCTATGACCCAGGTCAACGAGGGAGGTTCCATGAGCAGCCACGGCGTGCCGCACGAGGCTCACCACACCGAGGATCCGTGGGCCAAGCGGGTCGGACTTCTCGCCGCGCTCCTCGCGATCGGCCTGACGCTGGTGACGATCGCGTCGCACCGGACGCACACCCACGGGATCGTGGCGCGCGCGGAGGCGAACGACTCCTGGGCGTACTTCCAGTCGAAGCGGATCAAGCACCACACGGTCGAGCTGGGCCTCGACCTGATCGCCGCCCAGCCCGTGAAGACCGAGGCGTCGGAAAAGCTGGTCGAGAAATACACCGCCGAGAAGGAGCGCCTGGCGAAGGACGCGGAGAAGATCAAGAAGGAAGCCGAGGAGAAGGAGAAGGAATCGAAGGCCGCGGAGCACCGCGCGTTGCGGTTCGACTTCTCGGAGGGAGTCTTCGAGATCGGGCTCGTGATGAGCTCGCTCTACTTCCTCTCGCACCGGAAGCTCTTCCCGGCGATCGGCTTCCTCGCCGGAATCGCGGGCGCGATCCTCGCGATCGTCGGATTCCTCTCCTGAGGCCGCCTATTTCTTCGGCGGGACGGGATCCAGGTTCCTCTTGAGCTCGCCCGGGTCGAGGGCGACCGGCGCGCCGCCGGCCGGCACGTCCAGGCCCGCCGACCAGAGGATGCCGTTGGCCACGAACCGCCGCATCCCCTCGAGCCCCCAGGACTCGTGCAGGTGGCAGCCCGTGAAGACGAACGAGCGGCCGCCGTCGGGCCTCTGGTACGCCCAGCTGACGATGTCGTCGCTCCCCTTGAGGTCTCCCTTGGGGCTCGTGCGGAGGAGTGGCGTGATCCCCTTCATCCCGTCGACGAACCGGAGCTTGTAGAGAAACCCGTCGTTCTCCTTGAAGGCCGCGACGCCGCGCGTGACGGGGTGCTCCACGAACGACTCGAAGGCGCCGTCCCAGTGGCCGCGCGCGGAGGCCTGCGGGACGTAGACGCCCCCCAGCCACGGCAGGACGCGATCGACCTGGGCCTTCGGGTAGTCGATGACCTGGTGAAGGTGGACGATCCCGACCCCTCGCGCCGCGAGTTTCTCGATGATCTCGAGGCGCTCCGGCGCCAGGAACGGCTGCTTGCCTCCCCCGTCCATGTAGAAGACGATCGCCTTCGCACCGTCGAAGATCCGCTCGTTCTTCGGCCAGCCCTCCGCGGCGAGCACCGGGAAGACGCCGGGCGTCTGGCGGAGGAGCTTGAGGAAGAGCGCCGATCCCGCGAAGTACTCGTGCTCCCCGCCGCCCTTGCTGAACGAGCCGGCCAGGATCACGATCTTCGCCGCCGACGCGTCGGTCGGCTCGACCTCGATCGGCACCTCTTTCCGGTCCTGCGCGGGAGCCGCGAGCAGCCACATCCAAAGGAGCGCGTGTTTCATGCCCCTATAAGCGCGGCGCGGCCGGGCCGTTACACGTTTCGATTCCGCTTCTCAATCGCGGCGCCCCCGCGTATGCTCGGGCCATGGCGAAGGAACCCGAGCGTATCACCCTCCAGCACATCCTGGTTTCGTTCGCGGGGGCGCAGACCGAGGCGACGCGGCCGAAGGCCGAAGCCGAGACCCTCGCGAAGCAGGTCCTCGAGCGCCTCACGAAGGGGGAGGATTTCACCGTGATCATGAAGCAGCTTTCGGACGACCCCGGCCCGGGCGTCTACAGCCTGGCGAACCGCGGGGTGCGCCAGCAGTCGAGGGAAGAGTACCCGCGCGACGGCATGGTTCCCGCGTTCGGGAACGTCGGCTTCGCGCTCGAGGTGGACGCCGTGGGCCTCGCGCCCTTCCACCCGTCGGCGAGCCCCTTCGGCTGGCACATCATCAAGAGGCTGAAGTAGGAGGACCTTGAACGCGCCCGTCGGCACCCTCCAGCAGGCCTCGACGACGGAAGACCGCGTCCTCTACGTCTACCGGCGCGACCGCAAGCTGGCGCGGGGCATCGTCCAGATGGCGGTCGCCCTCCTCCTCGTGACGGCGGGGTTCGGCTTGGGCTTGAAGCTCGGCACTTTCTGGGGATGGATCCTCAGCCTCCTCCCGCTCTTCGTCGCGGCCGTCGCGGCAAACTGGTCGCTGGCCGATCTTCTCCGCCCGACCCTCTTCCAGCTCGAGGTCGATCATCGCGCCCGGACCCTGGCCCTTTCGATGGCCATGGTCGGAGGAGAGGCCCTGGCCAAGGTCCGCTTCGACGACGCGGCGGCCGTCGAGATCACCGGGAAGGGCCGGGCGTGGAACGTGACCATCCTTCTCAAGGTCGGGCGGCGGATGGGTCTCGGGCTCTCGGAGGACCCGGCGAAAGCGAATGAGGTCGCCGCGCGATTCGCCGGACTCCTCGGGGTGGAGGTCCGGCCTACGCGAACGCCTTCTTGACGGCGGCGCGCGTCTTCTCGATCGCGGTCTTCGCGACCGCGAGCCCGTCCTGCTTCCAGTACTCGCGGTTGAAGAGCTCGACCGAGAGGAAGCCCCGGTAGCCGATCGACTTCAGCGTGCGGAAGATCGCGCCGAGCGGCGCGACGCCGTCGCCCGGGTAGACGCGGTGCGCGTCGGTCACCGTCTCGCGGGGCGGATCGGCCGGGTAGTCGTTCGTGTGGATCACGTGCATCGCGTCGCCGTGGAGGAGCTTGAGGGTCTCGAGGCTCGAACCGCCCTTGTAGAGGTGGTAGATGTCCGCCAGGATGCAGGCCTTCGGATGGCCGCTCTCGATCGCGATGAACGCCGCGTCGGAGAGCCGGTTCAGGCACTTCGACGATCCCCAGACCTCGCACTCGGGAACCACGCCCATCGTGTCGCCCAGCTCGCAGATTGCACGGTAGCGCTCGGCGGCCTTGCGGAGGTCGAGATCCGACCGGGTGTTGTTGCCCGCCGGCGGCGCGGCGATCCGCTTTCCGCCGATCTGCGCCACGAGGTCCATGTCGCGCTTCATCGTCTCGAGGCCCTTCGCGCGTTGGGCGTCGTCGTCGACGATCCACTGGGCGAAGCCGATGGCGCTCTCGACGGTGATGCCCTTGTCCTTGAAGCGCTTCTCGAGGTCCTTGAGCGAGCCGCCCTTCTCGACGTGCTTCTGGATCTCGCCGATCCACGGCTCCATCGCGGTGAACCCGGCCTGGGCCGCGATGTCGATCTCGTCCGCGAGCGGGAGCTTCTGCCCCATCAGCGTGCTCGTGTTGAGGCAGTAGCCAAAGGGCTCGTCCTTGGGGCGCTCCTGTGCGGGCGCGGGTGTCCCCGCGGCGGCGAGCAGGGCGCCGGCCCCGAGGAGGACGTCGCGTCGCGAAGGCCGGTGATCCATAGGGGCTCCCTCGTTCCGTGTAATCTCTACAAGCCGCGGGGCCGAGGGTAAAGACAAACCGGCATCACCGGGCAAGCCCCGCCTTCAGGCTTCTCGAGGATTCCCAAGAGGTGTATCTCCCGGAATCACAAAGGTGCTCCATCGTAAGATACAAAACTCCGGCGTGCCGGACCTCGGTGACTCCGGGGTGAATCCTCTTACCGCTTCCGCTCGTCCCGCTGGTCCTTCTCCAGGATCTTGCGCGCCGCCGCATCCTCGAGCATCCGCGCGCCCGGTGGAAGGTCGGTCCAGAAGGTCCCCGGCCCCGCGTACCGCAGGTGGATCCTGAGATCGTCCGACAGCTTCGTCGCGAAGATGTAGTTCGCGTACGCCTCGGGGTCGCCCATTGCCTGGACCATCTTCTGGAACCGGTCGGCTTCCGCCTTCTGCAGGAGCTCGATCACCTCCGCGTCCGCCTTGCCGAGGATCCGCTCGCGCTGGGCCTCGATCTCCGCCACCTTCTTGCGGATCTCGGCGATCGCGACCTCCTTGTCGCCCCCGATCGTCGCGACCTTCCTCGCGCCCTCGGCCTTCACGTTCGCAACCTTCTGCTCCGTCTCGGCCCCGACCTCGCGGACGCCCTTCTCGACGCCCGCCTTCAGCTCCTCGAGCTCGTTCTGGATGACCTGGGTCTTCCGCTGCTCCTCCTTGGTGAGCTGCTCCTCCGCCGCGATCTTCGCCTTCTGGATCGGCTCGCGCAGCTCCAGGGGGACGTGGATGTCGCGCACGAGGCCGAGCAGGACGTCGATGTTCCGGGTCTTCGTCTCGTGGACCAGCTGCTCGGTGAACGTCTTCTGGAAGAGCTCGCGCGAGGTGCCCTCGATGAACTCCTTCGCGCCGTACTTCGAGCCCTCGATCCGGCAGATCGACTCCAGCTGCGGGCGGATGATCTTGTCGATCACCGCCTGCGCGTTCCCGAACCGGTTGATGATCCCGGGCACGTCCTTGGGCAGCAGGCCCCACACCACCGAGATGTCGAGCTGGATCGTGAATCCGTCCTTCGAGGGGAACGTCACACCCTCCAGCGTGATCTCGTTGTAGCCCACCCAGATCTCCTCGACCTTGTCGATGCGGGGGTTCAGGTAGTAGATCCCCGGCTGGAGCACGTTCTTCTGGATGCCGCGCTGCCCCTTCTCGGCGAGCGCCCCCTCCCCCGGAAACTCGCCCGTCTGGCGGGTCACCACCCCCACGAAGCCCGGCCGGATCATCGTGGCGGGGATCGGGGTGATCTTGTACGCGAACGGATTAAGCCGCCACTTGCCCGGCGTCAGCACGTTCTCCTCGATGCCCTTCTGGTCCTTGCCCGGGTGGACGATGAACTCGCCCTGGGGCAGGGAGTCTCCGCTCAGCGACTCGACCAGGCCGACCTGGCCGTCCTCGATCTCTACCACCTCGGAGCGGGCGTCCACCGAGTACTCGATCGGGCTGAAAAAGTGCCGGCCCTCGCCGCGCACGTTCTTCCAGATGCCCTTGGTCCCCTCCGCGACCACGCGTTGCGTGTCGGAGTGCTCGTTGTCCGCGCCGAACTTCGACGTGATGACGAGAATCTCGTCCGGCCCGACGTAGACCCGCGACATCCCCCACTTCCAGACGCCGACGTACAGGAACGCGATGATCGCGGCCAGCACCACGAGCGGCTTGACCAGGCTCTTGTTCATCGTCGTTCTCCTACTTTTTCTCGGGGGCGGGGGCCTTGGGCAGGGGCTTCGCCTCGATCACCCGGCGGAGCATGTCCGCGAACGGGCCGTCCGTGTTGGACAGGATGTACGTGATCGAGGGCGCCAGCTTCTGGTTCATGAGGTACCGCACGTAGGCGTTCCCGTCGCCGAACGCGGCCGCCGAGTTCTTGAGGCCCGACGCCTCCGCCGCGTTCTTGTACACGATCACGTCCGCCTTGGCCTTCCCCTCCGCGACCTTCGCCTCCGCCTGGTTCTGCGCGGCCTGGAGCTGGAGCCGGGCGACGTCGAGCTGCCGCGTCGCCTCGATGACCGCCACCTCCTTGTCCTGCGTCGCCTTCGTGGTCGCCACCGAGACGTCCGCCTCGGCCATGGTCGTCAGCGTCTTCCGGTCCTTCATCTTCTCTTCCATCTTCAGGAGCTTCTCCTGCCGCTCGCGCTCCTTCTGCTGTTCATAGAGGTCCTTCATCCGGATCGCGATCTCGCGGTCCTTGATGGGCTTCGCGATCGCGTCGGGCGGCGTGATCTGCCGGACGAGCGCCGACGAGATCATGATCCCCTGCGAGTTGCAGCTCTTCTTCACGCCGGCCAGGAACTCCTCCTGGAACTTCTCGCGCGTCGTGCCGCCGATGAAGTCGCGCGCCAGGTGCTTGGACCCCTCGATGCGGCTGTAGGCCCGGGCGTTCGGCAGGATGATATCCTCCACGATGCAGGTCACCATCGGCCGCGTGTCGATGTACTTCACGAAGACCTCCGCCACGCGCGCCGGGTCGATGTACCACTCGATCGTCCCCTCCATCGTGATGTCGAACCCGTCGAGCGAGGGGAAACGGATGATCTTGTCCGCCATCATGTCGAACCGGTGGGAGCGCGTGTCGATCGGGATGATCTTCTCGATGAACGGGTTCGGGTAGTAGGTGCCCGGCGGGTAGGTGTGCTTCTGGACGCCCCGTTCCCCGTTCTCGACCAGGAACTCGTTTGGATTCTTCGGCTCCTTCCCGGAGACCAGCGTCACCACGCCCATGTGCCCCGACTCGATGTTCACGATGTCGTATTCCTTGACCAGGAAGGCGAAAGGGTTGATCACGTACCGCCCGGGAACGAGGACGTCGCTCTGGATCCCCTTCTCCTCGCCCCTGGCGACCACGGCCCCCGCCGGGAGCGTCTTGCCGTAGTTCCGGATCTTGATGCCCACCTTCCCGGAGTGGATCTGGATCTGGTCGACGATCTTCCAATCCCAGGTGTAGGGGTTGCGCCAGTACCAGCCCTCAGGAAGCGTCTCGAGCTGGATGCCCTTCTGGCCCGGCAGCGCGATGATCTCCCCGTTCGGAAGATCGTCCCCGGACTTCGCGATCAGCACCGCGGTCTTCCCGTTCTCGACGATGACCATGCCGCAGGTCGCCAAGCCGGCGACGAAGAGAAGGAAGCCGACGACGCCGATCGTGATGACGTACTTCGCCATCCCGCCCAGCACCCGCTGCACCGCCCCGAATCCGCGGACATCGTTTGTATCGCTCATGGACCTTCCTCCGTGCCTCGATGTGTTGAGATTGGACGGCCCCCCCTCCCCGCCATTTCAGGAAACCGCTCCTGCCCGCGGTGTTATACCATAAGTGGCTTAGGGCCGCCCGTCCGGCCGCATTAATCAGGAGCTTTGGCGGCCCCATCACGCCTGCGCCAGGAAGGGACCGATCAGTACGCGGCGGCGTGGCGCTTCGCCTTCGGGTCGCCTGCCGCCTCGAGCCCGCCGCTCTTCGGATCGATCGTGATCATCACCGGCCACCAGACCGGCGCGCGCGTCCGCGTCACCTTGTGGCCGCGGGCGGCCAGCTCTTCGTAGACCTTGTCCTCGATTTCGGCCTGGACCGCCATGCTCCCCAGCTTCGGCGCCGCCTGGCCGAACGAGCTCACGAAGTGCGACGTCTGGAACCGCGGGGCGGTCACCGCGTCCGCAGCGTTCATCCCGAAATCCAGGCGGTTCAGCACGAGCTGGAGCGTCACTTGGTCCTGTCCGTCACCGCCCGCCACACTGATCGCGACGACCGGCTTGCCGTCCTTCAGGATGAGGGTCGGCGTCAGCGTGATCCGAGGCCGCTTGCCCGGCTGGATGCAGTTCGGGTGGCCCTTCCACGTGTTGAAGCTCTGGAGCCGCGTCCCGAGCCAGATTCCCGTCTTCCCCGCCACGACCCCGCTCCAGCCGCTCGGCGTCGCCGCCACCACGTTCCCCCACTTGTCCGCGACCACGCACGTCGTCGTGTCGTTCGGATGGCCGCCCAGGCCTTTCCGCGTTTCGGCCTCGCCCAAGAGGGCCTTCATCCCGCGCGGGTCGCCCGGCCGCTGGACGAGCGACGCCCTTTTGAGGTCGATGAGCGGGCGCCGCAGGTCGGCGTACTCCTTGGAGAGCAGCGTCGCGATCGGAACATCGACGAACTCGGGGTCCGCGTAGAAGACGTCCCGGTCGGCGAGCCCGAGCTTCATCGCCTCGAGCGTCAGGTGGAGCGCATCGGCCGAGTTGTGGCCCATCGACCTCACGTCGAACCCCTCGAGGAGCCGGAGCGTCTCCAGCAGGTACGGCCCCTGCGTCCACGGCCCGCACTTGACGACCGTGTGGCCGCGGTAGCCGACCGAGACCGGCTTCTCGACCCGCGTCACGTGCGCCGCGAGGTCCTCCGCGCGGATCAGCCCGCCGTTCTCGCGCATCCACGCGTCGAGCTCCCGCGCGATCGGCCCGCGGTAGAAGAAGTCCTGGACGGCGCGGATCTTCCTCGCGCGATCGCCGTCCGCCGATTTCTCCGCGTCGATCAGCCGGCGGATCGTCCGCGCGAGGTCCGCCTCCCACGCGTCCTTCCCCTGGTCCAGGAGGCGGACCGCCGGCGTCGCTACCTCTTCGAAGGATTTCGTCCCGAACCGCGAAAGGGCGACGCAGCAGGCGTCGAGCGCGGCGGGTACGGCGGCGGGCTCGAGACCGCGGAGCGGGATGCTCCCCCGCTTCTCGAAGTACTCCAGGGTCGCGAGCTTCGGCGCCGCGCCCATCCCCGCCACGACCTCGACCGCGCCCTTCTTCGCGTCGTAGACGAGGATCGGCACCTCGCCGCCAAAGCAGAACATCTTGTCGTCGGTCACGCTGAGCGCGAGGATCGTCGCGACCGCGGCGTCGGCGGCATTCCCGCCGGCCTTCAGGATCTCGATTCCCGCGTCGACCGCGCCCTGGCCTCCGGCCGCGACGGCGCCCTGCGTGCCCGACGCCTTCCACGTCCCCTCCTGGGGCGCGAACGCGACGAGCAGGGCGGCCAGGATGATCTGCTTCATGGGGGATTCCTCCTTCCCTCTTACAGCGGCGTCAGCCCAGAAGTCGGAATGCGGTCACGACACCGACCGCGAGGACGGCGAGCCCGATCGACACGGCCGGCGGGACACCGCCGGGCGGGCTTGAAGGAGGAGGCTTCCGGAAACTCAATAGTGCCGCGA
This sequence comes from Planctomycetota bacterium, assembly GCA_041482015.1. GTDB lineage: Bacteria > Planctomycetota > MHYJ01 > MHYJ01 > JACPRB01 > JACQFK01. Next base: position 31,093 of record JBGPCZ010000012.1, on the reverse strand, counting down.
GTGCAAACGTCCCGTAGAGCACGCACGGACCCCAAAGGGACGGAACCTTGTCCTTGACGTCTTCGACGCGGACCGGGGCCGCCGGGGCGGGAGGCGCCGGCGCGGTCGCCATCGTCGGCGCCGCCGTGCGACGCTCGGTCTCCTTCGCGATCTCCTGCTCGACCCGCCATTGGCGTGTCGATCCCTCCCTATCGGAATCCCGAAGGGCCAGCCAGAGGCCGCCGTACGCGGCGCCCGCCACGCCGGCCGTCGCCAGGAACCAGCCGAGGCGCGCGGCCAGCCGCTCCATCGAAACGTGCGACGAGAGGAACTCGGTGAAGTGCCGGCACGCGAGCCAGCCCGCGCCGAACGCGAACGGCAGAAAGAGGACCCAGATCCACTGCACGGGGCCGAGGTCGCCGGTCGCGGGCGCGAACCCCGTCGGATCGCCCGAGCCGTAGTAGAACCCGTTCGCGAGGTAGACGATCGCTCCGGCCACCGATCCGGCGCCGAAGATCAGGAGCGAGGGCCGCTTCAGCCGGCGGGAGAGAAACCATGCGAGGGCACCCGTCGCCAGGTTGAGCGCGATCCCGCCGAGCGACATGACCGAGCCCCGCCACCCGCGGAGCTCCCTTTCGGAATCGACGTATCCCCCGCCGAGGGCCGAGAGGCGGATCGAGACCTTCCCCGCGCCGAAGATCCAGCAGGGCACCGCGTGGCCGCCGATTTCGTGCACCACCAGGGCCGCCCGGCTGGCCAGGATGATCAGCGCGAGCAGTGCGACGTCCAGGAGAAGGAGTTTCCGCGCGTTCAAAGGGGTCGCGTAACAAGAAAGACGGTCTTTTTTGTTACGCGCCGGCTACTTCCGAGCGACCGCGAGCTTCCGGCCCGACGCCTTCTTCTTCGGCGCAATCGTCCACTCGGGCAGCTTCTTGAGCGCGCCGCCCTGCATCGCCGACTCGTGGGCCAGGATGCCCACGCAGGTGATGTTCGCCGACTGCGGCGCGTTCGGGTACGGGTCGCGGTCGTCGACGAGCGCGCTCACCATCTCGTGGACGAGGTGCGGGTGGGAGCCGCCGTGGCCCGCGCCCTGCGTAAACGAGAGGTGCGTGTTCTCCGCCAGGTCGTAGACGCCTTTTGTCGTGAACTTTCGGATGCCCTCGGGCAGCAGGTGTGCGTAGTCGGGCACCTTGACCCGCTCGGGGATCTGGGGCTCGGGGCGCTTCGCGACGTGGATGACCGGGTCCTCGCCCTCGATCAGCTGCCACTCGAACGATTTCTTCGAGCCGTAAGCGTCGAAGCTCTCGCGGTACTGCCGCGCGACGTCGAACAGCGATCGGTAGATCCGCGCGCTCACGTCCGAGTCCTTGAACTTCACGTGGCAGCTCTCGATCGCGAAGGGCGAGTTGTACTTCTTGATCAGCTCCTTCCGGATCGTCCCCGAGCCGAAGCACGAGACGGTCTCCGCCTCGCTCCGCATGAGCCCGAGGCACGGCCCCACGCAGTGGGTCGCGTAGTGCATCGGCGGCAGGCCCGGCCAGTAGTTGGGCCAGCCGTCCATGTCCTGCTGGTGCGAGGCCTGGAGATGCTGGATCTTCCCGAGCTCGCCCTTCTCGTAGAGCTCCTTGACAAAGAGGAACTCGCGGGCGTAGACGACCGTCTCGGCCATCATGTACCGGAGCCCGGTCTTTTTCACCAAGTCGACGATCTGCTTGCAGTCGGCGACGGAGGTCGCCATGGGGACGGTCGACATCACGTGCTTCCCCGCCTTGAGCGCGGCGACCGACATCCACGCGTGGTCGGGGATCGGCGTGTTGATGTGGACCATATCGACGTTCTTGTCCTTGAGGAGATCCTCGAACTTGGTGTAGCGTTTGGCGACCTTGAACGCATCGCCGATCGCGTTGAGCTTCTTCTCGTCGCGCTGGCAGATCGCGTACATGTCCGCGTTCGGGTGGCCCTGGTAGAGCGGGATGAACTCGGCGCCGAAGCCGAGGCCGTCGATGGCGACTTTCACTTTGCCGGGCATGGGGGATCTCCTTAAGAACGCAGGGAGCATAAGCCCCTCGCCCCTCCCGGGCCATGAGAAAGGGCGCAAATATTTTGAGAATTTTTACGGTGCGTTCCCCCTCCGGCCGTATCTTGGGATGGACGGGATGAGAAATCTTACCGCATGAGAAAGCGTCGCGCCGTCGCCCTGATCATCGAGACCTCCAACGCGTACGCCCGGGGCCTTCTCTCCGGCATCATGGCCTACGTCCGGCAGCACCAGCCCTGGTCGATCCACCTTCCCGAGCTTGGCCGCGGCGACACGCCGCCCCGGTGGCTCTCCAAATGGCGGGGCGACGGGATCGTCGCGCGCATCGAGACGGCCGAGATCGCGAAGGCCGTGGCCCGGACGCGCCTGCCGGTCGTCGACGTGAGCGCCGCGCGGCACATCAAGACGATTCCCTGGGTCGAGACCGACGACGAGGCGATCGCGCGCATCGCGTGCGACCACCTCCTCGGGCGCGGCTTCCGGACGCTCGCCTTCTGCGGCGAGCCGAGGTTCAACTGGTCGCGCGGGCGCTGCGAGCACTTCCGCCGCTTCGCCGCGAAGGCCGGCGTGGAGACCCGAGTCTACGAGGCCGCGACCGCGACGGACCGCCGCGACCTGCAGGCCTGGGTCCGCGGGCTCCCGAAGCCGGCGGGCGTCTTCGCCTGCTACGACATCAAGGCGCAGCAGCTCCTCGACGTCTGCCGCGAGATCGGCGTCGCGGTCCCCGAGGAGGTCGCGGTGCTCGGCGTCGACAACGACCCGCTCCTCTGCTCGCTCACCACGCCCCCGCTCTCGAGCGTCATCCCGAACACCCACCGCACGGGCTACGAGGCCGCCGCGCTCCTCGAGCGGATGATGGGCGGGGCCCGGGTCGCACCCTCCGCCCATCTCATCCCGCCGATCGGCGTCGAGACCCGGCAGTCGACGGACGTGCTGGCGATCGCCGACCGCGACATCGCGGGCGCGGTCCGCTTCATCCGCGAGCACGCCAGCGACGGGGCGACGATCGCCGACCTGCTCCGCGCGGTGCCGCTCTCCCGCCGCGTCCTCGAGAGCCGCTACAAGAAGGCGACGGGCCGGACGCCGCACGAGGACCTCGTCCGCTTCCGCATCGACCGCGTGAAACAACTCCTCGCGGAGACGGACCACTCGCTGGAGCGGATCGCCGCGCTCGCGGGCTTCGACCACCCCGAGTACATGTCGGTCGCCTTCAAGCGCGAGTCGGGCAAGACGCCCGGCCAGTTCCGCTCCCAGGCCAAGGGACGTTGACCCGCCGGCTCAAAAGCTTGGCTTGCCCTTCCCCCGCTGCTAGACTCGCCGGTCCTCGAACAGACAAAGGAGAACGGCCATGAAGTACGGCATGAACATGCTCCTCTGGACCGGCGACGTCACCGGCCCGGAGTTCCCCGCCCTCTTCGGGCGGCTGAAGAAGATGGGCTTCGACTCGATCGAGGTCCCGATCTTCGATCCCGACGTCGCGAAGCTCACCCAGGTCGCCAAGACGCTCGACGGCCTCGGCCTCGAGCGGACGGCGGTCACCTGCCTCAACGCCGACAACAACCTGATCGGCACCGATCCCAGGCAGCGCGCGGCCGGGGTCGAGCACCTGAAAAAGGTCGTCGACTGCTGCCAGGCGATGGGCGTCAAGAAGCTGGTCGGCCCGATCTACGCCGCGCTCGGCGTCTTCTCGGGCAAGGGCCCGACGAAGGAGGAGTGGGCGTGGGCGGTCGAGGGCCTGCGCGCGGCGGCGGAGTACGCGAAGAGCGCGGACGTCACGCTGGTCGCCGAGTACCTGAACCGGTTCGAGATCTACCTCCTCAACTGCGCGGCCGACGCGGCGAAGATGGTCCGGGAGGTCAAGCATCCGAATTTCAAGATGATGTACGACACGTTCCACGCGAACATCGAGGAGAAGAGCATCGCGAAGGCCCTCGAGAGCTGCAAGGACGTCTGCGTGCACGTGCACATCTCCGAGAACGACCGCTCGACGCCCGGCAAGGGCGGCGTGGACTGGGAGGAGTCGTTCAAGGGGCTGAAGAAGATGAAATACTCCGGCATGCTCGTGATCGAGGCGTTCGGCCAGGGGCTGCCCGCGCTCGCCGCGGCAACGAAGATCTGGCGCCGGATGTTCGAGGACGAGGAGAAGCTCGCCAAGGAAGGCCTCGCCTTCATGAAGAAGATGTGGGGCGGGAAGAAATAAACCCCAACTCCCAAATCCCAATGAAATCCCAAGCTCCAACTTCCAACGGAGAGGGGTTGGGATTGATGCGCTTGAAAGTTAGATGTTGAAGCGAGGCCCTCAGCCGTCCTGCGGCCTGCTCCCCACACCTTTAAGTAGATCGCCCCATGTCTCGTGCCGCTTTGAGATTTGGGTGTTGGGGTTTCATTGGGGCTTGGGATTTGGGATTTTCCGTGCGGATCCTTGACGCTTCTCGAGTTCTCGCCGGCCCCTATGCGGCCATGATGCTCGGCGACCTCGGACACGACGTCATCAAGGTCGAGGCTCCAGGGACCGGCGACCAGACCCGCGCGTGGGGGCCGCCGTGGCAGGACGGCGACAGCGCCTACTACCTCAGCGTCAACCGCAACAAGCGGAGCCTGACGCTCAACCTGAAATCGGCCGAGGGCCAGGAGATCTTCCGGAAGCTCGCCGCGCAGAGCGACGTGCTGCTCGAGAATTTCCGGCCCGGCGATTTCGACACCTGGGGGATCGGCTGGGACGCCCTCTCGAGGCTCAACCCGCGGCTCGTCTTCTGCTCGATCACCGGGTACGGGCAGACGGGACCGTGGAAGGACCGGCCCGCGTACGACCTCGCGCTCCAGGCGGAGGCGGGGTGGATGAGCATCACGGGCGAGGCGGGAGCGCCGCCGGTGCGGATCGGGGTCGCGGTGATCGACCTCTTCACGGCCCACTTCGCGGTCCAGCAGATCCTTTCGGCGCTCCTCGAGCGCGAGCGGACCGGCACGGGGCGGCGGATCGACGTCTCGATGCTCGACACCGCGGTCGCGTCGCTCACGTACATGGCGCAGAACGTGATCGCGACGGGCCAGCCGCCGGGGCGGATGGGTTCGCGCCATCCGTCGATCGTCCCCTACCAGGCATTCGCGACGAAAGATGGATGGATGGTGGTCGCGGTCGGGAGCCAGGCAATCTGGGAGCGCTTCTGCCCGGCGATCGGGCTGCCCGATCTTCTCACGCATCCCGACTTCAGGGACAACCCGTTGCGCGTGCAGCACCGCGCGATGCTCGAGGCGCTGCTCTCGAAGGTGTTCGCGTCGCGTCCGACGTCGGAGTGGACGACGCTCTTCCTGGAGAAGGACGTCCCGGCCGCGCCGGTGAATGACCTCCGGGCCGCCGTCCAGCTCCCCGTCCGTCCGCCCGCGGTGCGGCTTCCTCCGCCGAAGCTGGGCGAGCACACGGAGGAGCTGCTCCAGGGCCTCGGCTACGATGCGGCGCGCATCGCCCAACTCCGCCAAAAGGGGGCCATTTAGGTTCCTAAAGCGGTTTAGCTCCATCCCGTAGGGGAGATGTTTGTTGACACTATGGGCGCGAGAGCCCATAATCTTTCCCCAACATCCGGGCAGAAGCATTCGAGGGAGGGCTGGGGAGCCCCAATTGATCTAGGGTTCAGGGTCTATTCGGAGAATCTATCGACATGGGAAATGAGAAGCGCCTTTTGTGGGCCGGCTTCATGGCCATCCTTGCGGCCGGCGTCGGCTTCGCCGTCCGCGGCGGCATCTTCGCCACCTGGGGCGGAGAATTCGGCTTCACCGGTGCGGAACTGGGCGCGATCGGCGGCGGCGGCTTAACCGGCTTCTGCTTCGGCATTGTCATAGGTGGCATGCTCGCGGACAAGTTCGGCTACGGTAAGCTGGTCATTCTCGCCTTCGCGCTCCACGTGCTCTCGGCTTTCGTGACGTTCGCGGCCACGGGCGCGCCCAAAGGATCCACGGACGAGGTCGTCAAAGCGGCGCACGAATCGGGCTACAACTTCCTCTTCTGGGGCATGTTCATCTTCGCTTACGCGAACGGCACGCTGGAAGCGGTGGCCAATCCCTTGATCGCGACGCTCTTCCCGAAGAACCGCACCCACTACCTCAACATCCTGCACGCCAGCTGGCCCGCCGGCCTGGTCCTCGGCGGCATGGTCGGCTGGTTCTTCGGCGACAGCTGGGGGTGGAAAGCGCAGCTCGGCACCTACCTCGTCCCCACGGTCATCTACGGCCTCATGTTCTTCGGCCAGAAGATGCCCAAGTCGGAGGCTTCCGAAAAGGGCCTCAGCCTGGGCGAGATGTTCAAGGACGTGGGCATCGTCGGCGGCCTGGTGGCCTGCTTCCTGCTGGCCCTCTTCTTCAGCGGCGTCTTCGCCAACGTGCTCGGCGGATTCATGAAGCCTGATCCCGCCGATCCGGACAAGATCACCCGCCTCGGGAACATCTTGGGCTACGGCGTCGGCGGTGCGCTGCTGGTCGCGGTCGGCGTCATGACGAAGTTCTCCAAAGGCTCCCTCCTCCTGTTCACCCTGTTCATCGCGCACGCGCTCGTCGGCGCCGTCGAACTCGGCACGGACAGCTGGATCCAGAACATCACCGGAAACCTCCTGACCCCCAAGCAGGGCAACATCCTCTTCATCTGGACCTCGCTGGTGATGTTCTCCCTCCGCTTTTGCGCCAACTTCATCGAGAAGAAGCTGGGCCTCTCGCCGGTCGGCATCCTCGTCGTCTCGGCGATCCTGGCGTGCATCGGCCTCAACCTCTCGAGCGGCGTGAACTCGTTCGGGCTGGCCATCCTCGCCTTGGGCGTTTACGCCCTCGGCAAGACCTTCTTCTGGCCCACGATGCTCGCCGTCGCCTCCGACCGCTTCCCCAAGACGGGCGCCATCGCCATCAGCATGATGGGCGGCATCGGCATGATGTCCTCCGGCCTGATTGGATCACCCGGCTTGGGTTACGCGAAGGACCGCTTCGCGAGCGAGGAACTGACGAGGACCGACAACGCCTCGTACGACCACATCAAGGCCAAGAAGGGCAAGAGCTTTCTCTTCTTCGGTGAGGCCACGGGGTTCGACGGCACCAAGTTCGACGAGGTGAACAAGCGCCTTAAGACGGCCCGCGAGGGCGATCCAAAGTCCAACCCTCCAACGCCGCCCGCGCCCGACACCGCCGCAGCGATGGCCAAGCTGAGCCCCTCCGACCGCGCGATCATCGAGGCGGGCATCGTCGGCGACCGCAAGACGCTGCGCGCCGACTCCTTCATCCCGGCGATGATGGCGGCGATCTACATCCTGGTGCTCCTCTACTTCAAGGCGATCGGCGGATACAAGGCTGTGACGATCGATGGAGGGGCGCCCCCGCCTCCGGAAGGGAAGCCTCCCGTCTAGCGCAATTCGAATCCAAAGGAACGGGCGCGTGAGGAACGCGCCCGTTTTATTTTGCCTCGAGACGGCCGACCGGGCGGACGCCCGGGCCCTTCCGATTCGTGAGCGCGTCGCCCAGGTCCGCCCGCGCCTTCTCCAGCAGCGACTCGAGGCGCCGCACCACGTCCGGATGCGCCGTCGAGACGTCCCGCGTCTCCCCCGGGTCGGTCCGCAAGTCGTAGAGGGACTGCGGCAGCCGTTCCACCTTGTAGCCGTGGCGGCTCGCGATCCCGCGGATCCCCGAAACGTCCATCGACTCCGGCTTGATGTTCTCGAAGTTCGCCGGCTTGCCGTCCGACCGCGTCGGTCCCGCCACCGTGAGGTACTCGTGCGCGACGTGCAGCTTCCAGTCGCCGCTGCGCACGGCGTGGAGCTCCTCCCCGCTGTAGAAAAAAAGCTCCTCGTGCGGCGTCCGGCCGCCGCCGGCAAGGACCGGGAGGATGTCCCGCCCATCGATCGGCCGCGCGGGCATCGCAGCGCCGATCATCCCCGCGATCGTCGGCAGGAGATCGATCGACATCACCGGCTCCGCGCAGACCCGGCCCGCCGGGATCCGCCCCGGCCAGCGCGCAATGAACGGCGACCGCATCCCCCCGTCCCACGTCGTCAGCTTGCCCTCGCGGAGCAGCCCGGCCGACCCGGCGTGCGTCCCATACGACAGGAAGGGGCCGTTGTCGGAAAAGAAGACCACTAGCGTCCGGTCGTCCACGCCGTTGGCCTTGAGCGACGCCAGGATCTCCCCCACCGAGGCGTCGATCTCCTCGATCACGTCACCGTAGAGGCCCCGCTTCGTCCGACCCTGGAACGCGGCCGAGGCGTGGATCGGGACGTGCGGCATGATGTGCGGCACGTAGAGAAAGAACGGCCGCTCGCGGTTCCGCTCGATGAACCGCACCGCGTGCTCGGTGATCCGCTTCGTGAAGAACCGCTGGTCGGGGTCGCGCTCGACGACCGTTTCGTCCTCATAAAGGGGGAGCGGCGGGAGGCCGCGCATCGTTGGATGGAGCGGGCCGTTGTCGTTCGAGTACGGGATCCCGAACCATTCGTCGAAGCCGTGGCGCGTGGGGAGAAACTCCGGGAAGCAACCCAGGTGCCACTTCCCGTAAATCGCCGTCGCGTAGCCCTTCCCCCGGCACATCTCGGAGAGCAGCAGCTCGTTCCTGTGGATCCCGATGGGGCTCTGGTGGTTGAGCGCGCCCTGCAGCCCGACCCGGTTCGGATAACAGCCCGTCAGGAGCGCCGCGCGAGACGCCGTGCAGACCGCCTGCGCGACGTAGAAGTCGGTGAACCGCACGCCCTCCGCAGCCATGCGGTCGAGATGGGGCGTCTCGAAACCGAGCGCGCCGAAGCAGCCGATGTCGGCGTATCCCTGGTCGTCCGTCAGAATGATGACGATGTTCGGAGGGATCCCCTCCCGCCGCGGTTCGCCGGCACACGAGGCCAGAAGCAGGACGAGGATCAGCGTGGCTCTCATCGCTTCGCCCCGAGCCCGAGGAGCACCGCGCCGATCACGACCACCTCCTCGCCAAGCGCGGACGGAACGATCTCCGTCCGCCCCGCAAAGGGCTTGAACCCGAACTCGCCCGCCACCTTCGCGCGGAGCGGATCCCAGAAGAGCGGGCCCATGAGCGACACGCCGCCGCCCAGGATCACGCGCTCCGGGCAGAGCAGCGCGATCACGTTCGAGATCCCGATCGCGAGCGCCTCCGCCGACTCGTCGAGCAGCACTTTCGCGTACGGGTCCCCCTTCTCCGCCGCCGCGTAGACCGCGGCGGCCGTCGCGCCCTCGCCCATCTTCGACCGCGCGCGCTTTCCGATCGACCAGCCCGACGCCACGAGCTCCAGCTTCTCGGGCTCGCCCGTGTCCGGATGCGGGACCCACGTGTGGCCGATCTCGCCCGCACCCAGCCCCTGCCCCTCGTCGATCTTCCCATCGACAACCAGCCCGCCGCCGATGCCGCTTCCGATCGTGATGTAGAAGATGCGCCGCAGCCCCTTCCCCGCGCCGAGCGTCGCCTCGGCAAAAGCCGCGGTCTTCGCGTCGTTCTGAAGGACGACCGGAACCCGGCGCAGGCCCTCGAGCCACTCGCGCAGCGGGAAGCCCGACCAGCCCTCCACCTGGTGCGAGACGAGGATGCGGCCCTCTTTTGAATCGACGGGACCGCCGAAGCCGACGCCGATCCCGGAGATCGCCTGCGCGGAGACGCCGGCCTCGGCCAGGGCCTGGTCGACCAGGGAAGGAAGGGCTTCGCGGATTCCCTCGCCGCCACGCGACGGGTCGACCGTCCTCCGGACGAGCGCGCGGAGCTTGCCGTCCTCCGATCCGACGCCGACCTGGAGCTTGGTCCCGCCGATCTCGATGCCGGCCGCGAGGCTCATGCCACGGTCTTGAACCGCTCGTACAGGCAGTCGAGGAGGTAGTGGAAGATCACGAGATGGACCGACTCGACCGCGCCCATGTTGTGCGAGGGGACGTGGACGCCGGCGTGGCACATCTTGCGGAGCTTCCCGCCGTCGTAGCCGGTGATGCCGACGGTCTTGAGCCCGTTCGCGTTGGCCCACTCGACGGCCTTGAGGACGTTCGCGCTGTTGCCCGAGCCGCTGATCGAAAGGAGGATCGCGCCGGGCTGCGCGAAGTTCTTGAGCTGCTCGACGAACACCCGGTCGTACCCGAGATCGTTGCCGTACGCCAGGATGTAGGGCGTGTTGTCGGTGAGGCTCATCACCTTGAGCCGCTTCTGTGTCTCGAAGTTGTGGAGCGTCCCCTTCCCGAGATCCTCGCAAAGGTGCGACGCGTTGGCGCCCGACCCGCCGTTCCCGATGATGAAGATGAAGCGGTCGTTCTTGTAGGCCTCGGTGAGCAGGTCGACGAGCGCGTCGACCTCCTTCTGATCGACCTTCTTGAGGAGCGCGGAGAAATCCTCCAGGTACTGCCCCAGGCTCGCCGGCGCACTCTGCATGAGTCCTCCTGTTGAGGCCTAATATAGTAACTCTCCCATAGGGGGGCAACCCTGTTCCCGCCCGGCGCGTACCGTAGGTGACATGACGGTTGCCATCGCCCTCCTCTTGGCCCTCCAGCAGCCGGCCGACGCGGCGGGGATGGAATTCTTTGAGAAGAAGGTCCGCCCCGTCCTGATCGACCGCTGCTACTCCTGCCACAGCGCGACCGCGAAGAAGGTCAAGGGCGGCCTCCTCCTCGACACCCGCGAGGGGACCCTGAAGGGCGGCGAGTCGGGCGTCGCGATCGTCCCGGGCCACCCCGAGAAGAGCCGCCTCGTCACCGCCGTCCGCTGGAGCGATCCCGACCTCCAGATGCCCCCCAAGGAGAAGCTCCCCGACGACGAGATCGCCGCGCTCGAGGAATGGGTGAAGCGCGGCGCGCCCGATCCCCGCTCCGGCGCCGCGCCTCCGAAGCCCGGGACCGACCCGCGGGCCTTCTGGTCCTTCCGGCCGCCGGTCGACCGCCCCGGCACGATCGACGACTTCGTCGCGGCGAAGCTGAAGGAGAAGGGGCTCGCCCCCAACCCGCCCGCCGACCCGCGGACGCTTCTCCGCCGCGCGACGTTCGATCTCACCGGCCTGCCGCCCACGGCGGAAGAGACCGCCGCCTTCCTCGCCGACACGTCGCCCGACGCCTTCGCGAGGGTCGTCGACCGCCTCCTCGCCTCCCCGCGCTACGGCGAGCGCTGGGGCCGCCACTGGCTCGACGTCGCGCGCTACGCCGACACGAAAGGCGACGTCTTCGACGAGGAGCGCCGCTACCCGAACGCCTGGACCTACCGCGACTGGGTCATCCGGGCGCTCAACGACGACATGCCGTACGACCGGTTCGTCCTCCTCCAGCTCGCCGCCGACGGCGACGAGCGCGCGGCGCTCGGCTTCCTCACCGTCGGCCGCCGCTTCAACAACAACGTGCACGACATCATCGACGACCGGATCGACGTCGTCATCCGGGGCCTGCAGGGCCTGACGATCGGCTGCGCCCGCTGCCACGATCACAAGTACGACCCCCTCCCGACGAAGGACTACTACTCGCTCTACGGCGTCTTCGCGAGCTGCCAGGAGCCGAAGGCCTACCCGCTCCTCCCGCAGGCCCAGAAGAGCGATGCGAACGCGGCCTTCGAGAAGGAGTTCGCGATTCGCGAGGGGGACGTGACGAAGTACCTCCAGGGCGTCCACGCCCGGGTCAATGGGGAGCTCCATGCGGCGCCTTCGATCACCGCGCACCTCCTCGCAGCGGCCGAGGCGAGGGAGACCGCGGACAAGGACCTCCGCCCGATTGCCCAGAGGCACCAGGTCAAGGACCTCACCCTGCGGAAGTGGCGCGCGTGGCTGAAGGCGGACCTCGGCTGGCTCGCGCTCGCCGCGATCCCCGAGAAGGAGTTCGCCGAGAAATCGCCCGCGATCGTGGCCGCGATCGGCGACGTCGCCGTCCGGGAGTGGCTGGCGGAGCCGCCGGCGACGCTCCCGGAGGCGGCCCAGAGATACGCCCAGGCGCTCGCGGGACGGGACGCGCTCCCGTCGGTCGATCTCGCCGAGGTCGAGCAGGTGTGGAGCCCCAAGGATCGCGACAAGGTGCGCGACCTCCGCAAGAAGCTGGGGGAGCTCGAGGTGACCCATCCGGGCGCGCCTCCCCGTGCCATGGCCATCGAGGACAAGCCCCAACCCGTCGAGCCCGTGATCTTCGTCCGCGGCAACGCCGGGCAGCGGGGCGAGAAGATCCCGCGCAAATTCCTCACGGTCTTCTCGAACGAGCCCTTCAAGGAGGGCAGCGGCCGGGGCGACCTCGCAAAGGCGATCGCCTCGAAGGACAATCCCCTGACGGCGCGGGTCATCGTCAACCGCGCCTGGCTGTGGCACTTCGGGCAGGGGATCGTGCGGACTCCGAGCGACTTCGGCACGCGCGGCGACCCGCCGTCGCACCCCGAGCTCCTCGACGCGCTCGCGGCACGGTTCATGGCCGACGAGTGGTCGCTCAAAAGGCTCCATCGCGCGATCCTGCTCTCGAAGACCTGGCAGCAGTCGAGCGCGGACAACGCCGCCGCCCGCGCGGTCGATCCGGGGAACGCGCTCCTCTGGAGGATGAACCGGGAGCGGCTCGACCTCGAGGCGCTGCGCGACTCGGTCCTCGCGGTCACGGGCCAGCTCGACGGGGCCATGGGCGGCCGGTCGAACGACCTCGCGACGCAGCCGTTCACGCGGCGCCGCACGGTCTACGGCTTCATCGACCGGCAGAACCTGCCGGGGATGTTCCGCACGTTCGACTTCGCAAGCCCCGACATCTCCAACCCGCAGCGGTACATCACGACGGTCCCGCAGCAGGCGCTCTTCCTCATGAACAACCCGTTCATCGCCGAGCAGGCCCACGCGCTGGCGAGCCGGCCGGACGTCGCGGGCGAGCCCGATCCGGAGAAACGGATCCGCCTCCTCACCCGGATCGCCTACGGCCGGGAGGCGGAGGCCGACGAGGTCGCCCGGGCGCTCGCCTTCCTCGGCACGGAGGCCGCGCCGTCGCGCGCGTCCGACTGGCACTACGGATACGGCGAGGTCGATTCGGCGGCGCAGAAGGTCAAGAGCTTCACGGCGATGGCCCATTTCACGGGGGGCGCCTGGACGGCCGACCCGAAGGGGAGCGCGATGACGCTGACGGCCGCCGGCGGCCGGCCGGGCAAGGGCCCCGCCCAGGCGGTGATCCGCCGCTGGGTGGCGCCGCGCGACGGGACGGTCTCCATCGCGGGCCCGCTCGCCCACCACGAGCGGGAGGGAGACGGGGTCGAGGCGCGGATCGTCTCGAGCCGCGAGGGCGAGATCGCGCGCTGGACGCTCCAGCACCTCGAGGCCGAGGCGCGGATCTCGGGCCTGGCGGTGAAGCGCGGCGACACGATCGACTTCGTGGTCGACGGCCGAGGCAACCCCGACGCCGACGCGTTCTCCTGGTCGCCGGTGGTGAAGATGGACCAGGACGAGTGGAACGCCGCGCGCGACTTCGCGGGCCCCGCGGCCGCCGTCGGCGCGTGGGAGCAGTACGTCCAGGTCCTGCTGTTGAGCAACGAGTTCGCCTTTATCGATTGAGGTCCCGATGGAATTCCTGACCCGCCGCGAGCTCCTGGGCCGCTGCACCTCCGGGTTCGGCGCGCTGGCCTTCGCCCAGATGATGGGCGAGGCGCTCCGCGCCGATGATACGACCCTCGCCCATCCGCTCGCGCCCCGGGCGCCCCACTTCGCGCCGCGCGCGAAGCGGGTGATCCACCTCTTCATGAACGGCGGGCCCTCGCAGGTCGACACCTTCGACCCGAAGCCGCTCCTGGCGAAATACGCCGGGCAGCTGCTCCCCAAGGAGTCGCACCTGAAGACCGAGAACCCGACGGGCAAGGCGCTGCCGTCGCCCTTCAAGTTCAAGAAGTGCGGCGAAAGCGGGATCGAGGTGAGCGAGATCTACCCGAAGCTCGGCGAGGGCGTCGACGACCTTTGCGTCATCCGGTCGATGCAGACCGACACGCCCAACCACGCCCTCGGGCTCATGATGATGAACACGGGCGAGCCGCGCCAAGTGCGGCCGTCGGTCGGCTCGTGGGTCACGTACGGCCTGGGGACGATGAACCAGAACCTCCCGGGCTTCATCGCGCTCTGCCCGGGCGGCCTCCCCTACCACGACTCGCAGAACTGGCAGTCGGGCTTCCTGCCGGGCATCTTCCAGGGCACGCACATCGACACGAAGCACACGGAGATCGAGAAGCTGGTCGAGAACATCAAGAACGCGCGCCTCACGCTCCCGCAGCAGCGCCGCCAGCTCGACCTGCTCCTCGAGCTCAACCAGAAGCACCAAGAGCGGCGGAAGGAGGAGGAGCAGATCGAGGCGCGGCTCCAGTCCTTCGAGATGGCCTACCGGATGCAGGTGGACGCGGTCGACGCGTTCGACCTCTCGAAGGAGCCCAAGCACGTCCACGACCTCTACGGGACGTCGACGACGCAGGGCCGGCAGATGCTGATCGCGCGGCGGCTCCTCGAGCACGGCGTCCGGTTCGTCCAAGTCTGGACCAGCTCCGGCCTCCCGTGGGACTGCCACGAGGAGAACGAGTCGACCCACCGGAAGCTCGGGAAGGAGACCGACCAGCCGATCGCGGCGCTCCTGAAAGACCTCAAGCAGCGAGGGATGCTGGAAGACACGCTCGTCTTCTGGGGCGGCGAATTCGGCCGAACGCCGACGATCGACCTCATCGACCCCGCGAACCCCGGCAAGCTCAATGGCCGCGACCACGATCACCACGGCTTCACGATGTGGCTCGCGGGCGGCGGGGTGAAGGGCGGCCACGTCCACGGGCGCACCGACGACTTCGGCTACGGCGCCGTCGAGGGCAAGGTCCACGTCCACGACCTGCACGCGACGATCCTCCATCTTCTCGGGTTCGACCACGAGAAGTTCACGTACCGCTACGCGGGGCGCGACTTCCGCCTGACGGACGTGCACGGCAACGTCGTGAAAGAAATTCTCGCCTAAAGAGAGAGGCCACCGCATAATCGCCGAGCCCATGAAAGCGCTCGTCTACACCGGACCGGGGAAGGTCGAGATCCAGGACGTCCCGAAACCCGTGCCCGGGGCGGGCGAGGTGCTCCTCCGCAATCACCACTCGGGAATCTGCGGATCGGACATCCACGGGTTCCTCGGCCACAGCGAGCGGCGGAAGCCCGGGCTCATCCTCGGCCACGAGACGATCGCGACGATCGAGGAGATCCACCCTTCCGTCACCGCGTGGAAGACCGGGCAGCGCGTGGTCGTGAATCCCCTGATGACCTGCGGCGCGTGCGCGGCGTGCACGGCCGGAAAGCAGAACCTTTGCGCGAACTGGCGGGTGCTCGGGCTCGACCGGGTCCACGGCACGTACGCCGATTTCACCGCGCTCCCGACGACCAGCCTCTACCCCGCCCCGGCCGGCGTCACCGACCAGGAGGCGGTCCTCACCGAGCCGCTCGCGAACGTCGTCCACTTCTTCCGCATCTCGATGACCGAGATCCCCGACTCGCTCACGATCCTGGGCGCCGGGCCGATCGGGATCCTCGCCCTCTCGATGGCGAAGCTCCGCGGCATCGCGCGCGTCGTCGTCGTCGACAAGAACGAGGAGCGGCTCGCGGTGGCGAAGAAGCTGCGCGCCGACCATGTCATCTCCGCCGCGAAGGAGGACGCCGTCGAGGCGGTCCGGCGCTGGAGCGACGGCGGGACCGACTTCGTGATCGAGACCGCGGGGATCTCCGCGACGCGCCGGCAGGCGGTGAACTGCGCCCGCCGCGGCGGCCGGCTCCTCTTCATCGGGATGACCGAGAACGACTCGCCGCTCCCGTGGATCGAGATGATCCGCGACGAGAAGAGCGTCTTCACGACGTTCTGCTACACCCCGAAGGATTTCCTGACGGCGCTGCGCCTCGTCGAGTCGCGCCAGATCGACCTGCGGCCGTGGACGGAGACCCGCCCGCTCGAGGAGGGCCAGGCGGGCTTCGAGAAGATCGCCCACAACCCGGGCTCGACCCTGAAGATCGTCTTCAAGGTCTGACCGGTGGCCGCCACGACCGCCGACCCCAACGCCCCAACCCGCACGCGGTACGGCATCATCTGGTTCGGGATCGCGCTCGCATCCATCCAGTACATCGACCGGATCTGCATCTCGAAGGCCAGCAAGCCGATCAGCGAAAACCTCCACCTCGACAAGGACCAGATGGCGATGGTCTTTGCGGCCTTCGGGTACGCGTACGCGCTCTTTGAAATCCCCACCGGGTGGATGGGAGATCGGTTCGGGACGCGAAAGACGCTCCTCCGGGTCGTGCTCTGGTGGTCCTTCTTCACGATCCTCACGGGATGGGCCTGGGGCTTCGTCTCGATGCTGGTGATCCGCTTCCTCTTCGGGATGGGCGAGGCGGGCTGCTTCCCCAACCTGACTCGCGCCTTCGCGACGTGGCTCCGGCCCGAGGAGAAGGCGAGGGCCCAGGCCATCCTGTGGCTTGCGGCCCGGTGGGCCGGGGCGGTGACGCCGATCCTGGTCCTCCTGGTCCTGAAGGCGGTCCACTGGAAGTACCAGTATGCGTTCGCGCTCTTCGGTGCGCTGGGGATCGTCTGGGCCTTCTACTTCGCCCGATGGTTCCGCGACACGCCCGCGGAGCATCCGGGCGTCAACCCGGCCGAGCGGGCGCTCCTGGCGGGCAACCCCGCGGTCGCGCGCCATGAGCCGGTCCCCTGGAAGCCGTTCCTCGCCTCTCCGACCACTTGGCTCCTCTGGGCCCAGTACTTCTTCCTGAGCTACTGCTGGTACTTCTACGTCACGTGGTTGTCGGTCTACCTGGACGAGAACTTCCCCAAGGTCGACGAGTATCAGCGGGCGCTGCTCGCGGGGGTCCCGCTCTTCGGCGGCGGGTTCGGAAATCTCCTGGCGCGATGGCTCATGACGAAGCTCGAAAAGTCCACGGGAAGCCTCATCAAGACCCGCCGGCTCCTGGGCTTCTGCGGGTTCGCGTTCGCGGGCCTGGTCTTCTTCCTCCCGGCTCGCGTCCACAATCCCGTGCTCGTCATGGCCGCCATGGGCCTGGCCAGCCTTTTCGGCGACCTCTCGATGCCCTGCTCGTGGGGGGCGTGTATGAGCGTCGGCGGGAAGTTCGCGGGCACCTTCTCGGGCAGCATGAACATGATGGGCAACCTGGGCGGCGCGCTCAGCCCGCTCGCCTTCAACTGGATCTCGAAGCACAGTGACCGCGGCTGGAGCGCCGCTTTTGACGTCTCGGCCGTCGTCTACCTCCTGGGCGCGGTCTGCTGGCTCTTCGTCGACCCCGTCACGCCGATCGTCCGGGAGGACAAACCCGCCCTCGCCGCGGCCTCATGAAGCGTCTGCTCGCGCTCGCCCTGCTGGCGGGCTGCGCGGTGGCGGCGCCCCGGGCGCAGGAGCCGCGGCCGAACATCGTCCTCATCCTGGCCGACGACCTGGGCTTCTCCGACCTCGGCTGCTACGGTGGCGAGATCGCGACGCCGAACCTCGACCGCCTCGCGGCGGGCGGGCTCCGGTTCACCCAGTTCTACAACACCGCGCGTTGCTGCCCCACCCGCGCGAGTCTTCTGACGGGCCTCTATCCCCACCAGGCGGGCGTCGGACATCTCGTGGGAAAGGCGACCTATCCGGGCGACCTCAGCCACGCCTGCCCGACCGTCGCCGAACTCCTGAAGAAGTCCGGCTATGCGACCTACATGTCGGGCAAGTGGCATGTCACCCCGTGGCCCGGCCCCCTCGACAACGGCCCGCGCCGCCGCGGGTTCGACCGCTTCTACGGCATCATCGCGAGCATCCGCAGCTACTACAACCCGCCGTCGCTCACGCGGGACGACGAGCCGCTTCCCGCACCCGAGGGCGACTATCATTTCACCGACGCGGTGAACGACGCGGCCGTCCGGTTCATCGACGAGCATCGCGACCCCGCGCAGCCGTTCTTTCTCTACGTCGCCGAGGCCGCGCCGCACTGGCCGCTCCACGCGCGCGACGAGGACGTGGCCCGCTGCAAGGAGCGCTACCGGATCGGATGGGACGCCGTGCGCCGCGATCGACACGGCCGGCTGATCGATCTCAAGCTGATCGATCCGTCGTGGCCGCCCGCCCCGCGCGACCAAAGGGCCGCAGCGTGGGAGGAGGCGGAGCCCAAAGAGTGGCTCGTCCACCGGATGGCGGTCTACGCGGCGATGGTGGAGCAGATGGACCGTGGGATCGGCCGCATTCTCGACGCGCTCCGACGGCGCGACTTGATGAAGAATACGCTCGTCCTCTTCCTCTCCGACAACGGCGGCTGCGCCGAGGAGCTCCCCGTCGAGGGTCGCGGCCAGAACGTCCCGATCCGGACCCGCGACGGGCGGCCGATCCGCCTGGGCAACCGGACGGACGTCCTCCCCGGGCCGGAGGACACGTTCGCGAGTTACGGCCTCGAGTGGGCCCAGGCGTCCAACACGCCGTTCCGCCTTTTCAAAAGCTTCGTCCACGAGGGCGGGATCTCGACCCCGATGATCGCCCACTGGCCCGGCGTCGTCCCGGCGGGCGCGATCACCCCCCAGGTCGGCCACGTGATCGACCTCATGCCCACATGCCTCGACCTGGCGCAGGCCCCACCCCCCGCCGTCGAGGGAAGGAGCCTGCTCCCGATCCTCAAGGGCGGCCGTCGCGAGCCGCACGAGGCGATCTTCTGGGAACACGAAGGGAACCGCGCCGTGCGGGCGGGCCGATGGAAGCTGGTCGCGGTCCTCGGAAAGCCGTGGGAGCTGTACGATCTCGAGGCGGACCGGACCGAGTCGAAGGACCTTGCGAGCCGCGAGCCTGCGCGAGTCCGCGAGCTGTCCGTCCTCTACGACCGCTGGGCCGCGCGCTGCGGGGTCAAGCCCTGGACCGAGCCCCAGACCCCGATCGGCGGGCGGCGGTAGGACGTCAGGGAGCCTTCTTGAACGTCGCCTTGTTCTTCGCCCACCATGAGCTCCAGGCTTCCGCGGTGGTCAGCTTTTCCTTGGTGATTTCCTGGAGCGCCTGGTTCGCGGCGGAGACGAGCGCCTGGGCCCGGTCGCGCTGGGCGTTGTTGTTGCCCCCGCTGACGACGACCCCGCCGGCTTGATTCGGGTTGGTGCCGTTGGCCGCCACCCCGATGGCCGCCCCGCCTGGTTTCGCCGTCTTCTCATTCCTGGAGAGGATGGCGATGAGCGGATCGACCCCCGACGGACTGCCCACCCGGCCCGTCGTGAAGACGGCGTTCTGCGCTACCGGGAGGTCTTTGTCATCGTAGTAACGGCCCAGCAAGGGGACGGCCGAAGGATCCTGAAGTTTTCCAATGGCCTCGAAAAGCTGGGAGAGGACGCCGGGCTCCTTGACGTTCGCCGGAATCGCGTTGCCCAGCGCGGTCGTGGCCTGTTTCTTGTTCTCGGCGAATCCCCCCAGGCCCCGGGCGGCGGCGACTCTCACGGGCGAGGGCGTGACCCCGGTAAGAATGGCGCCGAGCTTGGACGCGACTTTCGGATGCTGGACCTTGGCCAGTTCGTCGATCGCCGCCTTTCTCTCCTCGTCGGTTCCCTTGTACGCCTTCTGGAACTGTTCGAGAGCGTCGGTGGCCGCTTTTTCGGCCTCCTTGTCATCCTGGGCCGCGACGGCCAGAACCAAGGCCAGGCAACAATTCATCATGGGACTCGCCCCCCTGTTTGGAGGATTATAGCCCGGGGTGCACTATCTTTTGAACGGATTCACCGAATTCATCACCGGGTCTTCCACAGGACGGCGTGCAGGGAATCGTCGGCCAGGCTCCTGTTGGTTTTATCCGTCACTTCACGAGGAACTTCACGCAGACGGGCTTGGGAACCGAGACCTCGTGGCCCGCGGGCGAGGGCATGCCGGTCTTGGGGTCGATCTTGAAGACGACCACGTTGTTCGAGTCCTGGTGCGCCGCGATCAGCCACTTCCCCGAGGGGTCGATGCCGAAGTTGCGCGGCGTCTTCCCGCCCGTTGGAACGTGGCCCACCGCCTTCAGCTTGCCCGTCGCCTCGTCCACCTCGAAGACCGCCACCGTGTTGTGACCGCGGTTCGAGACGTAGACATGCCTGCCATCCGGCGAGACCTGCGTCTCCGCCGTCGACGCGCCCTTCCGCTCCGCGCCCTCGGGCAGCGTCCCGAGCACCTGCTGCTCCTTGAGCACGCCCTTGTCCGCATCGTACGTGAAGCAGATCACCGTCATCGCCATCTCGCCGCACGCGTAGGCATACTTGCCGCTCGGATGGAAGGCGAAGTGGCGCGGCCCCGAGCCTGGAGGAACCTCGCACGCGGGCGGGTCGTTCGGGACCAACGTGCCCTTCGCGGAATCGAACTTGTAGACCAAGACCTTGTCGAGCCCGAGATCGCAGGCAAAGGCGAACTTGTTCGCCGCGTCGAGGTTGATCGAGTGGGCGTGCGGGCCCTCCTGCCGACCCTTGACGACGCTGCCCCCCTTGTGCTGGACCGACGAGCTGGGCGGCGCCAGCTTGCCGTCGTCGCCGATCGGGATGCAGGCGACGCTGCCGCTCCCGTAATTCGCCGTGAGGACGTTCTTTCCCGCCTTGTCGACCGCGACGAAGCACGGGCCGCTGCCCTCGGAGGGCTGCGTGTTCATGAGCGTCGGAACTCCATGCTCGTCGAGCGAGAAGGCCGCGACCGAGCCGACCTTCCCCGCCTCGCACGCGGCGTAGATGTACTTCTTGCCCGGGTGGATCGCCAGGAAGGAGGGATTGCTCGTGCCGGAGGCGCCGCCGACCTTCGTCAGCTCACCGGTGGACGTGTCGAGCTTGAAGACCTGGACGCCCGGATCCTTCGCGTCGGAATAGCTGCCGATGTAGACCAGCACCGTCTCCGCCTTTCCCGCGACGCCGAACGCCGCCGACGCCACGATCGCCAGGCCCGCCATATACCGTCCGATCCAGGTCATGATCAAGCTCCTTAGTAGAGGGTCTATACACTACGCGCCGCAACTGCGCCCGGCGGCAGCGTGTAACCATTATGTCGATGATCCCAATCGCGTCCATTCTTCTCGCCTTCTGCGCGCAGGCCGGGGACAAGAAGGGCGAGGAACAGGCGCCTCCCCCCGCCTCGATGAAGATCCCGCCCGCACCGGTCGTCCCGCCCGCCGAGGCGCTCAAGACGTTCAAGGTCGCGCCCGGGTTCCGCCTCGAGCTCGTCGCGAGCGAGCCGCTCGTCCGCGACCCGGTCGCGATGGAGTTCGACCCCGACGGCCGCCTCTGGGTCGTCGAGATGCTGGGCTACATGCCCGACGTCGACGGCAAGGGCGAGGACGCGCCGGTCGGCGACGTCGTGGTCCTCGAGGACACCAACGGCGACGGCGTCTTCGACAAGAAGACCGTCTTCCTCGACCACCTGGTCGTGCCGCGCGCGATCTGCCTCGTGGCCGGCGGCGTCCTCATCGCGGAACCTCCCGTCCTCTGGTTCTGCAAGATCAAGCCAGGCGAGCTGACCTGCGAGTCAAAGATCCAGGTCTGCCCGTACGCGGGCCGCACGGCGATCGAGCACACGTCGAACGGGCTCCTCTACGCGATGGACAACTGGATCTACAGCGCCGACTGCAAGCAGCGGCTCCGGCGGTGGGACGGAAAGTGGATCCTCACCGAGACCCGTTCTCGCGGCCAGTGGGGGATCACGCAGGACGACATCGGCCGTCTCTTCTACAACTCGAATCCCGAAGACTTGCGCGGCGACCTCGTGCCCTGCTGGTCGCCCGAGACGCAGAACCCAAAGTCGGCGCGCCTGGGCGTCCCGATCGTGAAGGACCAGACGATCTGGCCCGGCCGCGTCAACCCGGGCATCAACCGCGGATACCAGAAGGGCGTCCTCCGCGAGGACGGCACACTCAAGTCCCACACCTCCGCGTGCGCGCCCGTGATCTTCCGCGGCGACGCCTACCCGCCCGAGTTCCGCGGCAACGCGTTCACCTGCGAGCCGGCCGCGAACCTGGTCAGCCGACGCGTCCTCACCGAGGACGCGGCGGGCGGGATCACCGGGAAGAACGCCTACGAGAAGGCCGAATTCATTACGTCGACCGACGAGCGCTTCCGCCCGGTCAATCTCACCACGGGGCCGGACGGCTGCCTCTACGTCGTCGACATGTACCGCGGGATCATCCAGCACCGGCTCTACGTGACCTCGTTCTTGCGGAAACAGATCGTCGAGCGCGGCCTGGACAAGGGCGTCAACCTCGGCCGGATCTACCGCGTGGTCCACGAGTCGAAGCCGCCCGGGAAGATGCCGCAGCTCTCGAAGGCGAAGTCAAAGGACCTCGTCGCGGCGCTCTCCCACCCGAACGGCTGGTGGCGCGACACGGCGCAGCGGCTGATCGTCGACCGCGGCGACATCACGATCACGAACGATCTCCGCCGGATCGTCTCCACCGGAGACAACCCGGTCGCGAAGCTGCACGCGCTCTTCACGCTCGAGGGGCTCAAGGCGGTCGACCCGCCGACGATCGCGCTCGCGGCGGCCGACCGCGACCCGCGCGTCCGCGAGGCGGCGGAGATGTTCCGGAGCTACAAGGGCCCGCTGAGCGCGCTCGACAAGCTCGCGATCGCCGCGACGGAGAACCCCGATCTGCCCGAGAAGGACCTCGCGGGCAAGGAGATCGAGCTTCTCGGGCGCCTCATGGGCACGGAGGAGTGGGAGCGCGAGGGGCCGGGCCGGGACAAGCTTCTCGCGAGGATCGCAACGCGGGTGGCCGGCGGAAAACCCGCCGAAATCGCGGAACTGCTCGACCTGATCGCCGTCCAGGCCACCGACGCGCGCTGGCGTCAGAAGGCTTTGCTTCAAGGCATGGTGGACTCCCGGAAGTCGATCCTGCTTCCGAAACCCTCGAACCCCTATTACAAGCTCCTTTTTGCCGAAGACGACCGCGTGGCAGCGATTGCGGCGGAGCTGGGGAAACAGCTCGACTGGCCGGGCGGGAAACTGGGCGGCGTCTCTCCGGCGCCGAAACCTCCGCCGCTCACCGCGGAGGAGAAGATCCGCTGGGCCCGCGGCAAGCGGCAGTTCGCGGCCTCATGCGCGGCGTGCCACCAGTTCTCGGGCCTCGGCGACGAGGTCAAGGCGCCGCCGCTCACCGACTCCGAATGGGTGTTGGGCTCGGAAGGGCGCCTGATCCGCATCCTCCTCAGCGGCATCCACGGCCCGGTGACCGTCGGCGGCAAGGCGTACACGTTCAACCAGGACATGCCACCGATCCAGAACATGTCTTCTGATGAAATCGCCGAGGTTCTCACGTATATTCGTCGCGAGTGGGGCCACCAGGCGGGCGCCGTCGAGGGCGCGGCCGTCCGGAAGATCAAGGCCGCCACCGAGGACCGCGAGGAACCGTACACCGAGAAAGAGTTGCTCAAGTTCCCATAAGGAGATCGGGAGATTCAAGGAGATGGAGTGATTTCCGGAGACAAGAGGGACCCTCTCCAGATCTCAAGGCATCCCGGAATCTCCCTTGGTTCTCGAGTGCTCGGTCTTCTGGTTACCCTCACTTGCGTGGTTCTGCATTGATTTCCAAGGAGAGCCCATGCTGACCTTGCTGCTCGCCCTGTTCGCCGCGCCCCAGTCGATCCCGAACTTCAAGGAGCAGGTCGTCGACCCCGACGTCGGCGTCTGCTACGCGCTGGCGATTGCCGACATCAACGGCGACGGCAAGCCGGACCTGGTCGTGGTCACCGAGAAGCCCGACCAGCTGGTGTGGTATGAAAACCCCACGTGGAAAAAACGGATCATCCTCGAGAAGAGTCCGGAGCTGCCCGTCTGCGTCCAGGCGCTGGACGTCGACGGCGACGGCAAGCTGGAGCTCATCCTGGGCGCCGACTGGCCCATCAATCCGAAGACGAAGATCTCCGGCACCGTGTGGCTCCTCCAGCGTCCGGACGACCTCGACAAGCCCTGGACGCCGATCCAGATCGAGCAGGAAGCGACGATGCACCGGATGCGGGTGATCGACGTGGAAGGCAAGGGGGTCAAGGAGCTGGTCTGCTCCCCGCTCCACGGCAAGGGGACGACGAGCGGCGACGGGCCCGGCGCGTCGCTCTTCATCCTGAAGCGGCCCGCGAACCCCTTCAAGGACAAGTGGACGCGGGAAATCATCGCGAACGACATCCACATCAACCACAACATCTGGCCGATCGACTGGGACGGGGACGGCAAGGAGGAGATGCTGTCCGCCGGCTACGAGGGGGTGTTCGTCCTCAAGCGGGCCGCCGAGGGAAAGTGGGACCGCACGAAGATCGGCGACGGCGACCCGGTGAAAAAGGGCGCGGGCGAGATCAAGCCCGGCCGCCTGCCCGGCGGCAAACGATACATCGCGACCGTGGAGCCGTGGCACGGCCACTCGTGCGCGGTCTACATCGAGCCGGAGAAGGCGGGCGAGCCGTGGCGCCGGCAGGTCCTGGTGGAGAACCATAAGGGCGGGCACGCCCTCTGGACGGCCGACCTGACCGGGTCGAAGGTCGACTCGCTCGTCATCGGCTTCCGCGGCGTGCCCGAGGGAAAGAAGGACGAGTGCGTCGTCTATGTCTTCCATCCCCTCGACGCCAAGGGCGAGAAGTGGGAGAAGAAGGTCCTGGACGACAAGGGCCTTGGCAGCGAAGACATCGTCTGCTCCGACCTGAACGGCGACGGGAAGATCGACATCATCGGCGTCGGCCGCTCGACCAAGAACGTGAAGATCTACTGGAACGAGGGCAAGTGATCGCGGCGCTGCTCTGCGTTGCCCTGGCGCAAGAGCACCTTCCGAAATTCCGGGAGCAGCTCGTCGACGACACGCTCGACGACCTCTGGGCCTGCACGGTCGCGGACGTGAACGGGGACGGCAGGCCGGACATCGTCGCGCTCAACTGGGCGCCCGCGTACGTCGTCTGGTACGAGAACCCCTCTTGGAAAAAGCACGTCCTCATCAAGGACGAGCCGAAGGAGCTGGTTTCGATCACGCCGATCGAGATCGACGGAAAGACGGCATTCATCCTGGGCGCGGGGTACAAGGAGCCGCCCGATCCGAAGAAGGACGGCGGCGGGATCTATCTTCTGAAGAGGCCCGACGATCCCGGGAAGCCGTGGACGCCGATCAAGCTCGACGAGTCGCCCACGCTCCACCGGATCCACCTTTGGAATAACCGCGATCTCGTCTGCTCGTCGCTCCACGGCGTGAAGGGCGCGCCGCTCTTCGTCCTCAAGCGGCCGGCCGACCCGTGGAAGGACGCCTGGACGCGCGAGCCGATCGCCGACGATCTGCACACGATCCACAACACGTGGTCGGACGGGAAGGACGAAGTGATCGCCGCGTCGGCCGAGGGGCTCACGCTCTTCCACCGCTCGGCCGCCGGGACGTGGGAGCGCCGGACGATTTCAAAGGGGGCGCCGGGCTCGTCCGAG
Source organism: Planctomycetota bacterium (assembly GCA_041482015.1). Taxonomy (GTDB): domain Bacteria; phylum Planctomycetota; class MHYJ01; order MHYJ01; family JACPRB01; genus JACQFK01. Next base: position 5,735 of record JBGPCZ010000012.1, on the reverse strand, counting down.
ATCGCGGTCGGGCGGCTCCCCGGCGGGAAACGGTACCTCGCGTCGATCGAGCCGCACCACGGCCACGAGTTCGTCGTCTACGCGGAGCCCGACTGGAAGCGGCAGGTCCTCAAGGTGAACAAGGGCGGTCACACGCTCGCGACGGCGGATCTTCTGAAGACAGGGGTCGACTCCCTCCTCGTCGGCTTCGTCGGCCAGTACTCCAAGCACCCCGGCGGCCCCCTCTGGCAGGTCTACCACCCGATCGATGAATCGGGGGAGAAGTGGGAGAGCGTCATCCTCGACGACACCAAGCTGCCCGGCGAGGACGGCCTGTTTGCCGACCTGAACGGAGACGGCAAGCCCGACATCGTCATCGCCGGCGGCAAGCGCGTGAAGGTCTACTGGAACGAGGGACGCTGATAAGCCGAGTGCGCCGCACTCCGCTTATCAGCGTTCGGGTTGGCCGGGGCCGCCCTTGGCCTTCTGCTCCACGGCCTGGGTGTAGTACTTTGTCGCGCGGTCGAGGAACTTGGGGATCTCCATCTCCTGGCCCTCCGACGCCGCGCTCAGGAACTCGTGCTGCATCGCCTGCGAGAGGACGTGGAAGGCCTCGCCCTGCTCGAAGCCCTTCTTGACGAGCGACGCGTAGAGGTTCGCGATGCCCATCGGCTGGTTCGTCTCCAGGCCGCGCATCGTCGCCGCGTCCATCGCGATGTGGACGAGCAGGTTCTCGCCCTCGACGTCGAGCGACGTCGCCGGGTCCTTCTCGAGACGCTCCCAGATCTCGTGCATGTCCTTGTGCATCACCATGAACTTCTGGAACGCGGCGAGCCCCTCCTCCTCGGGTGTCTTCTTCGCCTTCGCCAGGGTCCAGAGGCGGGACAGGACCCGCGGCGTCAGGTTGCCGTCGTCCGATTCCACGCGACAGAGTGTAGCCCGAAAGGCAAACTGGGGGACATGAAAACCCACCGGATCGCGCTCATCCCCGGCGACGGCATCGGCGAAGAGGTCGCCCCGCAGGGCGTCCGCATCCTCGACGCCGCGGCCGCCGGTTCGTTCGCGCTGAAGTACGAATCCTTCCCCTGGGGCTGCGCCTACTACCTCAAGCACGGGCGCATGATCTCCGAAGACGCGCTCGAGAGGCTCAAGACGTTCGACGCGATCTACTTCGGCGCGGTCGGCTTCCCCAGCGTGCCCGACCACGTCTCACTCCGCGGCCTACGCCTCCCGATCTGCCAGGGCTTCGACCAGTACGTCTGCCTGCGCCCCTCCTTCCTCCTGCCGGGCGTGAAGAGCCCGCTCGCCAACAAGAAGGCGGGCGAGATCGACTTCGTCGTCGTCCGCGAGAACACCGAGGGGGAGTACACGGGCGCCGGGGGGCGGTCCCACCGCGGGCTCCCGGAAGAGCTCGCGGTCGAGACCTCGGTCTTCACGCGCCACGGCGTCGAGCGGATCGTCCGCTACGCCTTCAAGCTCGCACAGTCGCGCCGCAAGAAGCTCGTCAGCGCGACCAAGTCGAACGCCCAGCAGCACTCGATGACCTTCTGGGACGAGGTCGTCGACTCGATCGCGCCGGAGTTCCCCGACGTCGCGGTCGACCGCGTGCTGATCGACGCGCTGGCCGCTCGCTTCGTGATGAAACCCGAGTCGCTCGACGTCGTCGTCGCCTCGAACCTCTTCGGCGACATCCTGACCGATCTCGGTGCCGCCGTCGTAGGCGGTCTCGGGATCGCGCCGAGCGGGAACATCGACCCCGAGCGCCGGCGCCCCTCGATGTTCGAGCCCGTCCACGGCTCCGCGCCCGACATCGCGGGAAAGGGGATCGCGAATCCGATCGCGATGACCTGGTGCGGTGCGATGATGCTCGACTTCCTGGGCGAGAAGGACGCCGCGGCGCGGATCGTCGCGGCGATCAAGGCGGTGACCGCGGACGGCCGCGTGCTCACGCCCGACCTCGGCGGCAAGGCGACCACGGTCCAGGTCGCCGATGCGATCATGTCCCGACTGAAAGGATAGCCCGATGAAGCTCCTCGCCCCACTCGCCCTCCTCGCGCTCGCCGCATGCGCCGCGCCGGCGCGCGTCGAGCACGTGATCCTCATCAGCATCGACGGCCTCCCGGCCGACACTCTCCGGAACCCACTCGTCCATATGCCGACGCTGCGCCGCCTGGCCGCCGAGGGCGCGACGGCCGAGGGGATGCGCTGCTCCTTCCCCACCGTCACGTGGCCCAACCACACGACGCTCGTGACGGGCGTCCAGCCCGCGAAGCACGGCGTCCTCGGGAACACCTACCTCGACCGCGCGACCGGCAAGGTCGTCCCGCTCATCCCCGACCCGCTTTTCGACAAGGACGAGATCGTGAAGGCGCCGACGATTTACGACCTCGCCCATGCCGCGGGGCTCAAGACCGCGGGCATCATCTGGCCGGCGACCCGGAACGCGAAGACGCTCGACTGGACGGTCCCCGACTGCGGCACGAAGGAGCTCTGGGACAAGTACGGCACCGCGTCGTGGATGGAGGAGCTGCGGAAGGACGGCATCTGGGTCGACCAGCAGGAGCCGTGGGTGAAGGGGAACGGCGGCGTCCAGCGCGACTGGATGTACGCGAAGGCGACGTGCCAGGTGATCCGCGTCCACATGCCGAACCTCGTGCTTTTGCACCTGGTCGAGGTCGACCACGTCGAGCACCAGAAGGGCCCGCGGACCCCCGACGCGTACTGGGCCGCGAGTTACGAGGACGACCGGCTGCGCGAGATCGTCGAGGCGGTCGAGGCCGCGGGTCTGCGCGACCGGACGGCGATCTTCGTCGTCAGCGACCACGGCTTCTTCGGCTTCACGAAGACGGTCTACCCGGGCGTCGCGCTCAAGAAGGCGGGGATCGAGAACGCCCGCGTCGTGTCGCAGGGCGGCTCGGCATTCGTGTATCTCTCCGGGAAGGGGGAAGCGGCCCGGGAGGTCCTCCAGCAACTCGAAGGCGTGCGAACAGTACTCGAGCCGTCGGAGTATGCGAAGTGGGGGATCATCACCCCCGACAAGGACCCGCGGATGGGCGACCTCGTGATCGCGGCAAAGGAAGGCTACACGCTCTCAGACAAGGCGAGCGAGGTCGTGATCGAGGAGAAGCCGCTCGCGGGGACGCACGGCTACCTGCCCGACGACCCGAAGCTCCACGCGACGCTCGTCGCCTGGGGCGCGGGGATCAAACCCGGCGCCCGCCTCCCCGTGATCGACAGCGTCGACGTCGCCCCGACGATCGCCAGGCTGCTCGGTCTCAAGATGGAGAACGTCGACGGGAAGGTGAGGGAAGAAATTCTAAGATAACCACAGAGGCACAGAGACACGGATAATTCTTTCTGGGGTCGCCCCCCCGGGGGCGCGGGGGCAAGTCACAAAAAATTTTCTCTGTGTCTCCGTGCCTCTGTGGTTTTCTTCTCTTTAGACTGGCTCGACCTTCGCGCCGGTGGACGAGAAGTCGAGCACGAGGGAGCGGCCGGGGACCTTGAGGCCGTGGGCCTTGTCCTTCATCGCCGATGCCACACCCTCCGCCTTCGCCTCGGACGCGATGGCGAGGATCGACGGGCCTGCACCCGCCAGGCACGAGCCCCATGCGCCACCGGCGAGGGCCGCCTCGATCAGCGCCTCCATCGGCGGGAAGAGCTTCGCGCGGGCGGACTGGTGGAGCCGGTCCTGCATCGCGACTTTCAACAGGTCCGGGCGTTCCTGCGCGATCGCCGCGACGAGGAGCGCGGCGCGGCTGTGATTGTGGACCGCATCCGCGAACGGAACCTCCTTGGGCAGGATCGCCCGCGCCTCGCGGGTGGGGATGACAACGAACTCCGGGATGAAGAGCGCCGCCTTCCACGTCGCGGGGATTTTGAGCGGCACGACCGTCAGCGATCCGCCGATGCGCCCTTCGTTTAGCACGCTGAGGACCGCGCCACCGTAGATCGCGGGCGCCACGTTGTCGGGGTGGCCCTCCATCGGCACCGCGAGCTGGAGGAGCTGCATCCGCGAGAGCCCCGCGTTCGCGAGCGCGTCGGCCGCGAGGAGCCCGCCGACAATCGCCGCCGCCGAGCTGCCGAGGCCGCGTCCAAAGGGGATGTGGTTGACGAGCGCGAGGCCGTGCGGCGGCAGCTTCTTCCCCGTCGCCTGCTCGAACCGGGCCATCGCCTCGCGCACGAGGTTGGGCTCGCCCTTCCTGAGGAGGTCGGCCCCCTCGCCCTTGACGGCGAGTTCGCCCGGCTTGTCCGTATCGACGACGACCTCGTTCTGGAAGGCGAACGCGACGCCGAGCGCGTCGAACGCGCTCCCCGTATTCCCCGCCGTCGCGGGGACGCTGACGCGGAATTTCATGAGTCGGCCATCTTATCAGCTCAAGGTTCCTTTCCGGTGTCTCAATCCATGATAACCCCCGGATGCAAACTGAGGTCCCGGGGCGTTGTTAAATAGGAAACGGGAGGAGCTTATGAAGCGGGATCTGGTTGTCGTTCTGTCTCTGCTCGTCCTTCTCGGGGTCGCCTCGGGGCAGGACGCCAAGCCGCAGGACCCGAAGAAACAGGGCATCGCTGTCGACCAGGCCGCCGTCGACAAGGCGATCGAGAACGGGCTCAAGTTCCTCAAGACCTCTGATTCGCCGAAGGGCGCCGGCCTCCCCGATTCCGACGAGCTCAAGCTCCTCACCATGATCCACGGGGGCGTGCCCCCGAGCGATCCGGCGTACCAGGCCCTCTGGACGAAGTGCCTCGAGCAGAAGCTCGAGAAGACCTACAAGGTCGCCCTCCTCGCCATGTGCCTGGAGGAAGTCGACCGCGTGAAGTACCAGTACAAGCTCGCCCAGTGCGGTCAGTTCTTCCTCGACAACATCAAGCCCAACGGCGGTTTCTGCTACGGCGAGCCGACCGTCTACGTCGACGACGTGCCGACCGTCGCGCCGCGGAAGGACATCGCTTCGGCCGGCGGGAAGGTCAAGCCGGCCGGCGAATCCGACTCCGTCTCCAAGGAGAAGCCCGCGGTCAAGAACAAGATCAAGCTGACGAAGAAGAAGGACGGGCCCGCGCAGCGGAGCGACAACTCGAACTCGCAGTACGCGGCCCTCGGGATCCGCGCCTGCTTCGACGCGGGCATCACCTTCCCGAAGGACCAGATCGAGAAGTGCCGCGACTACTGGAAGAACAACCAGCACCCCGGCGACAAGGGCGACTCGAAGGATCGTCCCGCCGTCGCCACGGGCGGCTACGAGAACGGCGTCCCGCGCGGCTGGTGCTACAGCGACGACCAGGCGGCGGGCTGCGGCCATGGCGGCCCGCCCTACAGCTCGATGAGCGCGGGCGCGATCGGCGCGGTCTGCATCTACGACTTCATCCTGGGCAAGGACTGGAAGAAGGACAAGGTCGCGCTCGACGGCCTCGCGTGGCTCGACAAGAACTGGTCGGTCTCCGAGAACGTCGGCCCGCCCGAGACGGCGAAGGGCTCGACCAACGGCTGGCTCTACTATTACCTCTACGCGGTCGAGCGGACGGGGATGATCTTCGACACCCCGAGCATCGGGAGCCACGACTGGTACCTGGACGGCGCGCGCCTCCTCCTGAATGCCCAGAAGGCGGACGGCTCATGGGACGGGAGCCACTTCAAGCACCCGACGTGGGACACGTGCTTCGCGAGCCTCTGCCTGTCGCGTGCGACCCACCAGCTCGTCGCGTCGACCGACACCGCGCAGCGGTAGCCTACTTCCGGCTGCCACCGATGACGTTCG
>JBGPCZ010000011.1:0-60407 GCA_041482015.1 Planctomycetota bacterium | reverse complement strand
GTGGGCAGCGAGGGGAGCCTGCTCGACAACCGGGTCCACTCGCAGAAGATCAAGGGCCTCAACAAGGCCCAGTGGAGTTCGCTCTCGACGCACCTGATCGACTCGGGCGACGTGAAGGACCACCCGTACCAGCCCCAGTTCCAGGCGTTCGTCGACGCGACGCTCGCGGGGAAGAAGATGCCGCTCACGGATTTCGACACGGCGTTCGAGAGCCACCGCGTTGTCTTCGCGGCCGACCTCTCGGCCGAGAAGGGCCGCCCGGTCAAGCTGTCGGAGCTGAAATAAGCGTGCCGACGGTCCTGGCCGTCATGGCGCACCCGGACGACATCGAGATCACCTGCGCGGGGACGCTGGCGCTCCTGAAGCGGGCGGGCTGGAACATCCACCTGGCCACGATGACCGCGGGGGACCTCGGGTCGATGACGCTTCCGCGCGCGGAGATCTCGCGCGTGCGGCGGGGCGAAGCGGAGGCGGCGGCGAAAATCCTCGGCGCGGGCTACACGTGCCTCGGCTTCGACGACCTCACGATCCTTTACGACGCGCCCTCGAAGCGGCGGGTCTGCGGCCTCCTCCGCGAGGTCAGGCCGGACCTCGTGATCACCCACTCGTCGCACGACTACATGACCGACCACACCGAGACGCCGCGGATCGTCCGCGAGGCGGCGTTCGCGTCGACCATCCCGAACTGGACGGCGGCCTTGAACGGCACGCCCGCGCCCCCCTGCGCGAAGATGCCGGTCATCCTTTATGCCGACCCGATCGAGAACATCGACGCGGAGGGCCGGCGCGTCCCGGCGCGGCTCGTGGTCGACATCACCTCCGTCATGGAGACGAAGGAACGAATGCTCGCCTGCCACGAGTCGCAGCGCTCGTGGCTCCGGGCCCAGCACGGCGAGGACGAGTACATCCTTTCGATGAAGCGCTGGGGCGCCGACCGGGCGAAAGACTTCAGGAAGAAGACGGTGAAGTACGCCGAGGGGTTCATGCCCCACCTTGGGCACGGATTTCCAAAGGACGATCACCTGTCGAAGGCGCTGGGGAAGCGGCTCGTCAGGACGGCACCCGCGAAATAGGAGAGGATCGATGGCGTTCCAGTACGCGCTCTCGAAGTTCATCCCGTTCCGCGACGAGAAGGCCTGCGCGCGGGTCCGCGCGATCACGCGGTCGCAGATCACGAAGCACCCGAAGAAGGACTTCCGGGTCGAGGTGATCGACGACAAGGTCCAGTTCTACAGCCGGTTCGCGCTCGACATCGTCGAGCGGATCCAGAAGGCGGGCGAGGCGGGGAAGAAGTGCGTGCTCATCCTGCCCGTCGGCCCGGTCCCGCAGTACGCGATCGCCGCGCAGATGATCAACCGGCTCGGGATCTCCTGCAAGCACCTGGCGACGTTCAACATGGACGAGTACGCGAACGAGCAAGGCGAGACGGCGCCGGCCGAGTGGGTCGGCTCCTTCGCCACGTCGATGCGGCAGTCGTTCTTCTCGAAGATCGAGGCGAAGCTGCGACCGCCCGACCGGAACATCCACTTCCCGACCCACCGGAACATCGGCGATTACTGGAAACTGATCGAGGACGCCGGCGGGGCCGACTGCTGCTACGGCGGGATCGGCTGGTGCGGCCACATCGCCTTCTGGGAGTCGCACCTCGGCCTCGAGTTCAACGGCAACCTCGCGGCGTATAAGAAGGCGCACGGCCGCATCGTCGAGCTCAACCCGATGACGATCATGCAGAACGCGCTCCACACGTTCGGCGGCGACTGGTCGTGGGTGCCGCCGAAGGCCGCGTCGATCGGTCCGCGCGAGATCCTGGGCGCGCGCGACCGGAGCTTCTGGCTGGACGGCGACTGCGGCATCGGCGGGATGTCCTGGCAGCGCTTCATCGCGCGCCTCGTGGCGCACGGCCCGGTCCACCCGTGCGTGCCGGGCTCGATCCTCCAGGACTCGAAGTGCGGCTACCACATCCTCGGCACGGTCGCCGACGACGTGAAGATCGATTTCGCATGACGGCAGCGGAAGCCCGTTAGCCCCCGGACGAAGTCAAAGGAGGGTCCATGGATTCCCATCCGACCTATCTCCAGGTTTTCCTCGTCGTGGCGCTTCCCCTGATGGGGGTGGTCTACGCGCTTCTCGGCGGCATCAAGCTCTCCCTGGCCGAGCAGCTCAAGCTGGACGAGGGGAAGGTCGGCGGGCTCGTGAGCGGCTTCGGCATGATGGTGGGGCCGACCATCTTCATGTGCGGCTTCCTGACCGACTCGGTGGGCCGCAAGACCGTGTTCCTCGCGGGGGCCGCGATGGTCGTCGCGGCGGTCTTCATCCTGGCGGGCACCCGGACCTACAAGGGGGCGCTCATCGCGGTCCTCCTCCTCGGTGCGGGCTGGTCGGCCACGATCAACGTCGGCAACGTTCTCGAGCGGGTCTCGGTCGGGTCGGAGTCCCTGATGGGGGCCCTGAATTTCTACGACTTCATTTTCGGCCTCGGTGCCTTCGTGACGCCGATGGCCCTGGCGGTCCTGCTCCGTCGGCTGGGGCACCAGCGCGCGCTCTCGGTGATCGCGGCCGTCTCCATCGTCCCGATCGTCATGGGGATCGCCGCGAACATGAACCCGGACCAGGCGGGGCACGCGGAGGTGGCGTCGCTGTCGGAGTTCGTCAAGAACCGGAAATTCTGGCTGGTGTCGTTCGCCTTCCTCTTCTACGTCCCGCTCGAAAGCAGCGTGGCGGGGTGGGCGACGACGCTCGTGTCGCGGCAGAAGCCGGCGGGCGAGGAGGAGTCGCGGGGCCGGAAGATCTCGGGGACGGCGCTCTCGGGTTTCTGGCTGGGCTTCTCGGGGAGCCGCCTGGTCGTGGCGCTGCTGGCCAGGCAGCTCGCCGAGCACCTGGGGGAGGGGAAGGAGCAGAAGATCCTCCTCGCGCTGTCGTTCGTCTGCCTGGTGCTGATGGGGGTCCTGGCCATGGCCCGGAGCCGCGGGGCCACCGTCGCGGCGGTGGTCGCGGCGGGGCTCGCCTTCGGCCCGGTCTTTCCCACGCTCATGACGGTCTACTTGGCGGGGGCGCCTCCGACCGGCATCGGGCGGGCGGTCGGGTTCTTCTTCTTCTTCGCCTCGGTCGGGTGGACCGTGATCCCGATGGTGATCGGCTACGTCGCGAAGCGGACCAACATCCAGCGCGGCTTTTTCGTGGCCGTCGCCTCGGGCGCGGTCTTCGTGGTGCTGATCGTCGTGCGGGGAATCCTCCCGCACTGAGCGGGGCGGGCGTGACTATTTCTTCGGGTCGGCGGGCTTCTTTTCCTCGGGCTTCTTCTCGTCCGGCTTCTTGTCGCCGTCCTTTTTGTCGTCCTTCTTGTCGTCCTTCTTGTCGGGCGGCGGCCGCTTCTTGAGCGTGAAGACCTGCTTGACGGTGGCGCTGGAGTCCTCTTTGTAGAAGGCGGCGTCCTTGCCCGACGCGTCCACCTTCTTCGTGAAGCTGATGTCCTCCTTGCTCGACTGCAGGTACCCCGACCGGTTCCAGGTGAACTCGCGCGAGATCGTGTAGTTGCCGCTGATCTTCTGGTCGGTCACCGTGGGCGGCTTGACGATGGGGATCTGGAAGCCCGCCTTGAAGATCGCGTTGAGCGCGGTGACCTGGGTGGCCTTGTAGTCGATGTCCTTCGCCTCCATGAGGCCGGTCGGCATGATCGCCGTGTCGATCGGCTCCTTCCAGGCCTGCCCCTGGCGGATGAGCGAGTTGGGGATCGGCGACTGAAGGAAGAGCTTGTCGAAGAGCGAGGGTCCCGGCTTGCACGGCCGGTTGTTCAGGTAGATCCAGGTGTTGTTCCGGCGCGTGTCGGGGACGATCGTGAACTCCCCGTCGAAGTTCTTCCGCATGTTCTCGGCGATGAGGTTGGCCGCCGCCTTGAAGCCCTCCTTCGCGGCCGGGGTGGACTTGGGGTCGCCCTTGATCTTCTGCTGCAGGTCGGGCTTCTTCCCCGCGGCGACGGTGATCGTGATTTCGTGGTCGCGGCTGGTCACCGACCACAACGCCTTCTTGACGTCGAGCATGATGGTCCCGCCCTGGCCGTTCTCATTCTCCTTGAAGTAAACCTCGGCGATGACGTCGCGCTTGTCGGTCGTCTCGGCGGGATCGCCCTGCCCGGGGACGTGCTTGCGCGACTCGTCGTAGCTCCACTTGAGGTCGTAGCGGTCGTCCTTCTGGACGTCCCACTTGATCTCGACGAACTCCTCGGAGGGGGGGAGAGGCTTGTCCTGCTTATCCTTGTCTTTGTCCTGGGCGGAGGAGAAGGGGGCGGCGGCGATCAGCGCCAGGAGTGCCGCGAGGGTGCGGGTCATGGGAGTCCTCCCTCAACGATGGACGCCAGTATATACGCGACGTGCGGGCGGATCGCCCCAAAAATGAGCCGACAATCCTGTGGAGGCGGGGACGGAATCGTCAGGGGAAGGCCCATTTTTGATGTGTTGCGTGGGAAAGCCGCTTGGCAGGCGACTTGCACTGACCCGGGCGTGGGGTCGGCGAGCCCAGCCTGCATCCGGAGGGGGACATGAACCAGCCGCCGCTCATCTTGGTCTGCGACGACATGAAGAACATCGCCCAGTCGATCATCTTCATCCTCCAGGGCGCCGGCTACCGCGCCCAGTGGGCGCCCGCGGCCCTCGAGTGCCTCCACATGGCCCGCAAGGAGCGCCCCGGCCTCATCCTCATGGACATCATGATGCCGGGCATGGACGGCGCAATGGCCTCGGAGCTCATGGGCCAGAATCCCGAGCTCGAGGGCATCCCCGTCGTCCTCCTTTCGGCGATGCCGGAGGACGAGGTTCGCGCGAAGGCCCACGAGGCGGGCGCGGTCGACTTCCTCTGCAAGCCGTTCAAGAAGGACACGCTCCTCGCCACGATCCGCCGCTGGGCGCCCGACCCCTCGGTGCCGCCGGCCGTGGCTTCCTAGGGGGCTTCTGCTAGACTGCGGGGCGTGGACCTCCCCGAGACCTGGCGCTTCCATCAGACCGCCCCGTTTCCCGCCTCGTGCCTGGCCCTCTCCGTGGGGGGGATGAAGCTCGTCAAGCTCGACGCCGAAGTGGGGGCGTGTCTCACCGCTTCGCTCGCGACGAGCGGGGTGCCGAAGAAAGTCGACGGGGACCGTCGCGCGACGCTCCTCCGGGGGCTCGGCCTCGTCCGGCAGGCGCTGCGCGAGGCGCCCCTCGATCCGGAGGCGCGTGCATACTTCGAGCGGCTCGAAACCCTCTCGCTCGCGGTCCTCGGCGTCAGGGAATGAGCACGATCTTCCCGTAGGACCCCGGCTCCAGCACCGCCTCGTGCGCCTTCGCGACATCCTTCAGGGCGAACTCGCGGCCGATCACGGGCCGCAGCGTCCCGTTCGCGAACCCCGCCTCGAGCGCCGACCAGATCGACGCGGCCTCGAGCTCGGTCGCGTTCGCGAGGTGCATCCCGAGGATCGTCGCGTCGCGGCCCATCGCCTCGCGCGGGTTGATCTCGATCGGCCCGCGGCAGCCGATGACGACGATCCGGCCGAACTTCGCGAGCACCGTGAGGTCCTTCGCGAGGTTCAGGTGCGAGGCCATCTCCATGATGATGTCGGGCCCCTTGCCGTCGGTGATCTCCGTCACTTTCTGAAGGTAGTCGGGCGCCTTGTGGTCGAGCGCGTGGTGCGCGCCCTCGCGGAGGACGAGGTCGCGGCCCTTCTGAGTTCCCGCGGTGCCGATCACGCGGAATCCGTGGGATCGGCCGATCTGGACCGACGCGATTCCGACGCCGCCCGACGCGCCGTGGACGAGGACCCACTCGTTGGGCTGGCCCTTCGCGCGGTGGAAGAGCGAGCGGTACGCGGTGCCATAGGGGACGTGGATGGCCGCGCCCTGCTGGAACGTCAGGCCCGCCGGGAGCGGGTGAACCTGCGCGACGCGGCAGAGCGCGAGCTCCGCGCACGCGCCGCTGAACCCGGGGCCGAGGGTCCCGGTGATGAAGACGCGGTCGCCCGGCTTGACGTGCTTCACGCCGTCGCCGGCCTGCTCGACGACGCCCGCGGCGTCGGAGCCCGGCGTGTAGGGCGGCTGGATGACTTTCGCGTAGGCGCCGTTCCGGATGTACGTGTCGACGGGGTTGACGCCGACCGCCTTCACGCGGACGACGACCTGTCCCGGCCCGACCTTGGGGTCGGGGACGTCTTCCATCTTGAGGACCTGCGGGCCGCCGAACTCGTTGACGCGGATCGCCTTCATGGATCGCTCCCTCCGTCAGGACCGGCGATCATACCGCGGAGACCGGCGACGCGGAAGCCGAAAGGAAGCGTTCGCAAGACGGATTTAGCGCACTATGACGGGTCGATCGAACAAAAGTGGCGAACAGAGAGCAATCAACTTGCCATCTGAAGGGGCGATCCTACACTCTTCGGATTGGAGCTTGCGCTGTCAGCCATCAGAAGGAGTGATCCTCATGTTCGATCGTGTCCTGATTCCCTTGGACGGTTCTTCGCGCGCCGAGCTCATCCTGGCCCAACTCAAGCCGTTGCTCAAATACCAGGGAACCGACGTCGTTCTCCTGCAAGCCATCTACGACCCTCCCTCTCTCGCCCGGATCGACGCCGGGAAACTCGCACGGGAGGATTCCGCCGCGGCGGAAGCCTATCTCCGGCACATTGTCCAGCGTCTCCAGATCGACGGCATTCATTCTCGGGGGATCGTCAGGAAGGGGTTATCCGAGGAGGCGGTCTTGCAGGCCGCCAAAGAGGAAAACGTCGATCTCATCGCGATGACGACCCACGGCCGATCGGGAATGGAGCGGTGGATGATGGGAAGCATCACGGAAAAGGTGCTCCGCGCGGCGGAGGTTCCTCTTGTCATCATCCATTCATTCAAGCGTACGCCCGGGGGTGCCACCGTCCCCCTGGCCGGAGAGCCCGTTTCCTTCAAGTCGATCCTCGTCCCGATCGACGTGGGGGATCAGTCGCTGGCCATCGTGCCCTGGGTGGAGCGACTGGCCAAAGTGTATGGATCGGAGGTCGTCCTTCTGAACGTGAGACCGGAGGGCGGGGATTCTTCATCCCCCGGGCCGGAGCCTTCAATTCCGCTGACCGTCAAGATCGCCCAGGAGCGACTCTCGGCGGCGGGATTGAACGTCCGCTTGCTCATGGTCGGCGGGAATCCGCCGTCCGTGATTCTCGAGAAGGCTTCGACGGGCGGATTCGACTTGATCGCGATGGCGACCCACGGGCGATCAGGGTTCCGGCGATGGGTCCTGGGGAGCATCGCAGAGAGGATCCTGCGATCTTCGCCGATCCCGATGTTCGTCGTTCCCAGCAAGGAGGTTCAGCCCCGCTGAATCGGGTCGGGCTTCTTCGTGACACGTTCCTTGCCGCGGGACGGCCCGGGTGCTACAACGGGACGCGCATGACAGGACCGGTGTACGTCGGCGTCGACGTGGGCGGCACCAAGATCGGACTCAACGCGGTCCACGAGGACCGGTCGCCGGTCTCCCCCTCGTGGATCGAGGTGGAGTCGCGGTCCCACCTGGGGCCCGAGGACACCGTCCTGCAGATCGCGATCGGGGTGCGCGCGTTCCTCGACCACGCGCATCTCACCGCGGATCGGATCGCCGGCGTCGGTATCGACAGCCCCGGCCCCGCGGACATCCAGGGCCGCATCCAGCGCTCGGCCAACATGCACCCGGCGTGGGAGGGCTTCCACCTGCGGGAGCAGGTCCAGAAGGCGCTCGTCGCCTCGTTCGGCCGGACCTTCCCGGTCACGTACGAGAACGACTGCAACGCGGCCGCCCTCTGGGAAAGCTTCACCGGGAATCCACAAGGGAACGAGGTGATGGCGCTCCTCGCGCCGGGCACGGGTCTCGGCGGCGGCATCGTGATCGAGGGCCGGCTCCTCCGCGGCGCGCGCGGCATGGGCGGCGAGCTGGGACACGTCGAGATCGTCCACCCCCCGTTCGTCCCGGGCGCGCCCGCCGGGGGCTGCGGCTGCGGACAACAGCACTGCACCGAGGCCTACGCGTCGATGGCCGCGCTCATCAAGCTGCTCCCCGCCGCGCTGGCGGAACCCAGGTGGAAAAATCACCCGCTCCTGCAGATCCAGGGCGAGGACGTCTGGCGGAAGCGCGCCTACCAGGTGCGCGGGCTCGCGGCGAAGGGCGACGAACTCTGCCGCGCGATCTTCGACTGGCAGTCCGAGGCGATCGGCCGGCTTTGCCGCCAGGTCGCCGACACCATCGATCCCCATCGCATCGTGATTGGTGGCGGGTTCATCGAGGGCGGCGCCGAACTCACCGAGCGCATCCTTCGCATCGTGCGCGAGACGTTCCGCAAGCTCGCGTTCAAGAAGCACGCCGAGGACGTGTCGATCGTCGCCGCCGCCGCGGGGGACCAGGCGGGCTGCCTCGGCGCGGCGCTCTCCGCGTGGCAGTCCGCGCACGGGGCGCGATGACGAGATTCTGGATTGCCGCCGCGCGGGATGAGATAATCTCCCCCCTATGAGAAACCTGACGATCGCCCTCGCGCTCCTCGCCTCGTGCTCGCCCGACCCGGGGCCCGCCGCGCCCAAGACGGATCCGGCCGCCGAGGCGCCCAAGGCGGACGCCCCGCGCCCCGCCGCGAAGATCATCGCGTTCGATGCGCCGTCGGGATGGGTCAAGGAGGAGCCTACGAACAACATGCGGAAGGCGCAGTACCGCGTCCCCGACAAGCAGAAGCAGGCGAAGGACGCGGTCTTCACGCTCTCGACGACGCGGACGTGGGGCCCCGACTCGCTCCAGGAAAACCTCGCGCGGTGGTCCTCCCAGATGAGCGGCGGCGAGCCCAAGGTCGAGACGCTCCAGGGGAAGTGCAAGACGACGCTCGTCGACCTCTTCGGCGACTACCACTCCGACTTCGACCCCGAGCCGGTCCCCCACGCCCGCATGCTGGTCGCGGTGGTCGAGGTCGAGGAGCAGCCGTGGTTCTTCAAGGTGGTCGGCCCGCTCGAGACGGTGAGCGGCTGGCGCGACGAGTTCGCCGCGATGGTGAAAGCGGCCCATCCCTAAGGATCACCGCGCTCCCGGGCGTTGAGCCCCTTCGCAACCCCGTCATCTGCTAAGATCGCTCCCTTGGAGATTGATTGATGAGCTCGTGGATGGTTGTGGTGATGATGGTCGTCTCTGGGGCGATCATGGCGTGCCAGGCGCCGATCAACGCGGCGCTCCGGAGGGAGGTCGGGACGTTCGAGTCGTCGCTCATCTCCTTCATCGTGGGGACTGCCGCGCTCGTCGTCGTCGTGCTGCTGACCCGCGACGGGAATCTTTCGAAGGTGAAGAACGTCGAGTGGTGGCAGCTCCTGGGCGGGCTGATCGGCGCGATCTTCGTGACGACGACGCTCATCGCGCAGCCCAGGATCGGTGTGACGGGGATGATCGTCGCGGCCCTCGCGGGCCAGATGGTGGCGGCGCTCCTCATCGATTCGTTCGGCTGGCTGCGGGCGACGCCCAAGCCGATCGACCTCCCCCGGGTCTTCGGTCTCGGGCTTCTCGTCGTCTCGATGGTGCTCATCAACTGGAACAGCTTCGGCTGGAAAAAGAGCTGAGTCCGGCGTACTAATAGGGTCACCCATGCGGAGGAATCCATGAAACGCTTCGTGCCGCTGATGCTGCTCTCGCTCGCCATGTCCGCCCCCGGCCGGGCGCCGCTCAAGGTGCTGATCTGGGACGAGCAGCAGGAGGCCCAGAAAGAGGTCTACCCGAATTACCTCGGGAACCACCTGGCCGAGTACCTGAAGAAGCAGGACGGCATCGAGGTGAAGTCGGTGGGCCTCAAGGACCCCGAGCAGGGGCTGACCGACGAGACCATCGACTGGGCCGACGTCGTCATCTGGTGGGGCCACCAGAAGCACGGGCAGGTCGCCGACAAGCCGGTCGCGCGGATCATCGAGCGGGTGAAGGCGGGGAAGTGCGGCCTGATGCCGGTCCATTCCGCGCACTACTCGAAGCCGTTCCGCGCCGCGATGTACGAGCGGCTGAAGCAGGACGTCCTCGCGAAGCTGCCCGAGGCCGAGCGCGCGCGGGTCGAGTTCGTGAAGCAGCCGAAGCTCGGCAAGCCCGCGGAGGTTTCGCGCGAGGAGAAGGACGGGAAGATCGTGATCACGGTGACGGCGCCCGACTGCGGGCTGGGCGGCGTGCGGGGCGACGGCCTGCCGAGCCACGTGGAGACGAAGGCGCCGGACCACCCGATCGCGAAGGGCCTGCCCGCGAAGTTCGACATCAAGAAAACCGAGATGTACAACGAGCTCTTCACCGTGCCCGAGCCCGACACCGTGGTCTTCTTCGAGACCTGGGACAAGGGCGAGAAATTCCGCGCGGGCTGCTGCTGGCAGGTGGGCCAGGGCCGCGTCTTCTACTTCCGTCCCGGCCACGAGACCTTCCCGGTCTTCCAGCAGGAGGAGAATCTCAAGATCATCCACAACGGGGTGCTCTGGACGGGGAAGAGGACGTAAGAAAGAGAAGAAAACCACAGAGACACAAAGACACGGAGAAGAATCGGATTTGTTAGGAGTGGAGACATGGTGAGCGGGATCCTGATGCTGGTGGTGGCGCTGCAGGATCCCGGTGCGCCTGTCTTCAAGAAGTTCGAGTTCGCGCGCGAGCGCATCGAGCACAAGGTCGACGCCGAGGCGGTCCTCTCCAACCCGGGGAAGGAAGAGCTGCCGGCCGTCTCCGTCACCGCGATCTACTACGACCTCGACAAGGAGCTGCGGCGGTCGAAGACCGTGCGGCTCGGAAAGATCGCCGCGGGTGCGAGCTCCGCGTTCAGGCTGGTCGCCGAGCAGGTCCCGAATTTCACGCGGTACGAGGTTTACGTCGAGGCGGGCGGGCGGACGCGGGTCTACAACGGGAACGAGGCGGCGCCGTTCCCGACGCTCAAGAGCTCCGAGCCGGCGAAGCTCTCCGTCGTCTCCTGCTCCGCCGAGGCCTCCGCCGGCACGGCCAAGGTGACCCTCGTCGTCCGCAACGCGGGGGAGGTCGCCGCGGACGAGCCAACGGCGGTGGTCTCCTTCCTCGACACGTCGGGCGCCGCCACGCTGCGGATCCACGTCCGGCTCGAACGCCAGGTGGCGGGCGGGGGCGAGGACACGTACGAGGTGACGGTCCCGCGCGCGCCCGATTTCACCTCGGTCCAGTCGGGGATCGCGTGGGGCGGCGCGGAGCGGATGGCGCTGATCGACGCCCCGCCCGACTCCAAGCAGCTGGTGCTCACCGGCGTCCGGATCGTCCGGCTCACCGACGGCTGGGCGCGGATCTCCGGCGTCGTGCGGAACGGGCAGGCGATGGCGGTCGAGAAGGTGGTCGCGACGTTCAAGCTCGGGAAGACCGACGCGCCGTACTCGATCCAGGGCGCCCTCAAGAGCGGGCAGTCCTTCCCCTTTGAGTTCTACGTGCCCGACTGCCCGCCCTTCGACGACTGCACGTTCGGCCTCGCGTACTCGGAGGCCGTGCCCTCGGCGGCCGCCGCGACCGCGCCGTCGCTGGCCTCCGCGAAGCGGACGGACTCGAAGAAAGTGGAGGGCAAGCAGGCGAAGCTGCCCGACCCGGTAAAGCCGGAGAAGCCGCAGGTCGACGACAAGAGCGGCGTCAAGGTGGAGCTCCGCGGCGTGATGATGGTCGAGGGCATCTCGTTCCGCCAGGGGCAGGCGACGAAATACACCGGCGACACGTTCATCCTGAAACTCGTCTTCACGGACGAGAAGGGCGCGACGTTCCAGCCCACGCCCCTGATGAACTTCGTGGTCTACAACGGGCAGGAGCCCTGGAAAAAGGTGCAGCGCAACATCACCAAGGAGCAGTGGAACGGCGAGGCCTCGAAGATCAACTCGAAGAGCGTCTCCGACAACACGATCGCCTGCGACAAGAAGGCGAACGAGCTCTGGGTGGCGTTCGTCCGGTCGGACGGTACGGGGTTCGACCCGCGGTTCGACCTCACGCTCGAGATCAAGGGCGCGGGCACGTGGATCTGGAAGGGGATGGACAAGGACAAGAAGTGGGAGTCCGCCGCCCGCGGGCCGGACAAGCCGGAGAAGAAGTAGGCCGGAGGGATGCCGGGATGTCCATGATGCTCCCCGTCGCGATCGTCGCCGCGGTTGTCCTGGTCGTCATCCTCGGGGTCGTCCTTGCAGGATTCGTGAAGAGGACGTCGGCCTCCCGATCCTTCGAGCGGGCGGGCGGCCTGGCCGGAGAGGATATCCTGAAGCGGCTCCAGTCCGCCGCGTTCGCGCTGGGCGGGTCGATCGTCCGGGGCCCGGCGCTCGAGACGCCCTCGGGCCGCCTGGCGCTCCTGGCCACGCGCGCGCCGCAGGTCGCGGAGATCGACGTCGCGAAATTCACGGTGACGCTCACGTCGCCCCACGCGCTCACGGTCATCCCCGTCCAGGACGCCGCGAAGGCGCTCCAGGCGAAGAACCTCCGCGCCGTCCAGCCCGACGATCCGGGCGTGGCGGCCGATTACAAGGTCTTCGCGTCCGACGAGGCGTTCGCGCGGAAAGTGGCGACGCCCGGGCTGGTGGGGCGGCTCCGCGAGCTCGACAAGGCGGTCAACGCCCGCGCGCGGCTGCAGGTGGCCCCGCACGGCGCGACGGTGCTCGTGGAGCGCGGCCTCGACCGCCCCGAGGACCTCAAGGTCTTCCATGACGGGAGCGCCGCGGTGATCGAGGAATTCCGCCGGCTCATAAAATAGACGCGCGCGATTATTTTAGAGCGGGAGGGGTTGGGACCGCGGGGAGGAGCGCGCGGACGATCATCGCCGTCCCGTAGCTCCGCGAGCGGGGGAAGACGCGGTCGTTCCACGTCCCGTCGGCGTCGCGCGTCTTGAGGATCGTCGCGAGCAGCCGCTCCCGCTCCTTCAGCCGGTCCTTCTCCGGCAGCATCCCGATCGCCTGCGCCGCGTGGAAGTGGCCATAGTAGAAGTAGTAGGGCGCGATCTTGTACGGTCCGATGTGCGTGCCCGTCTTTTTCCGCCGGTCCTCCAGCGCCTGCCAGTGCTCGTGGAACGCGTCGATCGCCGCCTTCGCCGCGTCGACCGAGCCGCCGCCCAGGAGGAGGAGCGTCGTCTCGCAGCCGGCCGAGCGCGCGATCGATCCGGGAAGCTGGTCGCTCGTGTAGCCCGACTCGCCCTCCTTGAACTGGCCGCTGTAGAGGAACGCGCCGTTCTTCGCGCGGCCGCGCTCGAGGGACTTCCGGGCCCGCTTCAGAAGGTCGTCGGGGACCTCGAAGCCCTGGCCGCGTGCCCAGAGGAGCGACTGGACGACCGGCGACGTCACGAAGCTCGCGGGCGCCGAGCGGCCCGCGTAGTTCCAGCCGCCGCCCGCGAGTTCCTCCGTCGCGAGCGTCTTCACGAGCTTCGGGATCCACGCGTCGACGTCCTTCGCTCGGTCGCCGCCCGCCTTCGAGGCGCGCACGTGGCAGAGGAATTCGAGCGCGCTCGCGTGGGCCCAGACGCGGACGTCGTACGCCTCCTCGGTCGACGGCTCGAGGAGCGGGTGGCCGAGGCCGTCGAGCACGCACGTGAGCCCGCGCTCGAACGCCGCCTTCGCGTCCCGGTCGCCGGGTGCGGCCAGGAGGAGCGTGCCGGCGACGATCGCCGTGCCGCCTACGCGATAGCCCACGGGGATCTCGCCCTTCACGCGGTAGACCCCCTCGTAGGGCCACGCGCCCCCGTCCTCCTGCATCGCGACGAGTTCGCGGACCCCCTGGGCGACGAGGGCCGCCGGGTCGGGTTTCTCCTGCGGAACGAAGGCCGCCAGGAGGAGCGCCACCGCGTGAATCCTCATCCATGAATAATACGGTTTCGGTTAAGATCCGAGGGGGTCCGCCCCTTTTCCCCATGGGAGATTCATGACCATGGCGCGCTCCGGCCGTCCCGAGAACCCCGGCGAAGAGGTGCTGAGCCGGCTGCTCAGCAGCCGCGCGTGGCTCCTCTCGTACATCCGGGCCCTCGTCCGCGATTTCGCGCTCGCGGAGGACGTGTTCCAGGAAGTCTGCCTCACGATGGTCCGGCGAAAGGACGAAATCGAGGCGGGCCGCGGGCTCGAGGGCTACTTCCTGAAGGCCGCGCGCCACGCCGCCCTCGCCGCGATCGAAAAGAGCCAGCGCCTGGGCGCCTCGCTTTCGCCGGAGCTCGTCGACGCGCTCGACGCCGCGTGGGAACGGAGCGCGCGACCCGACGAACCGTGGAGGCTCAACGCTCTCCGCTCGTGCATCGAGAAGCTCCAGGAGCGGGCGCGCCGCCTGCTCAGCCTGCGGTACGACGGCCTCCTCTCGGGGAAGGCGCTCGCCGACCGCATCGGGACGACCACCCAGGGCGCGTACGTCGCACTCAGCCGGGTCCACCACGCGCTCCGGAAGTGCGTGGCCAGGAGTTCCGTGACATGAGCACGCGCGCGCCGCACCCGGTCGAGCAGCCCGACGAGTTCCGGGCGTGGACGCTGCTCTACTGAGCGCCACCTCTCCGCCGCTGAAGAGCGTGCGTTCCTGGATCTCCTCCGCGGATCGGAGGAGGCGCGTCGTGCGTTCGCGGAGGCGTCGCAGTTCGACGCGGAACTCCACGAGCTCCGGAGCCAGGAGACTCTTGTCGATTCGAGGACGTCGCGCCGCATCCCGGTCGTGATGCGCCGCGCGCCCGGAACGGATCGCACGCCTTGGATCACGGGCCTCGCGGCGGCCGCCGCGCTGCTGGCGATCCTGCTCGCCGCCGTCCTCTCGCGTCCGGCCTCGACCCGCTCGCCGGTGGAAGAGACTCCCCAGGCGAAGGTCCAGGGGCCGCCCCCGCCGCGGCCCGAAGTTCCGCCCGCGCCGCCGCGGCCCCCGGAGACGCCGCCCCGCGAGGAGCCGCGTCCAACGCCGGAGCCCGAGAAGCGTTACGAGATCCCGGTGCCGCCTCCGTCGGAGGCGCCCCCCGTCGAGAAGAAACCGGAGCCCGCACCCGTCGGGGAGCGGAAGTCCGCGACGATCGTGCGAATGGGGCGGTTGGAGCAGGTCCAGGGGCAGGTCTTTGTCCTGAGCGGGAAGGCGCGGACGGAGGCGAAGGCGGGGCAGGAGCTCTCGCCCCTCCAGGGAATCCAGACGGTGCGCGACAGCTCCGTGTCGTTCGTCTTCGCGGACGGCTCGCGCCTCGATCTCTCCTCCGACGCGGCGCTCCGCGACATCGTGGAGCTCCCGCAGAAACAGGCGCTGCTCGCGCAGGGGACCCTGAGCGCCGACGTGGCGCGACAGCCCTCGGGCGCGCCGATGCGGCTGACGACGCCGTCGGCGGACCTCACGATCGTCGGCACGAAGTTCGTCGTGACGGCGGAGGCGAAGGCGACGAAGCTCCAGGTGAAGGAAGGGCTCGTCCGTTTCTCGCGTCACAAGGACGGCGCGATCCTCGACGTCGTCGCCGGCCACGCCGCGACGGCGGCGGCCGACACCGCCGACTTCGTGCTCAAGGCCCTGCGGCCCGCGGTGCTCCTCAAGGGCCGCTCGACGATCGACCTCGAGGCGCTCTACCTGTTCAACGAGGGCAAGGGCGGGGTGATCGAGGACGTCTCCGGCGCGGGCGACGCGGTCGACCTCAAGGCGCGCGACGAGGCGGCGATCCGCTGGCTCCCGCGCGGCCTGCTCGTCCACGCGCCGACGGCGCTCGTCTCGCAGGGTCCGGCGACGCGGATCGCGGAAGCCTGCCGGAGGTCACACGAGATCACGGTCGAGGCGTGGATCACGCCCGCGACGGCGGTCCAGGCGGGGCCGGCGCGGATCCTCTCGCTTTCGGCCAACCCGTCGGTCCGCGCGTTCATGCTCGGGCAGGGCGAGGACAAGGGTCCGTCGCATTCGCGCTTCGCGCTCCGCCTCCGCACGACGTCGACGAACGAGAACGGCATGCCCGCGTTCATGTCCGACGAGGGGACGGTGAAGGCGGGGCTGACCCACCTCATGGTCACGCGCACGCGCTCGGGCCAGTCGATCTTCTTCGTGGACGGCGTCGAGCGCGGCCACCAGGCGCTGGGCGGCGATTTCTCCAAGTGGTCGAAGGAATACAGGCTGTCGCTGGCCGACGAGCCCTCGACCGAGGGCGGCCAGCCTTGGCTGGGCGCCTACTACCTCGTCGCGATCTACAGCCGCGCGCTGCCGGTCGACGAGGTCGTGCAGCACTTCAAGGCCGGCCCGGCGCCGGCGCGCGCGAAATAGCCCGAACCCCGGGAGGCCCCGGCGGTTCAAGGAAAGGGAATCCCCGCCCCACCCCGGACGTCAGGGTGGTACTATCAGCCTCACCCGACCTTATGGACATCGCCGACACCGAACTGGAGCGCATCCGGGATCTCTACGACCGGGGGCTTTACCTCCAGGCGCACGGGATCGCGACGCGGTACGGGCCGTTCCACGGATGGACGGGGACGGCCGCGCGCATCATGGCGGGCCGGCTCGCGGGGAACATCGGCGCGCGCCGCCTCGCCTGCGCGCTCCACATGACGACGTGGCGGGCCGACCGCGCCCATCCCGAGGCGCTCTACTACCACGCCTACGCGCTTCTCGACCGGCGCGGCCCGCTCGCCGCGTGGGAGGCGCTCCGGCCGGGCGGCGAGTTCAAGGACGTGGCTCCCCGTCACCGCGGCGACCTCTTTGCGCTCGTCGCCGAGGTGATGGCGACGCTTCGCGATTTCGACACCGCCGACCAGTGGCTCGCGCGCGCCGAAGAGATCGCGCCCGACCGTGTCTGGATCGAGGTGGAGCGCGCCCGCATCCTCGAGCTCGAGGACCGCTACGAGGAGGCGCTCGCCGCCGCGCGGCGCTCCCTCGGGCTGCGCCCGTGGTACCGTCCCGCCGTGCAGGCCGCGGCCCACCTCCTGCAGCTTCTCGATCGCGACCGCGAGGCGCTCGATTTCCTCCGCGAGGCCGCGGGCCGCCTCGAGAGCGGCTCGGTGGTGGGCCAGCTCGCCGCGCTCGAGACCGAGCTCGGGCTTTACGCCGAGGCCGCCGCGAGCATCGAGCGGTTCGCGGAGCTCTCGCCCCTTCTCGAGAAGGAGGGCGTCCGCTGGCTCGCCGCGCGCCGGTCCGACCTCGCCTACTACGCGGGCGATCGCGCCCGCGCCGCCGAGCACGCCCCCGCGGCCGACACTCCGTTCTACACGCGACTCGCGGAAAACCTGAAGAAGGAGGCCGGCCCCGCGCGCCGCGTCCTCCTCCCCGTCGGTTTCGTGCGCCAGCACCACGTGACCTGCGCGCCCGCGACGCTCTCGGCGATCAGCCGCTTCTGGACGATGCCCGCCGAACACCTGGCCGTCGCGGAGCGCATCTGCTACGACGGCACGCCGGCCCACAGCGAGCGCCGCTGGGCGGAGGAGAACGGATGGATCGCGCGCGAGTTCACGGTCACGTGGGAGAGCGCGGCCGCTCTCCTGGACCGCCGTGTGCCCTTTACGTTCACGACCGTCGAGCCCGGCAACGCGCACCTCCAGGCCCTGATCGGCTACGACAGCCTGCGCCGCACCCTGCTCGTGCGCGACCCGTACGAGCGCAACTGGGGGGAGTTCCTCGACCCCGAGATGTTCGACCGCTATAGGTCGTGCGGTCCTCGGGGGATGCTCCTCGTCCCGAAGGACCAGGCCGCGGTCGTGGACGGCGTGGCGCTGCCGGAGGCCGAGCTCTACGACGACCTGTACCGCCTTTTGGGTTCGCTCGAGCGGCACGATCGCGAGGAGGCCGCGCGGGCGCAGGAGTCGCTCGCGGCCCGCGCGCCCGGCCACCGGCTCGCGCTCTGGGGGAGGCGCACCCTCGCGGCCTACGACGCCGACCGCGTGACGCAGCTCGCGTGCACGGAGGAACTCCTCAAGCTTTTCCCGGACGACGCGAACCTCCGGCTCTCGAAGCTCGCGCACCTGCGGGAGATGGGGCGGCGGGAGGAGCGGCTCGCGCTCCTGCGGGAGCAGTGCGACAAGGAGGGGGCCCACCCGATCTTCCTGCAGCAGTACGCGCGTGAGCTCTCGGCCGACGCCCGGCGGCACGACGAGGCGGGGCGGCTCTGCCTCCAGTCGATCCGCGCCAACCCGCGCGACGCCGAGACCTTCCACGTCCTCGCGGGGATCCTCTGGAACCGCGCGGAGCGCGACGCCGCCCTGGACCTCTACCGATTCGCGGCCTGCCTCGAGGACCGGAACGAGTCCTACGCGGAGTCGTACTTCATCGCCGCGCGCCACCTCCGGCAGACGGCCCAGGCGATCCTCTTCCTCCGCAACCGCTTCCGCCGGTTCGGGAGGCGCTCGGCGTCGCCCGCTCGCACGCTCTTCTGGGCGTACGAGCAGCTCGACCGGACGGGCGAGGCGTTCGAGATCCTGGAGGAGGCGCTCAAGCTCCGGCCCGAGGACGGAGAGCTCATGCTCTTCGCGGCGGACGCGCACGCCCGGAGCGGCAACCCCGACCGGGCGGGGGCGCTTCTCAAGGCGGCGGAGGGGCGGTCCCACCGCGGCTCGTGGCTTCGCACATCGGCCCATCTCGCGGCCAACCGCGGGGAGCTGCGCGCGACGCTGGAGCTGTGGCGCTCGATTGGCGAAGTGGAGCCTCTCGCGATGGACGCGCACGCCAATGCGGCGCGGCTGCTCGCGGAGACGGAGGGGCGCGCGGCGGCGTGCGATCACCTCCGCCGGCTCGCCGACCGGTTTCCCCACCACGCGGGGATCCACCGCCTGTGGATCGAATGGCTGCGCGAGGGCGAGGCGGCCGATCACGAGGCGGCGTGCCGGCGGCTGATCGCGATCAACCCGGACGACGCCTGGGCGCGGGGGGAGCTCGCGCTCCTCTTCGCGCGCGAGCGCCGGCTCGACGAGGCGTTCGAGGAGGCCGACGCGGCGTACCGCCTCGATCCGTCGGATCCCTCGACCTACACCGTGAGGGCGGCGGTCTGCTCGGCGGCGGGGAAGGTCCAGGCGGCGAGTGAGGCGTGCCGGCAGTCGATCCGGCTTTCGGTCGACTGGGAGCCCGCGCTCCGCGACCTCGTGCGCGGGGCGGCGACGGTGGCGGCGCGCCGCGAGGCGCTCGCCTTCATCCGGGCGGAGCTCATCCGCCAGGTCATCTTCGGCGACGGGCTCCTCACCTACCGCGACCTGGCGAAGGACACCCTCGAGCCCGAGGAGCTCCTCGCGCAGCTCCGCGAGGCGGTCGGGGCGCGACCCGACCTGTGGCACGCCTGGGCGGCGATGGTCCGGCAGTGGGCGGAGATGAACCGGCTCGACGAGGCGCTCGACCTCGCGCGCAAGGCGACGGAGCGGTTCCCGCTCGTGCCGAAACTCTGGGTGGACCTCGCGTTCGTCCACCGCCTCAAGGGCGATGCCGCCGGGGTCCGCGCGGCCCTCGAGCAGGCGCTCCGGATCAACCCCTCGTGGGGGCTCGCCTCGCGCGAGCTTGCGTCGGCCCACGAGCGGGTGGGCGACTTCGCGGGCGCGAAGGCCGTCCTGGAGCAGGCGGTGGCGCGTTCGCCGCTCGACCCGTACACGCACGAGCGGCTCGCGGAGGTCCTCTGGCGCCTCGGCGAGAAGGACGCGGCGGTGGCGAGGATGGAGAAGCTCGTCGGGGTGGAGCCCGGCTACGAGGACGCGTGGTCGACGCTCGCCGGCTGGGCGTCGGAGCTCGGGCGGCCGGAGCGTCCGCTCACGCTGGCGAGGGGCCTGGCGGCGCGCCGCGCGGGCGACGCGCAGTCGTGGCTCGTCCTCGCGCGGATCCTGGATCGCCCGGAGGACCTGGAGGAGCGGCTCGCGGCGCTCGGCAAGGCGGCGGAGCTCGATCCGCGGGGCACCGAGGCGCGGGACCTGCGGGCGATGCTGCTCGCCGAGGCGGGGAGGTTCGACGAGGCGCTCGCGGCGTGCGGGGGCGTGGAGGCGCCGCTCCCGCTCCGGGGCCGGGCCGCGTGGATCGAGGCCGAGCGGGGTCGGCGGAAGTCGGCGATCGAGCGGATGCGCTCGCTCGTGGCGGAGGACCCGAGCTACACGTGGGGCTGGGTTCGGGTGGCGGACTGGTGCCGCGAGGAGGAGATGAACGAGGTCTACCTGGAGGCCGCGAAGGCGATCCAGCGACTCGCCCCCCAGAGGGGCCTCTCGTTCGGCTATCTCGGGGACGCGAAGCTCCGCACGGGAGATCGCGCGGGGGCGAAGGCGGACTTCGCGCGGGCGATGGAGCTGGCCCCCGACTACGAGCTCGCGGGGACGTCGCTGTTCGACCTCCAGGTCGAGGACGGGGAGATCGAGCGGGCGGAGGCCACGTTGAAGATCCTCCGCGTGCAGGTGGGAGGGTCTACCGTGGCCGCGCGGGCCGTGAGGCTGGCGGCGAAGCGGAAGGACGAGGCCGCGGCGGCGCTCGCGTTTCGCGAGATCTGCGCGACGGCGAACGCCGACCCGTGGGCGTTCGATGCCGCGGGGAAGGCGATGAGGGAGGCGGGCTGGGGGGCGGTCGAGGAGCGCGTCGTCCGCGAAGAGCTGGCGAAGCCGGGCGTCCCTCCGTTTTCCGCGGTGCACTGGGTGCGGGCGTGCACGGGCCGCGGCGGCTGGGCGGAGTGCCGGGACGGGCTCGCCGCGTTCGGGGATCGACCGGAGCTCTGGAGCGGCGCGGCGGGGGAGTATCTCGAGGCGCTCGCGAAGGCGCGTCGCAAGGAGGAGCTCCGGGCGTTCCTCAAGGAGGAACGGAAGCGGATCGAGTCGAGCGATCTCGCGTGGGGATGCGGGGGCTACGCGCTGATGGAACTCGGCTGGGAGCCCGAGTCGGTGGAATGGCACGCGGGCTGGAAGGAGCGGAAGGGCGCGAAGCCGTGGATGCTCCTGAACGTGGTCTCCGGGCTGCGGACCGCCGGCCGGATCGGGGAGGCGAAGGTCGTCGGCGAGGCGGCGCTCCGGCTCCCGCCCGACCACGCGACGGTGCCGCACCGCCTGTGGCTCGCGTTCGACGCGGCGCTCGACGGGGACGCGACGGGCGCGGCGGTCGCGGGGGAGAGCGACCCGGGGCCGCTCGATCCGTTCTACCGGTGCCTGCGCGGGATGATCCAGGCGATCCTCGCGGCGCGGAAGGAGGGTTTTCGCGAGGCCGTCGGTCTGCTCCGTAAGGCGGTCGCGTGCATGCCGAAGTACGACGAGGACCACGTCATGCTCGCGGCGTACCGGCTCACGGTGAGGCGGATCGCCCGGGAGCGGGGCGGCGTGAGCGGGGCCCTCTGGGGCTGGTTCCGTTGCGCCTTCGCCGTGGGATCGTAGAATAAGTGTTAACGAAGTCGCGCCGCACTTTCGTTAACAGTTTGGGGGGACGATGAAAGCACTCCTGGCAGGCCTGCTCTTAGCCTGGGCGCTCCAGGCGGAGGACCCCGCGGCGCCGTTCGCGCGGTCGAAGGAATACCCGTGGATGTCGGTCGCGACGTGGAAGGGGAAGCACGAAGCCATGCTCAAACGCGCCAAGGAGGGGAATGTCGACCTGGTGTTCCTCGGCGACTCGATCACCGAGGGCTGGGGCAACAACGCGGTCTGGCAGAAGCACTACGGCGCGCTCAACGCGGTCAACTTTGGGATCGGCGGCGACACGACGCAGAACGTCCTGTGGCGGATCACGAACGGCGAGATCGACGGGATCAGTCCCAAGGCGGTCGTGCTCCTGATCGGCACGAACAATTTCGGCCTGAACGGCGACCCGGTCGAGGGGGTGGCGAAGGGCGTGACGGCGGTGGTGCAGACGCTCCGGAAGAAGCTGCCAAAGACGAAGATCCTTTTGCTCGCGGTCTTCCCGCGCGACGAGAAGCCCAAGACGGACGGGAGGAACAAGATCGCGAAGCTGAATGAACTGCTCGCGAAGATGGAGGACAAGAAAAACGTCCGCACTCTCGACCTGGGCCCGAAGTTCCTCCAGCCCGACGGGTCGATCTCAAAAGACATCATGCCCGACTTCCTGCATCTCTCCGAGAAGGGCTACCAGATCTGGGCGGAGGGGATGGACGCGCTGCTCAAGGAGATGATGAAGTAGCGACCTCCGTGTACGGAGTGAGGCAGGGCGGGCCCGGCGCAAAGTGGAAACTCCGGCCCGCGACGTAAATCGCCGAGGAGACGGTGCCGAAGCGGTCGCCGTGCTTGCAGACGGGGCGCCCGCCCTCGTGCGAGGCCAGGAATCTCCGGATCGACTCGTCCCGCGGCGATTCCGCGCGGAACGTGCGATCGAAGATCTGCTTCTCGGGCATCGAGGCGTCGTCGAGGTCGCGGTCCGAGGAGACGACGTGCGCGCCGGCGCCGAAGCGGACGGGCCGGAGCGCGCCGTCCCAATGGAGCGCCACGCCCGTTCCCTCGGCGACCGCCACCAGGTTGAAGCCGGCGACCGGTTGCTCCCTCACGCGCCTTGCGACAAGCCCTTCGAGGCACGAGAGCTTCCGGCAGCGGAGCGCCTCGAGCGCGAGCAGGCCGCGCGAGGGCGAACCGGGCGTGCGAACGGGACTCTTTCGATTCGTCACTGCGACAAACAGCCCGTGCCGGTTGAACCCGAACCACGTCCCGCCGCTTTCGAGATCCTTCCCCGCGACGATCCCGGGCTCGATCTCAGAAGGGGACGCCGAGGCCCGATCGTAGGACTCATCCCGGTTTGCGGCGACGATCAAGGGTCGCGCCGGGTCGACCCCGAGCCAGAGCGCCAGGACGCACATGGGGTCAGTATAGTGAAATCGGCTTGCATGGGGTAAACTTGGGGAAACGGAGGGCCTGCCATGACGATCGGGGAGTTCTTCATCCTGCTCGCGATGGCCGCGATCCTGGGCGTGATCACCCAGCGGATGCTGGGCTACAAGCTCGGCGGGATGTTCGTGAGCATCTTCCTCGGGTTCATCGGCGCCTATGTCGGGAAGGAGATGACCGGCTGGTTCCACCTCCCGATCATCTTCGATGTCGGCATCGGCGATCACCGGTTCCCGGTGATCTGGAGTTTCCTCGGCTGCCTGGTGGTGACCTTCGTCGTCGGCTTCATCGCGAAGGGCGCGTCGAAGCACGACAAGAAAAAGAAGTAGCCATGAAGGCGCTCGCGAAATCCGCGATTCGGAGAGTAACGGGAATCCTCGGGGCACTCGCGATGGGAGCCCTGTTGATATTGGACTCTGCTTGCTATGGATATTGTCCGGCTGATCCAGCTCACGGACGTTCTGGCGGCTGCTTCACCCAACTCGAACGATTGCTCGATGTCACAAGACCCTCGTGGATGAGAACCGCGGAGTTAGTATTGGGAATTCTCCTCTCCTGTTCTTCGGTCGCAATGCTGCTCCATCAAGCGACTCGACCAAAGACGGTACGCCAGGGCTGAACGCGGCCAGCAGCCTCGAACATCTGCCAAGGCTCGTACGCCCACGTTTCTCTTTGAGTTCGTGGTGTCCATTGTGACTTTGTGGTGGATCGGGGTGCCTCGAATCACCCCGGTTCGGTCAGGCGATGATCGCGTCGATCGGCTTGCCGTAGTCGATCTCCAGCCGCTTCCGCCCGGGCACTTCGAGCTTTCGAGGATCGAGACCCAGCTGCTTGAGCACCGTCGCGTGGATGTCGGTCACGTAGTGCCGGTTCTCGACCGCGTGGAAGCCGATCTCGTCCGTGGCCCCGTGCGCGACGCCGCCCTTGATGCCGCCGCCCGCGAGCCAGGCGCAGAATCCAAAGGGGTGGTGATCGCGGCCGTCGCCGCCCTGCGCGCCCGGCGTGCGGCCGAACTCCGTCGCCCAGACGACGATCGTCTCGTCGAGCAGACCGCGCCGCTTGAGGTCCTTGAGCAGGCCCGCGATCGGGCGGTCGGCCTGGCCGCAGAGCTCGGTGTGGCCCTTCTTCAGCGCGCTGTGCGCGTCCCACGATCCCGCGCCACCCGACGAGCCGTGGAAGACCTGCACGAAGCGGACGCCCCGCTCGACGAGCCGGCGGGCGCCGAGGCACTGCATGCCGAACGCCTTGGTGGCCGGGCTGTCGAGGCCGTAGAGGTCGCGCGTCTCCTTGGACTCGTCGTCGAACTTGAAGACCTCGGGCACGGCGGCCTGCATCTTGAAGGCGAGCTCATAGGACTTGATCCGCGCGCGGAGCGCCGGGTCCTCGGGGTACTCGATCGCGCTCAGGTTGTTCAGGCGCCCCAGGAGGCCGAACTCCGCGGCCTGCTCCTCCCGGAACTTGCCCGCCCCCGGCGACGCGAAGGGGAGCGGGTTGACCGGGTCGGCGTTCATGCGGACGCCCGCGTGCTCGGGCCCCAGGTAGTGCGCCCCGTGGCCGTTCACGCCGCCGCAGCAGTCGGCGAGCATCTGCCCCAGCACCACGAACTGCGGCAGGCTGTCGTTCAGAGAGCCCAGGCCGTAGTGGACCCACGAGCCGATGGTGGGGAAGGACCCCTCGAGCGCGTGCCGCCCCGTGTGGAACTGGAGCTGCGCGCCGTGGTCGTTGTCGGTGGTGTAGAGCGAGCGCACGACCGCGATGTCATCGATGCAGTCCCCGACGTTCGTCCACCAGTCGCTCACCTCGAGGCCGCTCTGGCCGCGCTTCCGGTAGCCGACCTGGAGCGGGTAGAGGACGGGCTGGACCTTGTGATTGCCCGCGATGAACTCGCGGATGTCCTTGATCGCGGGATTGCTCAGCGTGTCCTTGAAGGGCGTCTCCGCGATCGACTTCCCGGCGTACTGGTTGAGCGCGGCCTTGGGATCGAAGCTCTCCACGTGGCTCGTCCCGCCGACCATGAAGAGCCAGATGACGCTCTTGGCCTTCGGCTGGAAGTGCGGCTTCCCCGTCGGCGGAGCCCACTTCGAGTCGTCGCGGGCAAGGCCCTCCTTCTGGAGGAGCGCCCCGAGCGCGAGCCCGGTGAACCCCATGCCGGTGTCGGCGAGGAACGTCCGGCGGGAGACGCGCTTGCAGCCGTAATCCATAAGGTCCCTCAGCGAATCGTGACGAACTCGTTGTGGTTGAAGAGCACCTGGACGAGGTCCTCCCGCGCGCGCGGGCCGGGATCCGTCGCGGGCGGGACTTTCCCGGCCCCTCCGCCTTCGAAGGCCTTCAGCTTTTTCGGGTCGGTGAGGAGCGCCGCCTGCTCGGCGAGGAACTGCTCGCACTCGGTGCGCTCGGCTGCCGAGGGCGCGCGGCCCAGGACGTGCTCGTACGCCGCGCCGACGAACGGGCCGGACTCGGCCGATTCCTTGGAGAGCTTCGCCGCCAGCACCCGGGCCTTCTCCAGGACGAGCGCGCTGTTGGCCATCGCGAGCGCCTGGTGCGGCACGACGCTTTCGCTCCGCTCGTAGCACTCCGTGACATTCGCGCCGTCGAAGAGCATGAGGAATCCCACCTGCTTCTCCGCGGCGTGCTGGAAGTAGAGGCTCCGGCGCGGCACCTCGAGGCCCTGGCCGTTGGGGATGTCGGGGCCGCCGCGGGTGAGGTCGAGCTGGCCGGCCAGGTAGAGCACGCTGTCGCGCACGACCTCGGCCTCCATGCGGCGCGCGTTCATCCTCCAGAGGAGCCGGTTCTCCGGATCGGCGGCGAGCCCGGCGGGATCGGCGGAGGAATCCATGCGGTACGCGGCCGAGGTCACGAGCAGCCGGTGCATCTTCTTCATGCTCCAGTGCTCGCGGACGAGCTCGGTCGCCAGCCAGTCGAGGAGCGCCAAGTGGCTTGGGCCGCGGCCGTGCTTTCCGAACTCGAAGACCGTCGGGACGATCGGCTTCCCGAAATGGCGGTTCCAGAGATGGTTGGCCGCGACCCGCGCGGTCAGCGGGTTCTCCGCGTCGGCGATCCATCGGGCGAGGGCGAGGCGGCGGCCGGTGCTGGTCCCGGGATAGGCCGGCACCTTGCGCCGGGCGAACTCGGCGGTCGCCGGGGCCTTCGCGTCCGTCTCGGCTTTCGCGAGCGCCTTCTGAGCCTCGTCGATCTTCTTCTTCGCGGCCGCGATCTCCTCGGGCTTCTTTCCGTCCGCGGCCGCCTTCGAGACGGCGCGCTGGGCGGTGAAGAGCGTCCGCTTCGATTCGAGGACCGCCAGCGTTCTCTGGGCGGCCTGGGCCTCGGTCGCCGCCTTCTTGAATGCGTCGGACGTCTTGTCGCCTCCGTCTTCGATCCCTTCAGCCTTGACGGTGGCCTCGAGCGACGCGTGCCTGGCCTCGCCGATCGGAACGGCCATGAGCACCAGGGGCAGCTCCTCGAGCGCCGCGTCCCGCGCCTTCCGGTTCTTGGGGTTTTCCTCCGCCGCCAGGGTCGCCTCGAGTTTTGAGAGGGCCTGGAGCGAGGCATCGATCTTGCCGCGGGCGGCCTCGAGGTCCTTTGCGTCGGCGGCGAGGAGGTCGCGGAGGACGAAGTCGCGCTTCTCGGGGAGGAACGCCTCCTTCGGGAGGGGAACGGGCTGGATGGAGAGCGGTGTTCCGCCGAGGACGCGCGGGACGGCCGGCGGCAGGGCGGCCGACTTGTCGGGGTTCTTCTCGTTGCCGCGCACGTAGAGGTAGGTCGGCGCGGCGGGGTCGGCGTCGTAGACGCGGGCGAGACCGTCGATGTCGACGTTGCCCTGGCCGGGCAGGTGGTCGGTGCGCACGTTGTAGGGCTCGAAGAAGGCGCGGAACTGGTAGTACTCCTGGTGGCTGATGGGATCGAAGAAGTGGCCGTGGCAGCGCGCGCAGTTCATCGTGGTCGCGAGGAAGGCCTTCGAGGTGTGCTCGACGACGTTGATGAGCCACGAGTCGCGGCTGAACTTCTGCCAGTTGCGGGCGAGGAAGCCGGTCGCGCGGAGCGTGTCGGGATCGCCCGGCGCGAGCTCGTCGCCGGCCAGCATCTCGACGATCATGCGGTCGTAGGGCTTGTCCGCGTTGAGCGACTCGACGATCCAGTCGCGCCAGCGCCAGATGTGCTTCATCGAATCGCGGATCTCATTCTGGTAGCCCGCCCAGTCGGCGTAGCGCCAGACGTCCATCCAGTGGCGGCCCCAGCGTTCGCCGTGCCGCGGGTCGGCGAGAAGCCGGTCCACGACTTTCTCGTAGGCGTCGGGCGCGGGATCGGCGAGGAAGGCCTGGAGCTCCTCGCGGGTGGGCGGGAGGCCGATGAGGTCGAGATAAACACGGCGGAGGAGCTGGTGCCTGGGCGCCTCGGGCCGCGGCTTGAGGCCGCGCCGGTCGAGTTCGGCGGCAATGAAAGCGTCGACGGGGTTGCGGACCCACGAGGGGTTCGCGACCGCGGGCGGTTCCGCGCGGACCGGCTTGACCCAAGCCCAGTGCTTGTCGGCGGCGCCGCCGACCGAGGCGGAGTCGGGCCAGGTCGCCCCCTGGTCGATCCAGGTGCGGACGAGATCGATCTTTTCCTTGGAGAGGGGATCGGCCTTCTGGGGCATGCGGTCGTCGGCGTTGGCCTCGAGGAGGATGGCGACGAGCTTGCTCTCCTTGCCCTTGCCCGGGACGATGATCCGGCCGCCGACGCCGCCCTGGAGCGCGGAGACCTTCGAGTCGAGGCGGAGCTGGCCCTTCTGTTTCTTCTCCCCGTGGCAGGAGAGGCAGGAGTCGCGGAAGATGGGCTGGATGTCGCGGATGAAGTCGACGGGCTGTCCCGCGACGGCGCTGCCCTGCTGCTCCTGGGCCTCGGCGCCCGCCAGAAGGATGGCCAGAAGAAGGGCTGTTCTCACGAGGCGGTCCCCTCGATTCGTGTCTCCCGCTCCTCTAGTTATACACTCGTGTTTCCCCTCTTCGGAGCGGCGGGTGGAATCGGGGGCCGGCGATGTTGAGCCCCGTTCAGGTCTGTTGAATACTATGAAACCGCCCCGCGAAGCCACTTGTGGACGGTCTTGCGGGTGACGCCGAGCTCGCGCGCGGCGGCGCTCTTGTTGCCGCCGAGGCGGGCGAGCGTCTCCTGGAGGCGTCCGCGTCGGGCGGCGATCGGGAGGTGGGCGGCGGCGGCGGGGAGGCTCTCGCCCACCGCGCGGTCGGCCGCGAAGATCTCGTCGAACCACGCGCGCGAGAACGTCTTCCCCTTGCCGAGCAGGAAGAGGCGCTCGACGACGTTCCGGAGCTCGCGGATGTTGCCCGGCCAGGAGTGCCGCGCGAGCGCGGTCATCACGGACTCGGGGATCCGCGGAACGGGGGCGCCGTACTTCCGGCTGAACTCCTGGGCGATCTCCCAGACGAGGAACGGGATGTCCTCCTGCCGCTCGCGGAGCGGAGGCATGCGGAGGACGACGGTGCTCAGGCGGTAGTAGAGGTCGAGGCGGAAGCGGCCCGCGGGGATCAGCTGCTGGAAGTCCTTGTTCGAGGCCGCGACCAGGCGGACACTGACCGCGATCGTCTTCTCGCCGCCGACCCGGACGATCTCGCGCTCCTGGAGGACCCGGAGGAGGCTCGCCTGCACGGAGGGCGGGAGGTCGGCGACCTCGTCCATGAAGAGCGTCCCGCCGTGGGCGAGCTCGAACTTCCCGAGGTGCGCGCGGATCGCGCCCGTGAAGGCGCCCTTCTCGTGGCCGAAGAGCTCGGACATCGCGAGGCTCTCGCTCGTCGCGCCGCAGTTCCAGCTGACGAGCGGCTGCGCGTGGAGCCGGCTGAGGCGGTGGATCTCGCGCGCGGCGAGCTCCTTCCCCGTGCCGCTCTCGCCGGTGACGAGCACGGAGGCGTCCGATTCGGCGACCGAGCGGATCGTCTCGAAGACCTGCTGCATCGCGGGCCCGGTGCCGATCATCGCGCCGAGGCGGTCCAGGCCCTTGCCCGCGCGGGCGGCGTGCTTGAAGTCGCGGACCGCCTGCGTGATCGCGCCAGCGGTGGGGAAGCGCTCGACGGCGCTCCCGCCGATGTAGCCGAGCGCGCCGGTCCGCTGGTAGACCTGGGCGGTGTCCTGCGGAAGGACGACGGGGCCGCCGAAGACGACACACGGCACCTCCCCGGCCGCGGCGATCATGTCGCGGATGGAGGCGACCGCCCGGTCGAGCGCCGCCTGGTGCTCGCCGGCCTCGACGGTCCGCCACTCGGCGATCCCGAGGTTGAGGCAGAGGAGATCGACGCCCGCCTTCGAGAGGTGACGCGCGTCGTCGGGGTTCAGGCAGAAGCCGATCGCCATGAGTCCGAGCTCGCGCGCGCGGGCGAGGAGCGCCACCTCGCGCTCGAGGCCGTTGCCCTCCTCCTCGAGCGCCGTGCGGAGGTCGCCGGTGATGAAGCTGACGCTGGGAAAGTTGGTGACGCCGGCCAGCCCGTGCTGGACGGCGCGGCGGAGATACTCGTCGGGGTCGAGGTTCGGGTCCTGCGCGCAGACGCCGGCGAAGACAGGCGTGCGGCGGACCCGCGGGATCACGTTCCTCGCGGCGATCTCCCACGTCACCTCGTTCGCGTTCGCGTATGGCATGAACGCGGCCGCCGAGGCGATGCCCTGGAGTCTGTAGTAGCCGGCGCTCAGGACCATGAGGAGATCCGCCCCGCCCTCCTCGGCCGCGGCCGCGCTCATCCCCGCGCCGATCGCCGCCCCGACAATCGGGGTCCGGCTTGCGATAAGGGTGGCCAGCGGATTCATAAGGATACGGATACTTAGTTACAGTATACTGTCACCGGTTACATAGAATACTCTCTCCCATCTTACGCCCTAAATAACTCATTGGATTCAAGCCCCTTGCGAAGCAGCCAGCGTGGGGAGTGGCACGGCTCCTGCTGTTAAGTGACAAATCGGATTCGTCACTTAACAGTTGAGGATCGGACGATGATGCGGACCCCGTTGATCGGAGCGATCCTGCTGGCCGTGGCCGCGGCGGCGCCGGCGCAGGAGTCGAGGCCGCTGCGCGTTTTCATCAGGGCGGGCGTGAAGACGCATGGCCCGGGCGAGCACGACCATCCGCAGTTCCTCAAAGAGTGGACGGAGCTTCTCAAGGCGCGCGGCTGCGCGGTCGACGGCGCGATGGACTTCCCGAGCCGCGAGCAGCTCGAGAAGACCGACGTCCTCGTGATGTTCGCCGCCGAGGCGGGTACGATTCCCGACGAACAGCGCGAGCACCTCGACGCGTACCTCAAGCGGGGGGGCGGCATCGTCGCGCTCCACGACGCGGTTTGCGGCAAGGATCCCCAGTGGTTCAAGACGGTCATCGGCGGCGCGTGGGAGCACGGGAAGTCGAAGTTCCAGCACGGGACGGTCGGCATCTACGTCCAGGACACCCCGCACCCGATCACGAAGGGCTTCTCCAACTTCTTCATGGACGACGAGATCTACTGGGATCTCCACCTCATGCCCGAAGCGAAGGTGATCGGTACGGCCTTCCGCATGTTCAACGAGGTCTCCCCGCAGATGTGGGTCTACGAGAAGGACGCCTACCGCGCCTTCGTGAACCTCCAGGGCCACCAGCACGCCTCCTTCAGCCTTCCGCACTACCGCGCGCTCCTCCTCCGCGGGATTGCCTGGACGGGGAAGCGCGACGTCGATCTCCTCGTCACGAAGGAGGAACTGGGCTCGCTCCGCTATCCGCCCGGCGGGCCGATCCGCCCCGATCTCGCTCGCGAGAAGATCGGCGTTCCCGCCGACTTCGACCTCAGCCTCGTCCTCGCCGAGCCCGAGATCGTGAAACCGATCTCGATCGGCTGGGACCCGAAGGGCCGCCTCTGGGTCGCGCAGACGCCGATGTATCCCAACAAGGCGGAGCTCTGGAAGACCCGGCCGCGCGACAGCATCGCGTGGTTCGACGCGAAGGGCCGGAAGACCGTCTTCTACGACCAGCTCGACCTCGTGACCAGCTTCGTCTTCCACAAGGACGGTGTGATCGTCATGCAGGCCCCGGAGATCCTCTTCCTCCGCGACACCGACGGCGACGGCGTGTGCGACAAGCGCGAAGTCCTCTTCAGCGGCTTCGGCTATCGTGACACGCACGCCGTGGCGAGCAACCTCCGCTGGGGCCTCGACGGCTGGATCTATGCCACGCAGGGTTACTCCGGCGGTGGGTCGAACGTCTCGAACAAGGACGGAAAGCCGATGGGGAAGATCGGCAACGGGCTCTTCCGTTTCAAGCCCGACGGCAGCGAGATCGAGGTCGTCTCCTCGTACAACTCGAACACGTGGGGCATGGACTTCAGCTGGGACGGCGAGATCTTCTTCACGATGGCGAACGGATCGCACCTCCGCCACGTGGTCCTGTCCGACGCCGTCCTCTCGCGCGGGCGCGCGGGCGGCCTGAAGGAGGGATGGAAGGACATCGCCGATCACCGCGACGCCAACCCGGCGCTCAAGTACTCGATCAACCCTTACCTCCAGATCGACAACGTGGGCGGCTTCACCGCGGCGGCCGGGAGCACCCTCTACGACGGCGGCGCCTGGCCCGACGAGTATCGCTCCATCCACTTTGTCACCGAGTGCACGATCAACATCGTCCACCAGGACCGCATCCGCCCCGAGGGCGTGACCTACGCCGCCAGCAAGGTCCGGCCCGAGGAGTTCGTCGCGGGGACCGACCTCTGGTTCCGCCCGATCGACACCGAGGTCGGGCCCGACGGCGCGCTCTACATCGTCGACTTCTACAACCAGGCGGCTGTCCACAACGACACGCGCGGACCCAAGCACGATCCGTACAACGCGGCGATCCGGCCCGACCGCGACCACGAGCACGGCCGCATCTGGCGCCTCCAGCACAAGCAGGCGAAGACGTTCCCGGTATGCGACGTCACCTCCGTACAGGCCCTGGAGCATCCCAACCGTTGGGTTCGCCTGACCGCCCAGCGCCTCCTCTGCGAAAAGGGCGAGCGCGCGGCCGAGGTCGCGGCCCTCCTGAAGGCCACGGCGAAGCCCGAGACAAAAGTCCTCGCCCTCTGGATTCTCCAGCGCCTTGGAAAGCTCACGAACGCGGAGATCGTCGCCGCGCTCCGCGATGCGGACGCCGGCGTTCGGAAGAACGCGGCGCGGATCGCCGCGCTCATCGCGAAGGGGGACGATCTCCAGAAAGCCCTGCTTTTAAGCCTTGATGACTCCGACGCCCGGGTGCGGCTCGAGAAGATCGTGGCCCTGGGCGCGTTCCCGCCCTCGACCGCGGCGGCGGAGTCGCTGCTCAAGCTTTACGCCGGGCTGAAGGACGACTACAGCCGATCGGCGGCCATCGGCGCTCTCGGCGCGTCGCCCCTCGAGGCGCTCGCGGCGGCGATCGACCTGGGCGACCGGGCCCTCGCGGAGGAACTCGCGGGATCGGTCGGCACGCGGCAGAACGCGGAGCTCGCGGCCCAGGCGATCATCGGGATCTCGGGAAGATCCGCCACCGCGATCAAGCAGGCGGCGCTCCTCCGGCTGGGGAAGACGCTCAAGCCCGACCTCGAGCCGAAGGTCACCCCGGAACTCAAAAGGGCGCTCGAAGCGCTCCTCGCCGTGCCGGAGCTCGTCAGCGCCGCGCTTCCGTTCGCGGGCCGCTGGGTGAAGGACGAGTCGATGGCGAAGGCGCTCGAACCCGTGACCCGCGGGCTCATGGCGTCGATCAGGGACGCGTCGAAGTCCGACGAGGTCCGCATCCAGGACTTCACCGCGCTCCTTGCGATCGCGGCCGTGAAGGAGAAGGCGATCGAGGCGGCGGGCGGGCTCCTCGTGCCCTCGTCGTCGATCGATCTTCAAAAGGGCGTGATCGAGGCGCTGGGCGGGATCACCGACAACGCGGTCGCGCCGGTGCTCGTCGCGGCCTACCCGAAGCTCGCGGGCTCGGTCCGCGAGTCAATCCTGAGCCAGATCTTCCGGCGTCCCGACTGGGCGGCGTTCCTGCTGGGCGAGGTCGAGCAGAAGCGCGTCCGGCCGAACGAACTCGGCCCCAACGCGATCTTCCGCCTCCGGAACCATCCGGACGGCGCGACCTCGAAGCGCGCGAAGTCCGTCTTCGACGCGGTCATGGGCGAGCAGAACAAAACGAAGGACGTGATCGTCGCGTCGCTGCTGCCGCTGATCGAGAAGCAAGGCGACGCGGCGAGGGGCCGGCAGCTTCTCACCGACAACTGCCTCAAGTGCCACGTCTACAAGGGCGAAGGCAAGGGGCTCTCGCCCGACCTGACGGGGATGGGCGTGCACGGGAAGCACGACCTCCTGATCCACATCATCGATCCGAACCGCGTGGTCGAGGCGAACTACGTCTCGTTCAACGTCCGCACCAAGAGCGGCGACGTCTTCAATGGGATCGTCGCGCGCGAGACGAGGGACACGGTCTTCCTCCGGAGCGCCGAGGGGGACCGCGAGGTCCGGCGCGCCGACATCGACCTCATGGTCTCGACCGGGATGTCGCTCATGCCCGAGGGCCTCGAGAGCCTGGGTGCGCCGGCCCTGTGCGACATCCTGACGTTTCTCTGCTCCGAGGCGGGCGGGTTCCGGATCATCGACCTCCAGACGGCGTTCACGGCCTCGAGCGTGAAGGGCCTCTACGATCCCGCACGCGAGCCGAACAACCTGCGCCTGCGGAAGTACGGGATCCAGATGGTGGAGAGCATTCCTTTTCAGGTGGTCGATCCGTCGAAGAGCCTGAACGGGAACAACGCGATCGTCCTGAAAGGCGGGATGGCGCCCGATTGGGCCTCGAAGCTCGCGATGCCACAGAAGGTCGAAGTCCCGATGGGCTTTGCCTGCGAGAAGATCCACGTCCTGGGCGGGATCGCGGCGTGGGGGACGATCAATCCCGAGGGAAGTCCGCAGAAGGTGGTCAAGGTGACCTACTTCTACGTGGACGGGAAGACCGAGGTGAACGATCTCCGCGATGGAGTGGAGTTCGCCGACTGGGTGAAGCGGATCGACGTGCCGGGCTCGACGTATGTCGACGGCCTGATCGAGCCGGGCCAGCCGGGCCAGCTGCGGTGGTTCACGATGAAGCCGGGCCGGAAGGAGCCGATCCACCACCTGGCGCTCGAGAGCTACGATAACACGATGGCCCCGACCTTCCTCGCGATGACCGCGGAGATCGGCGGCGGCGCCGCGGCGCCGAGGCTCGAGAAGATCCTGATCGTGGGCGGCGGATCGAGTCACGATTTCGAGAAGTGGTTCAAGGGGGCGGACGCCGAGACGCTCCACGCATCCTACACGAACGACGTGAAGGAGATCGCCCCCGCCCTCGAGAAGATCGACGTGCTTTACCTGTCAAACAACCAGCCGATCGCCGACGCGGCGACCCGGAAGGGGATCTTTGAGTTCGTCGACCGGGGCAAGGGGCTGCTTCTCGTCCACCCGGCCTGCTGGTACAACTGGAAGGACTGGCCGGAGTACAACAAGACGCTGGTCGGCGGCGGCGCGCGGGGCCACGAGAAGTACCAGGAGTTCGAGGTGACGGTCGTCGACGAGTCGCATCCCGTGATGTCCGGCGTGACGAAGACGTTCCGGGTGAAGGACGAGCTCTACCAGTTCCAGAAGGATGCGGAGGGCCCGGAAATCACGGTGCTCGCGAAGGGGAAGTCGCTCGACACGGGGAAGGAGTACCCCGTGGCCTGGACGGTGAAGCACGCGAAGGGGAAGATCGTCTGCCTCACCCTTGGCCACGACGGCTCGGCCCACGAGCACGAGGCCTACAAGAAGCTCCTGCAGAACGCGGCGGCATGGGTCCAGAAGAAATGAAGGCCGTCTACGTCCTGGCGACGCTCGACACGAAGGGCCCGGAGGCCGCGTTCGTCCGCGACCAGCTGGCCGCGATGAAGGTGGCGGCCAAGATCGTGGACACCGGCTGCCTGGGGACGCCGGCCATCGCGGCGGACATCCCCCGCGAGGAGGTTTTCAAGGCGGCGGGGACGACGCTCGCGACGGTCCGTGAGAAGAACGATCGCGGCAAGGCGGTCAAGGCCGCCGCGGCGGGCGCGACGAAGATCGTCACGGATCTGCACTCAAAGGGCGACGTCGCGGGCGTGCTGGGGCTCGGTGGCTCGGCCGGGACGACGATCGGCACGTCGGCGATGCGGGCGCTCCCGATCGGCGTCCCCAAGCTCATGGTGAGCACCCTCGCCTCCGGCACCGTGCGGCAGTGGGTCGGCGACAAGGACATCCTGATGATGAATTCCGTCGTCGACATCCTCGGGATCAACCGGATCAGCAGGCAGATCCTGAGCGAGGCGGCCCGGGCGATGGCGGGGATGGTGACCCTTTCGCTGCCCGACACCGCTGAGGAGGACCGGCCGCTCATCGCGGCGACAATGTTCGGCGTGACCACGAAGTGCATCATGCGGGCGAAGGAGACGCTCGAGAAGGCGGGCTACGAGGTGCTCGTCTTCCACGCGACGGGAAACGGCGGGCAGGCGATGGAGTCGCTCATCGCCGAGGGGCTGATCGCAGGCGTCCTCGACATCACGACGACGGAGCTCGCCGACGAGCTCTGCGGCGGGTTCCTGACGGCCGGTCCCGACCGGCTGACCGCGGCGGGAAGGGTGGGCGTGCCGCAGCTCGTCTCGGTGGGCGCGACCGACATGGTGAACTTCTACGCGCCCGAGACGGTGCCCGCCCAGTTTAAAGGGCGGAAGTTCTACCCGCACAACCCGGTCGTGACGCTCATGAGGACGACGCCCGAGGAGAACACGCGGATCGGCGAGGACCTCGGCCGAAAGTGCGCGGCGGCGAAGGGACCGACGTCGATCCTGCTTCCGCTCAAAGGGGTCTCGGCGATCGACGCGGCCGGCCAGCCGTTCGACGACCCCGCGGCTCGGACGGCGCTCTACGACGCGATCAAGCGGACCGCGAAAGGCGTCGAGCTCAGGGAGCTCGACCTGCACATCAACGACCCGGAGTTCGCCGATGCGGCGACCCGGAAGCTGTTGGACCTGATCGAAACGGCCAAGAAAGGAAGGGTCTCGAAGTGAAGGTCGACAACTCACGCGCGGCGATCATGAAGCGGTTCCGCGAGAAGATCGCGCAGGGCGAGCCGATCATCGGGGGCGGCGCGGGGACGGGGCTCTCCGCGAAGAGCGAGGAGGCGGGCGGCATCGATCTCCTCATCATCTACAACTCGGGCCGCTACCGCATGGCGGGCCGCGGCTCGTCGGCGGGCCTGATGCCCTATGGAAACGCCAACCAGATCGTGAAGGAGATGGCCTTCGAGGTGCTGCCGGTGGTCAAGCACACGCCGGTGCTCGCCGGCGTCTGCGGCACCGATCCCTTCATGATCCCGCGGCTCTTCCTCCAGGAGCTGAAGGAGCTCGGCTTCGCGGGGATCCAGAATTTTCCGACCGTCGGCCTCTGGGGCGGGGAGATGCGCCAGAGCCTCGAGGAGACCGGGATGAGCTACCAGCTCGAGGTCGACGTGACCCGGATGGCGCACGACATGGACCTGCTGACGACGCCGTACGTCTTCAACACCGACGAAGCGAAGCGGATGACGGAGGCGGGGGCGGACATCATCGTGGCCCACATGGGCGTGACGACGGGCGGGACGATCGGCGCGAAGAGCTCGAAGACGCTCGACGACTGCGTCCGGAAGATTGACGAGATCGCCGACGCCGCGCGGTCGGTCCGGGGAGACGTGCTCGTGATCTGCCACGGCGGCCCGATCTCCGAGCCGCCCGACGCGGACTACGTCCTCCAGCACTCAAAGGGAGTGGACGGCTTCTACGGCGCGAGCTCGACGGAGCGTCTCCCGGCGGAGCGCGCGATCGCCGACCAGATCCGCAAGTTCAAGGCGATCAAGCTGGGCCGCGGGGCCGCGTCCAAGAACGGGTCTGGAAAGAAGGGAAAGGTGACGGCGCGATGAGCCCGGCGACCCGGGACAAGAAGGAATTCCTGCGGTTCATCACGAGCCAGGAGTGCGAGGTCTCGGAGGCCCACTGGGGCCACCACGACTGGTGCTGCAAGCCCGAGATGACGGGCACGAAGAACCTGATCCTCGTGCGCGTGACGATGCCGCCCGGCCGCGGCCACCAGTTCCACCTCCATCCCGCGCGCGAGGAGATCATCTACATCCTCGAGGGGAAGGGCGAGCAGTGGGTGGGCCGCGAGCGCCGGATCCTGAAGCCCGGCGAGACGGCCTTCATCCCCCGGAAAGTCGTGCACGGGATCTACAACTCGTCGAAGGCGCCCGTGACGTTCCTCGCGATCCTCTCGCCCGCGGTGGCGAAGGGCCCGTTCCTGATCGACTGTTACGACAAGGAACCCTGGCGCTCGCTGCGCAAGCCGTTCCGCTACGAGTAGGGTCTATCGAGCCTTGATGTCGTAGGCGGCCAGGCGCTGCTGGTTCCGGATGAAGAGCCGGCCGCCGGCCACGACGGGGTGCGCCCAGCTCGGGCGGCCGAGGTTGTCGATCTTGAACCGGCCGTGCTCCTTGTACTCCTTGGGATTCGCCTCGACCAGCGCCACCTGGTAGCCCTCGCCGAGGCAGTAGAGCATCCCGTCGGCGAAGACCAGCGAACCCTTGTTCACGCTCCGGTTGCTCCAAGCGATCTTCCCGGTGAGGAAGTCCATGCAGATCAGCCCGCCGTTTCCGAAGCCGTACAGGTGATCGTCCACGCGGACGATCCCGCCGTGGTGGTTCGCCATGCGCTTCTCGAAGTAGACCTCCTCGGCCTTGCAGCCCGCGCCGTCGGCGGCGATCTGGACGAGCCCGCCTCCCACGCCGTAGTCGCTGGAAGCGAAGACGTGGTCCTTCCAGGGCACCGGCGTGCAGACGTTGGCCGTCCCGTTGTTCGCCTTGGCGTAGGTCCAGAGAAGCGCGCCGGTGTCCGCCCGGACCCCGAAGACGTTCTTGTTCGCCATCTGGACGATCTGCCGCACGCCCGCGAGCTCGGCCACGACGGGCGACGAGTACTGGGCCCCCTCCGTCATTCCCGCGGAGCGCCATACCGGTTTCCCCGTCTTCTTGTCGAGCGCGGCCAGCGTGCCGTTCTTGCCGCCCGGCGTGACGATCAGCCAATCGCCGAGCACGAGCGGCGATTCGCTGTAGCCCCAACCGGGAACGCCGCCGCCCAGGTCCGTGGCGAGGTTGAGGTGCCAGACGGTCTTGCCCGTCGCGGCCTCGAGGCAGGAGACGTCGCCCGAGCCGCCCTCGGTGTAGACGAACTCTCCGTCCAGGGTCGGCGCGCCGCGGGGGCCGTCGCCGTAGCTGTTCCGGTACCCGCCGTAGTAGCCCTTCAGCTTCGCGGCGGTGAGGATCCCGTCGCGACCCGCATGCTGCTTCTCGTAGTACAGGGCGAGTTCCTCCGCCGTGAGGATCCCGTCGCGTCCGGGCTCGGACTTGACCAGGTAGGCGACCAGCTCCTCGGGGGTCACGAAGCCGTCCTTCTTCTTGGTCTGGGGGTCGGCCTGGTCGATCCGGTCGAACAGCTGCGAGAGCACCGAGCCGGAGACCTCTTTCTGGGTCAGCTTCCCGTCCTTGTCCTTGTCGAACGCCTCGAAGTAGGCGTCCGCCCTCTTCTTCGCGAGCGCGGCGACATCGGCCTGCTGGTCGGTCGAATCGATCTCGGGCGCCTTGTCGCGGAGGCCGGGCCCGAACTCCGTGAAGTCGAGGCGGCCGTCGCCGTTTTTGTCGAGCTTCGCGATGAGCCGCTTGGCGCGGGCCTCTGCGATTGCCTTCGGGCCGCCCTCGATCGGCGTGTCGAACTGGTTGAAGTTCCATCCGAGCCCGGCGAGCGCCTCCGCCTCGTCCACCACGCCGTCGCCGTCGCGGTCCAGCTTCTTCATCTGGTCCGCGGTCTTTTGCGCCAGGCGGCGGGCGACGGGCTCCGATTGGACCGCCCAGAGGGTCTTTCCGCTCTCGGCGTCCAGGCAGATCACCTGTTCGATGCCGTCCACGTCGCCCTGCGTGTAGAGGCGTCCGCCCTTCACCGCAAGCGTGGAGTAAGCGACGCCGACCCGGTCGATCTGCCAGAGGAGCCTCGGCCCCGCCGTCGGCCACTCCTTGAGCAGGCCCGTTTCCCGGCTTACACCGTCGCGGTTGGGGCCGCGCCACTGCGGCCAGTCCTCCTGGGCGAGGAGCGCGCCCGGGACTGAAAGAAGCAGGGCGATGGCGAGCGTGCGTGGCTGCATTCGGTGGCTCCTACTCGAGACAGATCAAGGTGCCCTTCTGGGTTACGAG
Organism: Planctomycetota bacterium; assembly: GCA_041482015.1. Lineage (GTDB taxonomy): Bacteria > Planctomycetota > MHYJ01 > MHYJ01 > JACPRB01 > JACQFK01. The sequence continues at coordinate 21,479 of JBGPCZ010000011.1, read as the reverse complement.
GTAGAGGGCGCCGTAGGCGGAGATCATCCCGTCGGTGATCGGCTCGACGCCCAGGTCGACAAGGCGGTCGCCCACCCGGAGGTCGCCTTTCGCGGTGATCGAGACGAGCGTGCCGCCCGCGACGATCATCGCCGCGTCGCCCGTCGCGCCCGCGTGGATCTTCCCCGCGTCGAAGCACGCGGGAGGCTTGGGCTGGACCTGCTTCGTCTGCCGGATGCCGTAGCCCCAGAGGCCGCGCGGCACCGCGAGGCCGCCGGGCGCCTCGTACGTCACGCTGCCGAGCGCGAGTGTGAAGGCGCCGTCGGCCGCGTTGAACTTCCATCGGGACATCGCCACGCTCTCGCCGTCGCGGACCAGCAGGTCGACCGGCTCGAAGTCTAGCCCGACCTTGGGGAGTTTGGGCGCGTTGGGGCCGGTGGGCGTGTTCTGGCTCGCGGGCAGCGTCCCGCCGTACCACTTCGTGATCGCGTCCAGGTTGTCGACCGTCTTCTCCCACGCGATCTCGCCCGTCCGCGGCTTGAACGCGACGACGCGGATCCCGCCGTCGGCGGTCGGATGGCGGCCGGCCGCGACGTAGCCGAGGTCCCGGTCGACGAGCACGCTCGAGACGGCCGGCCAGAGCGATTCCATCTGGCCGTACGCCAGGATCCGCGACTCGTTCGGCGCAACGCGCAGGCGCCACGCGAGGACTCCGTCCTCGGCGCGGACGGCGTACACCCAGCCGTCGTGCGCCCCAAAGAGGCAGAGGTCCTCGTGGATCGTGGGCGGCCCGTCGAGGCGGCCGCCCGCGAGGAACGTCCAGCGCGTCTTGCCCGATTTAGCATCGAGCGCCACCACGCGGTGGAGGTCGGGCACGCCGACGTAGATGCTTCCGCCCGCCGCGATGGGCGCCGTCAGGATCCCCTTCACGAACGGGTTCGTTTTCCACTCGGCCGCGGCCGGACCGGCCGGCCACTCGGCGACGGTCGTCTCCCACGACTTCTTCACGTCGGCGCGGCGGAGCGGGGCGGGCGTGGCGCCGCTGCGGTAGACGTCGTGCCGGTAGGTCGGCCATTCGGCGGTGGCGTCCGCGGGCTTGAGGAGCGCGCCGGCCGCGGGGAGTGCGGCGCCCTTTTGGATCCGCGGCCCGGCGGCGAGCTCGCCGGTCTTCGCCGTCGACGAAAGCCCCATGTAGCCGCGGAGCATCGGGTAGCACTCGCACTGGACCGGGAACGTGTAGAGGAGCCCGTTGGCGGGGATGAACGGGAGGCGGCAGGCACTCTTGAACATCCGCGCGTGCGTCTCCGTCCCGTCGGCGAAGTCGGTCGCCTCGCACTCGGGCGCGAGGAAGAACCGCTCCGTGGCGACGGGGGAGGCGCAGTGCTTGCCCCGCGTCGTCCACTGCTTCCGCTGCGAGCCGTTCTTCGGGTCGAGCCCGAGGAGCCCCTCCTTCTCGACGGGGAGCCAGAGGAGGCCCTGCGCGAAGTAGGCGCGCGCCTCCTTGTAGTGCGTCATGTCGGGCTTGTAATCGCGGATCCAGAGGAGCTCGCCCGTCTTCGACGAGTAGACCTTGATGCCGCAGCCCGCGGGATCGTCCCGCAGGGTCGACTTCTCGATGACGAAGTAGCCGTCGTGGGCGGTCGCGGTGAGCGCGAGGTCGGCGTCGGGCTCGTCGCGCCGCCAGAGCTCCTTGCCGGTCGCGCGGTCGATTGCGACCAGGTGCTTCGCGGTGACGATGAGAAGCGATCCGCCCTCGGCGACGATCCGGCGCGCGGCGATCGTCGTCTCCCAGGCAAGCTTCCTCGTCGCGGGATCGTACGCGCGGACGGCCGTTGCGTCGGTGATGATGAGGAGCCCGCCGTCGAGGAGGATCTCGCGCGGGTCGCGCGCCTCGCCGAACTCGGCCGCGGTCCCGCCGGTCCGCGCGTCGAGGGCGAGGACCTTGCCGTCGCTCGCGATGTAGAGCCGGTCCCCGGAGGCGACGGGACGGACCTTCGACGTCCGGACCCCGAGCTTCATCTTGGGCGTCGGGTTCTCGGGGAGCGGGACGCCCGTCTCCTTGAAGGTGTGCGTCTTGATCGGCCGGGTCCAGAGGAGGATTCCATTGTACGCGTCGCGCGCGGCGATCGAGTCCTCGTACTCGTAAAAGTTTCGGCCGTTGGAGGAGACGAGCGTGTGGTCGTAGTACCACTTCTTCCCGCCGGCGTCCTGCGCGGGGCCGGCCACCCAGCGGAGGCCCGTGGGGAGCGCCACGGCGCGGTCGCGCGAGACCATGTTGCCGTCGGCCTCGTGGCGCCAGTGGGTCCACTCGTCAAACTCCGCGGGGAGGGGCTTCTTCACCGCCGTCCAGGCGCCGTTGCGTTTGACGAGCGCCGTGCCGGCGGGAACGAGCACGCGGAGGAGTTCCGCCGGGGCCACGTCCGCCTCCGCGACGACGAGGTTGACCACGTTCTCGGGGAAGGGGAGCGCGGGGCCCGCCCAGGATTCGATTGTGACCAGGCCCGAGAGCCCGCGGGTGTCGATCGCCTGCCGCATCGAGCGGACGTTGGGCTCGTCGGCGTCAATCGCGTGGACCACCCAGCGGCCGCCGTCGGCGATCTTCGCGGCCAGGGCGACGTCGCGCGCGCCCACGAGGACGCAAACCCCGGAGGGAGAGGCCTTGAGGACCTCGTCGACGGGCGCCTCCTGGCAGGCGAGGAGAGTCGCGAGGAGGAGGGTGGTCATATCCATACTAAAGGGTACAATCGGGGCCATCTTGGCGGTGGCCCATGAAGATTCGCTGGCTCCTTCTCGCAACGCTCGCCTCGTGCGCGCAGGCTCCCACGATCGAGACGCGCCGGCCGCCGAACATCGTCGTCATCTTCATGGACGACATGGGGTACGCCGACATCGGGCCGTTCGGCGCGAAGGCGTACCGCACGCCGAACCTCGACCGGCTGGCGAAGGAAGGGAGGATCTTCACCGACTTCTACGTCCCGCAGGCGGTCTGCTCGGCGTCGCGGGCGAGCCTGATGACCGGCTGCTACAACGTCCGGGTCGGCATCCTGGGCGCGCTCGGGCCGAAGTCAAAGGTGGGGATCAGCTCCTCGGAGCGGACGCTGGCGGAGGTCTGCAAGCAGAAGGGCTACGCCACCGCGATCTACGGCAAGTGGCACCTCGGCGACGACCGGCAGTTCCTGCCGTTGCAGCACGGCTTCGACGAGTACTTCGGGCTGCCGTACTCGAATGACATGTGGCCGCTCCACCCGACGGCGAAGAATTTCCCCGACCTGCCGCTCATCGAGGGGAACGAGGTCGTGAAGCCGAAGGTCTCGCACGAGGACCAGGAGATGCTGACGACCTGGTACACGGAACGGGCGGTCAGGTTCATCGAGAAGAACCGGGAGCGGCCGTTCTTTCTCTACGTGCCGCACGCGATGGTGCACGTCCCGCTCCACGTCTCCGACCGGTTCCGCGGGAAGAGCGGCGTGGGGCTCTTTGGCGACGTGATGATGGAGGTCGACTGGTCGGTCGGCGAGATCGTGGGAGCGATCCGGAAGAACGGCCTGGAGAAGGACACGCTGGTGATTTTCACGTCGGACAACGGCCCGTGGCTGAGCTACGGCGAGCACGCGGGCTCGGCGTACCCGCTTCGCGAGGGGAAGGCGACGATGTTCGACGGCGGCTGCCGGGAGCCCATGATTGCCTGGTGGCCCGGGCGCATCCCCGCGGGAACGGCCTGCCGGGAGCCGGCGGTGACGATCGATGTCCTTCCGACGGTGGCGAAGCTGATCGGCGCGGCGCTGCCGGACCACGCGATCGACGGCCTGGACATCGGGCCGCTGCTCTTTGGAGAGCCCGGCGCGAAAAGTCCGCACGAGGCGCTCTATTTCTACTGGGGCCGGGAGCTTCACGCCGTCCGCTGGGGGACGTGGAAGCTGCACTTCGCCCACGCGTACCCGACGCTGAACGGCCGGCCCGGCGGAAAGGGCGGGCTGCCTGCGAAGTACGACACGGCGCGGGTCGAACTCTCGCTCTTCGATCTCGAGAAGGACCCGGGCGAGACGGTCGACGTGAAGGCCGACCATCCCGACGTCGTGCAGAAGATGGAGGCGCTGGCCGAGACGATGCGGAAGGATCTTGGCGACGCGGCGCTGAAGCGGCCGGCGACCGGCGCGCGCGAGCCGGGTCGGATCAAGGAGTAGCGGAGTCCTTCACGAGCTCCCCGGCCCTGGACTTTGAGCGCACGTTCGACTGCATACACCGGGCATGCTTGATTTCAATCGGGATCCGCGATCGCGGGCGACGGTGTGAAGGGGGTGAGTTTCGCTACCATTCCAGGTCTGAAGTTGAGAAGTATTTGCGAGTGGACGACAACGGCACCGCTCCCTGCCGGACCCGCTTCCGGGACGACCTGATCCTGTTGGAAGTCGTAGCTCGTCCTGCAGTCTAGTCGATCGCTGGCCCCGTACTCCGGTATCCCGCTGTTGGCGTTCGACGACCCGTGTTGCTTACGGTCACGCCCTGGCCACCTTGTGCTTCTTCGACCGGCTCCGGATGAGCACGTCGAGCGCTTCGCGTACGAGATCGGCGAGCGATCGCTTCTCCCGGAACGCGATTTCTCTAAGCGCTTCGTGCTGCTTGGCTTCGATCGCCGCAAAAAGGGTTACCGGGGCCTCAAGCTTCCTTTCCACCGACATCGTCCACCTCCATGACCATCGACACTCGCCGCGCACGGGCCGCAACCCGCATTGGCTCGCCCTATTCGTTCACCTGCTCTTCGTCCACGATGATCTGTTCGATCGGGCCGACCAGTTTGATGTAGATCGCCTTCTGCTCAAATCGCCTCATGAGGACCTTCTTTGCAAACGCGCGCAGCCAGGTCCTAGACTGCGCCGTGTCCGGTACATCCACCTCGAGGACCGCATGTACATCTGAGTATAGGATGCCTTTATCGAGACTCCTCGTTCTTTGTCACCACGCAAGTGCTTGGCGCCGGGACCAGAACCCCGTGAAATGGCCGGTGAGGAGGCTCAGAAACCATTTCCTCGAGTGGCCACAGCGGCTGTATGAGGATGGCCTTCGGAAGACCCATTTGGAGTGCGGACGAAATGTTCATCTATCTGGACGCCAAGCGCTTGCGTCACTTTAGCTGTCTTTGTTGGTGACAATGAACGAGGAGTCTCCCTTTATCCCACCAAAAGCCTTCCACGTTTCCTCCGGGATAGCGGTGGATCGTGCCGCCTCCGAACTTTCTGGCAATCTCCTCCGCCGTCAGGATGAACTTCTCATCTTCGACAGGCCGGTGTTTCCCCTCCGCATCCGGGTTGTACGTCACGGGCAGGATAATCAAGGCCGTGAGGAGCGCCGGTCTCTCCGCCACCGAACTGGGCTCCTTAACCGATCCAGAGGCTATTATACTAGCATACTAGTATTCTAGGATCAAGCCTCTTCCGGGGAGGCTATGTTTCGGTCAGGGAGTAGCGGCGAGGATCGAGGCCAGTTCGTCCGCGAACACCCCCGCATCGGCCTGCCGGCGGGCGGATTCCTTCTCGAGCGCCCGGAGGACGATCGCGTCCACCCTCTTGGAGACAGCGACGTTCTTCAGGCTGGGGGCGACCGCGGGTTCGAGCAGGATCTTGCGGTAGATCTCCATGTCGCTCCGGCCCGCGTGGGGCGGCGCGCCGGTGAGGCACTCGTAGAGGAGGGCTCCGAGCGCGAAGACGTCGGTCCGCGGGCTCACCTCCTTCGCGGTGACCTGCTCGGGGGCCATGTAGAGGGGCGTGCCGATCACCGCCTGGGTGATCGCGGTGCCCGGCGCCGCGCGGCGCGCGAGGCCGAAATCCGTGACCTTGGGATCGCCCCCGGGCGGGATGAGGATGTTGGCGGGCTTGAGGTCGCGGTGGATGATGCCCTTGGCGTGGGCGGCGGCCACCCCGCGCGCGACCTTCTCCATCAGGGCGATGCTCTCCCGTTCGTCCGGCCGCCGGGACTTGAGGAGATCGGACAACCGGCGCCCCTTGACGAGTTCCATGACGAGGAAGAGGCGCCCGGCCGCCTCGCCGCCGTCGTGGACGGCGACGACGTTCGGGTGGGAGAGCTCCATCGTCGCCTGCAGCTCCCTTCGGAATCGCTCGCGGCCGCCCGCGTCGACGCAGACCTCCTCGCGCAGGAGCTTGAGGGCGACGTCGCGGCGAAGATCGCGGTCCCAGGCGTGGTAGACGACGGCGGTGGAGCCTTCGCCCACGCGCTCGCGGATCTCGTACCGCGTGAGCGTCCGGTCGAGCCGGCTTCGCTGCTCCTCCAGGATGCGCTTGAGGTCGGCGGGCTTGAGCCAGCCGCGGTCGAGGAGCAGCTGGCCCAGCAGGACCTCCTTGCCGCGCTTCCTGAGGATCTCCTGCTCCTGGAGGCATGCATTGAGCTGCTCCTGCTGGATCAGCTTCCACTCCAGCGCGATCCGCGCGAGAAAGGTCGACTCGGCGGGCTCTACCATGGTCGTGATTCGGCTCCCCGCCCATTCTAACACGCCCCCGGGCACCCTTATGGGCCTGCGAGACGAACCTTCCCGGGTCAGGCCAGGATCTCGCGGACGACGTTCCCGTGGACGTCGGTGAGGCGGAAGTCGCGGCCGGCGTGGCGGTAGGTGAGCTTCGTGTGGTCGAAGCCCAGGAGGTGGAGGATCGTCGCGTGGAAGTCGTGGACGTGGACCTTGTCCTCGGCGACCGCGGAGGAGATCTCGTCGGTCGTCCCGTGGGTGATCCCGCCCTTCACGCCACCGCCGGCGAGCCACGAGGAGAAGCAGGCGCCGTGGTGGCCGCGGCCGTTCGGGGCGTCCTCGCCGGGCGTCCGGCCGAACTCGGTGGTCCAGACGACGAGCGTTTCGTCTAGCATCCCGCGCCGCTTGAGGTCCGTGAGCAGCCCTGCGATCGGCTGGTCGATCATCGCCGCCAGCTTCGCGTGCTGCGGCATGTCGCCGTGCTGGTCCCAGTTGTTCGACGAGCCCACGTCGATCAGCTCGACGAATCGCACGCCCCGCTCGACGAGCCGCCGCGCCACGAGGCACTGCCAGCCGTAGCCCTGGGTTGCGCCGCGCTTGAGGCCATAAAGGGCGAGCGTCTCGCCGGATTCCCTCGAAAGATCGAACGCCTCCGGCGCCTCGGTCTGCATCCGGAACGCCGTCTCGAAGGTGCGGATCCGCGCGGCGAGGTTCGAGTCGTTGCCGTTGTCCTTCAGGTGCTTCTCGTTGAAGGCGTTGACGAGGCCGAGTTCCATCTCCTGGAGCCCCGCCTCCTTCGAGCGGCGCGCGAGGTCGGGGATCGGCTCGGGGCCGGGGATGACGCGCGTCCCCTGGTGGTAGGCCGGCAGGAAGTCGTTGGCGAACACCTGCGTGCCTCCATAAGGCATCTGCGGCGCGATGACGACGAACGAGGGAAGGTTCTGGTTGACCGTTCCCAGGCCGTAGCTCACCCAGGAGCCGAGGCTCGGGCGCGAGAAGAAGAACGACCCCGTGTGGATCGCGAGCGTCGCCTGGAAGTGCTCGTTGTCGTCGGATTTCATCGACTTGATGACGCAGATGTCGTCCATCCGCTCGCGGATGCGGGGGAAGATGTCGCTCACCATCGTCCCGCAGCGGCCGCCGGGCTTGAAGCCGAAGACGGGCCGCAGGAGTTTCTTCTTGTCGCGCGAGAGCCCACCGCCCGGGACGAGGTGGGTCTTGCCGTCGTCCTTGATGAGTTCAGGCTTGTAGTCAAAGGTGTCGAGCTGCGAGACGCCGCCCTGCGAGAAGAGGAAGATCACGTTCTTCGCGCGGGCGGGGAAGTGCGGGGCGCGGGGCGCCAGAGGGTCGCGCGCCGCGTCGTCCGCGAGCAGCCTCGAGAGAAAGCCCGGCAGAAGGAGTGAGCCTCCCGCGAGGGACTGGAGCACCTGGCGCCGCGTGCAACTCATGCTCATCTCGGGTGAATGAATTCGCTCAACCGGAACAGGACCCGCGCATAGGCCGGCCACGCCTCCTCTCCATAGGACGACCGGGCCTTCGAGAGGAATTCCAGCCCCGCCCGCAGCTCCTCTTCCGTGGGAGGACGGCCCAAGGTCAGGAGGTACGCCCGCTCGATCCGCGACGCGTCGTCGGGACGTTCCTTCGCGAGCCTCTCCGCGAACCGCTTCGCCTGCTCGTGGACGAAGGGGTCGTTCAGGAACCAGAGCGCCTGGAGCGGCGTCGTGCTCGTGACGCGCGCGGACGTCGACATGTTGGTCTCCGCCCCGTCGAAGATGCCGAAGAACGGGTGGCGGCGGATCCGCTGGGTCATGAGGTAGACGCTCCGGCGGTCGCTTTCGTAGACCGCGAGGAAGGGCTTGTGCTGCGTGTAGTCCCATTGCGTCATGGGCGGGAAGGGATGGGACCCGCCGGTCGAGCGGTCGAGCGCTCCGCTCACCGCGAGGAGCGAATCGCGGATCGCCTCCGCCTCGAGCCGGTGCCGCGCGTGATGCCAGAGAAGGTCGTTCGACGGATCGGCGAGCAGGGCGGCCGGGTCGTCGTCGCTCGCGAGCTGCCAGGTCCTCGAGTGCAGGATGAGGCGGTGCATCGCCTTGATCGACCAGCCGCTCTCCACGAACCGGCGGGCCAGCCAGTCGAGGAGCTCGGGATGGGTGGGCGGCCGGCCTTGTTTTCCGAAGTCGCTCGGCGTGGCGACGATCCCCTTCCCGAAATGGTGGTGCCAGAGCCGGTTGACGAGGACGCGCGCGGCCAGCGGGTTGGCGGGATCGACGATCCACTCGGCCAGCTGGAGGCGCCCGCTCCCCTTGATGTCCGACGAGAGCGGCTGCCCGCCCAGGACCTCGAGGAAGCGGCGGGGGACCTCCTTGCCGAGCCGCTCGGGGTCCCCCTTGATCTGCATCTTCGCGTTCGACACCGTCTTCCCCTCGGAGACGGCGTAGGCGGTCTCAAAGGGGAGCGGCGTCTTGCCGAACTGGTCCTTCTCCTTTTTCGCGGCGTCGACGGACTTCGCGAGCGAATCGCCGTACTCCTTGATCCGCGCGAGCTCGCCCTCGGCGATCTCCTTCATCGCCAGGTCGACGGACTTCTTCTCGGCCTCGAGCCTTTTGAACGCGGCGTCGAGCGCGGCCTGCCGCTCCGCGCGCTCCCGGAGGAGGGCCTCGGCCTTCTCCCGGGGGACGAGCGGGACGAAGTCGCGCTGCCTCTGCTCCAGCTCGATCCCCGGCCAGGGGTACCTCGTGCTCGCGAAGAATCCATACAGGGCGTAGTAGTCCTCGTTCGTAAACGGGTCGAACTTGTGGTCGTGGCAGCGGGCGCAGTTGACCGTGAAGCCGAGGAACGTGCGGCCGAGGTTGTCGATCGTGTCCTCGATCGTCAGGTGCCACGGGTAGTCGTCGACGCGCGAGCCGAAGCGCTTGGCGTTGGCGAGGTAACCCGTCGCGACGATCTTCTCGTGGCGCTCCTCGTCGGTCTTCCAAGGCAGAAGGTCGCCCGCCAGCTGCTCCCGCACGAACTGGTCGTACGGCTTGTCGTCGTTGAAGGACTGGATCACGTAGTTCCGGTACTTGTGGATCTGCGGGATGGGGAAGTCGGAGTTGTCGCCCGCCGTGTCGGCGTAGCGGACGACGTCGAGCCAATGGCGGCCCCAGCGCTCGCCGTAGGCGGGGGAGGCCAGAAGGCGCTCGATGACCCGGGACCACGCGTCGGGCGACCGGTCGGCGAGGAAGGCATCGATCTCAACGGGCGTCGGAGGAAGGCCCGTGAGGTCAAAGGTCACGCGGCGGAGGATCGCGCGGCGGTCTGCATCGACCGCCGGCCGAAGGTTCTTTTCCTCGAGTTTCGCGAGGACGAAGCGGTCGATGGGGCTCCGCGGCCACGAATCGTCCCGGACGGACGGAAGGGCGGGCTCGGCGACGGGGCTGAAGGCCCAGGAGCGTCGGGCGGCGGCGAGGTCGACGGGCTTCCTCGGCGCCGGGGCGTCGCCGCGGCGGGGATCGGGCGCGCCCATCTTCACCCACGCCTCGAGGTCGGCGATCGCCTCCGCGGGGAGCTTCTTCTTGGGCGGCATCTTGAAGTCGGGATCGACGTGACGCACGGCCTTGATGAGCAGGCTCTTCTCGAGGTCGCCCGGGACGACGGCCGGGCCGGTCTCTCCGCCTTTGAGGGTCCCTTCGCGCGTGTCCAGGAGGAGCGCCCCTTTCACCTTCTCGGCCTTCGCGCTGTGGCACGAGTAGCAGGTGTCGGCGAGGACGGGACGGATGCGCTTCTCGAAGAACTCGAGGCCCTCGCGTTCCGCGTCGGACTGCTGGGCGCGGAGCGCGCCGGCCAAAAGGAGCAGGACCGCGAGGGTGCGAATCATCGTCCGAGGATCAGCTGTCGTCCCACGTCCAGGTGTTTCCGGATCCGCTCCGCCGCGAGCTCACCCGGGCCACGGATGAGGGCCGCGGCGATCGAGGCGTGCTCGTGGACACTCTCGGTCATCCGCCGGGGCACGCGGTTGAAGTTGCCCAGGATGAGGCGGTGGAGCTTCTCTCTCATCTGCCAGAGGGCCTGGGAGATCTCGAGATTTCCCAGGAAGTCGCAGATCATGATGTGGAACTCGGCGTCGAGCCGCGTGGCGTCCCCGACCTCCTTCGCCCGGGCAGCCCGGGCCTGGTCGCGGAGGTTCTTCCGGAGGCGGGCCACCTGCTCCGGCGCGAGCTTCCCGGCCATCCGGCGGACCACGAAAGTCTCGAGGGCCTCCCGGATGTCGAAGAGGTCCATGATCTGGCGGATGGACAGTTCGCGGACGACGATCCCCTGCTGGGGCGAGACGGCGACGAACCCCTCCATGTCGAGCCGCGTGAGCGCCGACTTGATGGGGGTCTTGCTCATCCCGAGTTTCCCCGCGAGCTGGCGCTCGGAGAGGAAGGTCCCGGCCGGGTAGGTGCCGCGCTGGATGAGGCCCTTGAGCTCCTCGTACGCGCGGTCCTGGAGCAGGTTCCGGGAGGCGCCGGTCTTCACCATGGTATGTTTGGCATCTTACTGAGATCTCAGTTGGACGTCAATTCTATTACGCGGCGGGTCGGCGGGGCGGGGCTATAATCTGGGGATGAATCCCGTCGAGGCGTTCCGCCGGATGCACCACGCCCGCCGCATCCTCGTGCTCCCGAACGCGTGGGACGCGGCGAGCGCCCGGATGTTCGAGGAGAGCGGGTTCCGGGCGATCGCGACGACGAGCGCGGGGATCTCGTTCTCGATGGGCTGCCGCGACGGGGAGCGCCTGCCGCCCGGGGAGATGATCACTGCGATCAAAAGGATCGTCCGGGCCGTCCGCGTCCCCGTGACGGCGGATGTCGAGGCAGGCTACGGAGACGTCGCGAAGACGGTCCGCGGGCTGGTCGGGGCGGGCGCCGTCGGGATGAACCTCGAGGATGCGCGGCGGGGGCGGCTGGTCGACGTGCGCGAACAGGGTGCGCTCCTGCGGGAGGCGCGGAAGGCCGCGGGCCGGGTGCCGATCGTGATCAACGCGCGGGTCGACGTCTTCGGGGTTCCGGGGGGAACCTTCGAGCAGGCGGTCGAGCGGGCGCGGGCGTACCGCGCGGCGGGCGCGGACTGCATCTATGTGCCGTGGGTGAAGGACGCGAAGACGATCCGCGCGCTCGCGCTCTCGGTCGGCGGCCCGCTCAACATTCTTGGGGGCGCCGGCGTCCCCTCCGTCCGCGCGCTGGAGCGGCTGGGCGTGGCGCGCGTCAGCGTGGGGTCTGGCGCGATGCGGGCGACGATGGGTCTCGCGCGCCGGATCGCGCGGGAACTCCTCGGGCGCGGAACCTGGGGATTCGCGCGCGGCGCTGTCCCCTACGGGGAAGCGAACGCGCTCTTCCGCCGATGAACCCGGACTCCGAGTTCGGCGTGCCGTTTCCCGGCCGCGTCCTCCCGGCGGAGCGCTGGACGAAGACGGGCTTCCGCGACGACGGCCGGTCCTTTGACTGGGAACGAGTCTTCGGGCGCGTCGCCCCGCGCGTGGTCGATCTCGGATGCGGCAACGGCCGCGCCCTGGTCGGCTCGGCGATCGCCCGTCCGACGCACGACCACCTGGGGATCGACCTCGTGCAGGTGGCGATCGATCACGCCGCGCAGAGGGCGAATCGGCGGGGATTGTCAAACGTCCGCTTCGTGACGGCCGACGCGGTCGCGTGGCTCTTCGGAAAACTCGCGGGGGATTCGGTCGACGAAGTCCACGTCTACCATCCGCAGCCCTACTACGAGGAGGCGGACGTCTCCAGGAGGATGCTGACGCCGGAGTTCCTCGAGCGCGCGTGGATCGTCCTCCGCGCGGACGGGATTCTCGTGCTGCAGACCGACAACAAGGCCTACTGGCAGTACCTGCTCGGCGCGGTCTCGAAGCATTTCGAGCCCACGATCGTGCCGGGCCCGTGGCCCGACGCGCCCCGGGGGCGGACGCGCCGCGAGATCCAGGCGCGTCAGAAGGGGCTCGTCGTCTGGCGGATGGTCGCGCGCCGCCGCGACAGGCCCCTGGCCATCGCGGTCCCGCGCCCGGACTTCGACGCGAACCGGCCGCGGTTCCGCAAGGGCCGGTGAGCCGCCCATTATGAGCGACGTTATGCATCGCCCCCGTGTTGAATAGGCATGCTTCGACTCGCGACGTCTATCGCCGCCTTCCTGGTGCTGGCGTCGCCCGTGGCCGCCGACACGATCAAGCTCCAAAACGGCAGCACGCTTGAGGGGGTCATCCTCAAGGAGGAGTCGGGCGAGGTCGTGATCCGGCTGAAATACGGGACGGTCACGGTCAACCGCGCGGAGATCGCTTCGATCGAGAAGTCCGCGCCGCCCGCGGGTGAAGGCCCCGGCCGCATCGCGGGCTGGGAGAAGTGCTACGAGGTCCTCGCGACGCGTCCCTGGACCAAGGATCTCCACCCGGTCCCGGCGATGGTGATCGACAAGGGGACGTTGAAAAACGTTCCGTACGTGGCCAGCCGCGCGGGCGATCGCCAGTTCAACGTCTACGGCGACCTCGATCATCCGGCGGATCTCGAAATCGGTTTGACCCGGGACAGCCTCAAGCTCACCGCGGCACGCGAGGAATGTATCGCGGTTCTTTCACAGATGCTCTCCGACCCGAAGGACGTGGAAACGCTGCGGTCGCTCGACTTCAAGAAGGACCAGGACAAGAAGGAGCGGGCGGGGCTCGTCTTCGAAATCGAGCGGGAGGCCGACGCCGACGGGAACGACACGTGGTGGCTTTCGGTGGTCGACGCGGCGGCGCTCGACAAGGCGCGCCTCTCGGACAAGGAGATCGAGGCGATGACCGCGCCGGTGCCCGCGGAGAAACCCGTGACGCCCGCCGCCTCGACCCCGGCCGCGTCCACCCCGGTCGTGACGGGTACGAAACCCGCGGCGCCGGCGGCGACGACCCCGGCCGCGAAATCGAAGCCTTCGGAAGCCGGCATGACCGGCCGCCGATCCTACTCGCGGGGCCGTTCGTATCGTCCCCGCCTTCCCAAGGGATTCCACCCGCCGGGAATGCCCGGCCCTATGCCCAAGCCCGGGACGCCGAAGTAGGCCCCGCTCGTCTCATTCGATCCTCCCGATCCCTCCTTGCCAACAGCCCCTGGCGGGATAGACTCCCTTCAGGGATTGCGCTGGGGAGGGAATATGGCCACCAAGTCCGGCCTGGGGATCACGCGCTCGCAGCTCGAGAACGGGCGCAAGCGGATCGTCGCCGCCATCAAGACGGCGACCCTTGAAGACCTGTCGCACAAGATCACGGCGGATCTTGCCGCGCTCCTCGGCGCGGGCAGCGTCCGCCTCTACCTCCGCGATCCGCTGACCGAGGAATTCTACGCCCGCATCCTCCAGGGCAAGCGCGTGCGGGAGCTCCGCGTCCAGGTCGATCCGTCGAGCGTCGTCGGCTACGCGGCGATGACGCGGAAGAAATCGTTCGCCTGGAAGCGGGATGCCGAGAGCGTCAAGCGCTACGTCGTGGCGACCCCCATCCTCGCCAACGGGGACCTGGCCGGCGTCTTGGAACTCACGCACGGCGCGAAGGACGCCGTCGTGGAAGAGGAGCGGCTCAAGGTCTTCTACGACCTGGCGCTCTCCGTCGGCCGCCGCCTCCAGGAGATCCTCGAAGGGACGGTCCGGGCGACCCCTTATGACTTTCTCCTCCAGAGCGGTGCGGTCACCCGCGACATCCTCAAGAAGGCGCGCGAGGAGGCGGCGAGGGAGAACTGCTCGCTGGAGCAGATCCTGCTCGCCCGGTACGGCGTCGAGAAGATGGCGCTCGGGCGGAGCCTGGCCGAGCACTTCGAGGTTCCCTTCACTCCCTCCCCGGAAAGCCGGCCGGTCGCGCCGGACGTGATCCGGCGTTTCTCCCCCGAGTTCCTCCGGACGCACGCCGTCCTCCCCGTGGGATGGAAGGGCGACCTCATCGAAGTCGTGATCGTGAACCCCCATAATCTCACGCTCATCGACGACATCGGCCGGCTGGCGGGCTCGGAGAAGCTCTCGCTCAGCGTCGCGGTCCGCGAGGACATCCTGGAGGCGCTCGACAAATTCCTGGCGGCCGCAGGGCCGGCCGAGCCCGCGGCCGGCGCCGCCGCGCCCCCCGAGGCCGCCGAGTGGGAGACGGTGGGCGTCGACGAGACGGGCTATGACCTCGCGGGACAGCCCAACGCCCAGATCGACTCGAAGACGATCCGCCTCGTGAACGACACGATCCAGGCGGCCGTGGACCGGGGTGCCTCCGACATCCACCTGGAGACGACCCATACGGGCGGTCTGGAGATCCGGTTCCGGGTCGACGGCGTCTGCCACGACCACCTGCAGATCAAGGAGGCGTGCTCGCGTCCCGTCATCTCGCGGATCAAGATCATGGCCCAGCTGAACATCGCGGAGCACCGCCTGCCCCAGGACGGCAAGATCCGGCTCAAGGACAAGAAGGGCCGGAAGACCGACCTCCGCGTGGCCATCATGCCGACGGTCGGCGGGAACGAGGACGTGGTGCTGCGGCTGCTGCCGGAGTACCAGGTGCTCAAGCTCGACCAGATCGCGATGGAGCAGGAGACGCTGGACCGGTTCAAGAAGGTGATCGATCAGCCGCACGGGATCGTCCTCTGCGTCGGCCCGACGGGATCGGGCAAGACGACCACCCTCCACGCGGCCCTCTCGCATGTCAAAGGGCCGTCGGTCAAGGTCTGGACGGCGGAGGACCCGGTCGAGATCACGCAGGAGGGGATCCGCCAGGTCCAGATGCATTCGCAGATCGGGCTCACCTTCGAGCGGGCGCTCCGCGCGTTCCTCCGCTGCGACCCGGACGTGATCATGATCGGCGAGATCCGGGACCGGGAGACGGCCGACGCGGCGATCGAGGCGTCGCTCACGGGCCACCTCGTCCTCTCCACGCTCCACACGAACAGCGCCCCCGAGACGGTGACGCGGCTGCTCGAGATGGGGCTCGACCCGTTTATGTTCGGGAGCAGCCTCCTGGGCGTCCTGGCCCAGCGCCTGGTCCGCCGGATCTGCGAGTCGTGCGCCGAGACCTACACGCCTTCCGCGGACGAATTCCAGGACCTGCGCGGCCAGTTCGGCGACCCCGCGAAGTTCGACGCGCTCCGCGTAGACCGGAAGCGGTTGACGCTCAAGCGCGGCAAGGGGTGCGACCCCTGCTTCAAGACGGGCTACCGGGGCCGGGTGGGCATCCACGAGTTCCTGGTCGTGACGCCCCCGGTCCGCAAGCTTGTCCAGCAGAAGGCCTCCGCGGATCTGCTGGGGAAGGCGGGGCGCGAGAGCGGCATGACGACGCTCAAGCAGGACGGCATCCGGAAGGTGCTCAAGGGGATGACGGACCTGAAGGAGGTGGCGTCGATCACGATTGAAGAGAACCTCTAGGAGATGAAGAGATACGAGGAGATAAAGAGATAAGAGAAGAGGAACGAGGCGCGGGTATAATCAACGGAACGAATGGAAATCCTGGTTGGCGTCCTGATTGCGGCGTGCCTCGGGCTGGGCGGGGCGCTTTTCTTTTCGCGGAGGCGGGGGAAGGGCGGCCAGGCGGAGGCGCTCGCCGGGAGCGCGCTCGAAGGCCTGCGCCGGGTCGGCGAGCTTGTCGTGCTCCGCGCCTACTGGTCGATTCCCGCCGTGGGCGAGGACCACATCTTCGGCGACGTGGGGAAGAAGTTCCTGGGCTGGCTCTGGAGCCAGAACAAGACGATCATGATCTTCCGGTTCGAGATCCGCTTCAAATACAACCTCCGCGATCCCGCGTCGGTGATGATCGCGCCGGGCGATCCGGGGATCCTGGAGGTGACGCTGGGAAGGCCGGGGCACGAAATCAGCCTGGCCGACGTGCGCTTCTGGCACACGGAGAAGGGGCAGCTCCTGGACTGGCTCCTCCCGCGCGCGGTGAACATCTTCCAGAGCGACATGGACGACCAGACGCGCCAGAAGATCATGGAGGCGGCGCAGGAATCGGCCCGGAAGGAGGCGGAGAAGCACGCCGACCAGCTGGGCCCCGAGGCGCGGCTCTCCGCGGAGGCGATCCTCACGGCGCTGGCGCGATCGGCCGGCTTCAGCGGCGTGCGCGTCCTGGAGCCGGGCCCGGGCGAGCGGGCGCTCGCGCCGGGAAAGACGGGCGCGTAGCGGATTCCCGGCCCGCGGTCAGCAGCCTGTCTTTGAGCACATTTTCGGTTGCATCATTGGGAGGTAATATCGCGGGGATGACAACCTTGCGAGTGGAACAGAACGCCGCGCACGACGTTGGCTCGTGCGCATGCTGCGGCAACAACAGCAGAGCGGTGTCGGGATTCATCTACTCGGGTGAGCAGCCCACAGCGGCCTATTTTGTCCACTGGACGCTCGGGCGGCCCGATCATGGCGCGAACTTTGACCTGGTTCTTGGGAAGTGGGGCGAAGGTGTTGGGCGAGAGGATCGTTATGCCGTTTCCCTGTGCTACCGACCTACTGAGAAAGGTCCGGAGTTCATGGTCATCGACAGCTCAGGACGCACTGTTGCTGGAAGTGAATTGGTAGGCAGAGCTCTTCGAAGGGATGAAGTGATCGGTACTCCGATGGCAACCGAAGTATTCGCGATCATTGATGCCATCTACCTGGGCGACGCCCGGCTCGCCGAATTGCGGGCGTCATAATCCCCGTTTTGGAAGGTCAACCTTGGTGGCTTCTAACCTGTGTAACTTTCGGCACAGGCATTCAGAGAACCATCCCATAGTCAGTGGGGAAGGGTGCAGCCGCCCCAACCACCGCAGGGCGACCGTGGGGGTGAGGATGCGGTCAAACTTCAACAGGTGGATGGAGCTGCAGATCTGCGAGCAAGGTTAGGGTCGCAAGGGCGATGGTGGCGCTAGTGTTTGAAACACCTCGCATATTCGCTTAAACGTCTCCTGAGAAAGCTCAGGAGAAGAAGGATGAGAGTGAGTTCTGGGCCGATTAGGCCGCATCCCCCACCTCCGCCTCCGCCGCCACCCGCGCCGGTCGGAACAGCCGGTGCCGGGGAGGGCGCGGCCCATGGAGTGTTTCCAAAGGCGCCTTGGTTGATCCGGCTCCCGTTGGGGGCGGGCTCGATGGTGAACGCGTCGAGGGTATCTCCCGCGTCGATGGTTGCGGAGCCCGGCGCCTCCGTGTAGTCGTTTGTCGCCTCGTCGCGGAAGGCGGGGACCACCGTGCCGTTTCCCGTGCCGGAAATGCCCGTGCCGAAATCGGCCGTCGTGTTCAAGAAGGCGGTCGTGTAGCTCACCGCCGAGGCAGCCGGGGCGTTAACGCCGGTCCCGACGTTCCTGCCGACCACTGAGTTGCGGACCGATGTCGTGGCGGCGGAGGCGATCCCATCGCCGCCGTTGCTCATGAGGGTGCAGTTCACGACCTGGAGACGGCCGCCCGCCGAGGCCGTCACCGCTGCGCCCGTCATGTGGTGGATGACCGCGTTCCTCAGGAGGACATCCGCGACTCCGGCCTGCACTCCGGTGGCTCCGTTCTCGATCGTGAGCTGCGAGATCCCTGAACCAGGGTCGGTGAGATAGACGCCCGACACCGAGATCACCGGTCCCGATCCCGTTCCGACAAGGATGGTGTGCTTCGGCGACGAGCCTTGGATCGAGACGCCGGCGCCGAGCGTGAGGTCGCCCGAGTACACGCCGGGTCCGACCAGGACGGTCTGGCCCGGGGAGGCTGCGGCGATGGCGGACTGGATTGTGGAAAAAGACCCACCCAGCCCTTCGATGCTGATGGCAGGCTGGAGCGTGGCGGAACCGAACATTCCGGTTGACTCGTTGCCGGCGCTGTCGACCGCTTTGAGCATGAAGTCATAGGAAGTGCCGTTGGTGAGGCCCGGGATCGTCGTCGACGTCCCGGTCAGCCCCTCGATGAGGGTCGCCGCGGTCCACGGAGAAGCCGTCGGTTTCCACCAGATCAGGGTGGTCGTGGCATCAAGGCTCGGGCTGGGGAGCCAGTCCAGGAGCGAAGCGCTGTCGGCCCCCAGGACCACAAACAGCGCGGGAGGCGCGGGCGGCGAGGAGTCGGAGGTGCTCACCGTTACGCCGTCGCTGGTCGCCGAGACCCTCCCGCCCGCGCCGTTGGTGGCGCGCACGGTCACGAAAACCGTGGCGCCATTTGCGAGGGAGAGGATGGTGTCGGTGGCGCTGGTCGAGGCGCGCGTCATCAGGCCCACGGACGCGAATGCCTGGACCTGCTGTCCCCCAGGAGTGGTTCCGATGGCCCACTCGTATCCGACGATGCCGCTGCCCGGGTCGGAAAAGCCCGACCAGTTGGCCTCGATCGTCGTCGTCGAGGTTTGAGTGTTGATGTCGGTCGCGCGGCCGTCCCGGACGGTCCCAGCGAGGGGAGGCGTGGCGTCCACCGTGACACCGTCGGAGCTGACCGTGGAGCTCAGACCAACCCCATTGGTCGCGCGGACGCTGACGTAGTAGGTCACGCCCGAGGAGAGTGCCAGGGACGAATTCGTGGCGGTCGTCGAGAGTCCGACGTAGACGAATCCCTGTATGTCAGTGCCTCCGATGGTCGTGCCAATCGCCCACTCGTACCCGGCGATGCTGCTTTGGGGATCGTCGAACGCAGACCAGTTCGCCGAGATCGCAGTCAGCGAACTTTGGAGATTGACGTCGGCGGCGACTCCGTCCCGCACGATTCCCCCCGTGGGCGGACTGGGGTCCGCACGGAAATCGGCCGCCGACTCCAGGTTTCCTCCGAATGGCGCATAGGCACCGGCGACAGCGGACGAGTTGATCGCCCGGGCCTGCCAGTGGTAGGATCCTTCGGCGATTCCCGGGAGGATGACTTCGGAAACGCCTCCCGTTGCGGCGACGGACGAGCCAGTGGCGGTGGGAACACCCGAGAAGGGCGTCCCGACCGGGCGGAGCTCGACTTGGAGCGCGACCGTCAGTCCCGGGTTCGGATCGTAGACCGTCGCCCGAAAGCGCACTGTCGAATCCGGGATCTGTTCTCCCGGAGCGATAGGAGTGATTCCATCGCCCCTCCACTGCCCCGGCGCGTTCCATCCGGGTTGCGCGGGAGTGGGGGCGCTGTATCGACCACCGGTATTGGTGTCGGGGTACTGACCTCCCCAAGCGATCATCTCGCGTCCAGTCCACACTCCCGTGAAATCCGTGCGACCCGATGGAACTCCGGCCAGCGACGTCGCGACCCAGGTGTTGGACGTCGGCTCGAAGCGCGCCCCCGTGTTGGTACCTCCGCCCAAATATCCAATTCCCGCCCAGATGATCATTTCGCGTCCGGTCCACACGGCCGCCGAGTCGTACTGGGCGTTCGGGACGTTGATCATGCTGGTGGGATACCAGGAGTCCGTGACCGGGTTGTACATCGCACCGGTGTTCGTCTGGGGGAATCCACCCCAGACGATCATTTCCCGGCCGGTCCAGACGAGGGAGTGTCGTTCCCGGGGGGAAGGAGCACCGGTCAGATTGGTCGGAGTCCACGCATCGGTCACCGGGTCGTAGCGGCCGCCCGAATCCAGGCCGGTTCCGGCGTACCCTCCCCAGATGATAAACTCGCGGCCCGTCCAGACGCCCTTGTGGAACTGTCGGCCGGCAGGGGGTGAGCTCCCGGTGGTCCTCCACGTGTCCGTGCGGGGGTCGTATGCCGCGCCGTTCCCTCCGTTCACGATCATCTCCCGACCGGTCCAGACCGCAACGCTGGCGTCGAGGCTGAGGCCGACCGGAGCCGTGGGGGTCCAAGTGTCGGTCACCGGGTCGTACCGCCCGCCGCTTGATTGCCCGCCACCCCAGACGATCATCTCCCGTCCCGTCCATACGCCGGTGTGACGAGAGCGGCCCGAAGGGGAGCTGACGGTGGAGGTCGCGGTCCACGAATTGGTGACCGGGTCGTATCGTCCTCCGGTATTGACGAATGCGGTCCCGTCCCAGCCGCCCCAGATGATCATCTCGCGACCGGTCCAGACGGCGGAATGGCCCCGCCGGCCGGAGGGGGCCCCGACGGTCGGAGTCGGGGTCCAGGCGTCCTGGGGCCAGTTGGGCGGACGGTAGCGGGAGCCCGTCTGGGTGTCCGGAGCTCCTCCCCACACCACCATCAAGCTCCCCGTCCAGACCGCCGCATGGCGGCTTCGGGCTCCGGGCGCTCCCGCCCCGAGCACCGTCGTCCAGACATCCGCGAGCGGGTCGTACCTCGCTCCCGTCCCCAGCGGGCTTGCCCCGTCGGTGCCGCCCCAGACGATCACGTCGCGGCCTGTCCACAGCGCCGTGTGGAGCGTGCGCGCCGAGGGCGCTCCCGCCGAAGGCAGCGGCACCCACGAATCGTAAAGCGGGTCGTAGCGCGCTCCAGTGCCCTGGACCGCCCCGTCGGTGCCGCCCCAGACGATCATCTCGCGACCCGACCAGACGGCCGTCTGCTCTCGTCGCGCCGAGGGGGCTCCCGAGGTCGAGACCGCCGTCCACGTGCCGGCGACCGGGTCGTAGCTTGCACCAGTCCCCGAGGAGATCGAGCCGTCCCAGCCGCCCCAGACGACCATCTTTTGCTCGGCCCAGACGGCTGAGTGGCGGGAGCGGGCCGAGGGAGGGGCTCCTGCCAAGGGAACGGCGGCCCACAGACCCGTCACGGGGTCGAAGCGCGCGCCGGAGTTCTGAGGCGCCCCGTTGGTGCCGCCCCAGAGGATCATCTCGCGACCCGACCAGACCGCCGTGTGCTCTCGACGCGCGGAGGGAGCGCCCGCCGGAAGAGCAGTCCAGGCGTTGGTGACCGGGTTATAGCGGGCGCCGGTGCTGACGGACGTGGTCCCGTCCCAGCCACCCCAGAGGATCATCTCGCGTCCGGTCCAGATCGCGGTGTGATCGAAGCGGGCCGAGGGGCCGCCGGCCGGCAGCACGGTCCACGAATCGCTCACCGGGTCGTAGCGGGCGCCCGAGGAGACCGCGACGCCGCCCGCTTGGCCGCCCCAGACGATCATCTCCCGGCCGGTCCACACCGCCGTCGCCCCGCTCCGCGCCGTGGGTGCCCCCGTCACCGTCGTCCCGTTCCAGGATTC
>JBGPCZ010000010.1:0-61163 GCA_041482015.1 Planctomycetota bacterium | reverse complement strand
CTCCGCGGCTGACGCTGGCCCTGCTCAGCCTCGATCTCTTCGCCCTCACGAGCTATCTCCACTACTCCGGTGACATCGAGAACCCGCTGATGGTCGCTTATTCCCTGCCCGTCGTCGCGGGGGCCGTTCTCGTGTCGAGGCGCGCCTCGTTCCTCCTGGCGGGCGGGGCGGCGGGGCTCTTCTTCGCGCTGATGATCTTCACGACGCTCGATGCGTCGCCCGTGCAGCTGCGCCACCATCACCTCGCGCTCCTCGGGGACCTCGACCTGACGCACCGGATCGACCCGGACACCAACGCGCAGGGGTGGAACTACATCCTCACCCACCTGCTTGTCCTGATGGCGGTGCTCTTCGGTTCGGCTCACGGGTTCGGCACGCTCTCGGAACGGCTCCGGGAGAAGGAGCGCGCCTTGAGCGCCGAGAACGAGCGGCTCCTGCTCCTCCTGGGCATCCTGCCCGAGGGCGTCGTGCTGCTTGGCCGCGACGGCTCGATCATCCATGCCAACCCCGCGGCCCGTGGCCTGGTCAACGGGGCGGAGGGACAGACGATCCGCGCGCTCGACCCGGAGCTCGGCCTCGCCGACCGCTTCGAGCGGTTCACCGGGACGGTCGACGAGTTCGAGACCCGCTTCCACGACCGCGTGTACGAGCACGCGCTTGCGCGGAGGGTCGCCGGGGAGCCCGTCGTGTGGGTCTTCCGTGACACCACGGACCATCGCCGCCTCGTGGCGCAGATGATGCACCGCTCCAAGATGGAGGACCTCGGGCTCCTGGCCGCGGGGATCGCCCACGAGATCGGCAACCCGCTCTCCTCGATGTCCGCGATTCTCCAGGTGATGGAAATGAAGCGTCCCCCGCCGGAGGTCGGCGACCGCCTCCGCTCGCTCAACTCAAACGTCGACCGGATCCACCGCATCGTCCGGGACGTCACGGGGTTCGCGCGGCCGTCGCCCGGGAAGAAGGACGCCGCGGACGTGCGCGCGCTCCTGGAGAAGGCGCTCCAGATCTTCCGGATGCATGACAAGGCGAGGGACATCCGGATCGCGATCGATGCTCCGGAGCATCCCGTCCCGGTCCGCGTGGTGGAAGACCAGATCCTCCAGGTGCTGCTCAATCTGCTCCTGAACTCGGCGGACGCCTCCGGCGGCCACGGCCCGGTCGAAGTCTCGATCCGCCCGGCTGGGGAGCACGTCGAGATCGCGATCACCGATCACGGATCCGGGATAAGATCCGAGGCGCGCGGACACCTGTTCACCCCGTTCTACACCACCAAGCAGCCAGGCCAGGGGGTGGGGCTCGGCCTTTTCATCAGCGAATCGATCGCCCGGGCCCACGAAGGCCGGATCGACGTCGACTCTGCCCCGGGACAGGGATCGACCTTTACCCTGTGCCTGCCCCGGGACGCCCGGGAGACGTGACGATGGCCCACATCCTCTTCGCCGACGACGAGACCGACTTCCGGAGTTCCGTGGCCGAGGCCCTCCGGACCAGCGGGCACCACGTCGACGAGGCCTCCAGCGGCGACGAGGCGGGCGCCCTGATCCGCAAGGACGTCTTCGATGTCCTGATCAGCGATATCCGGATGCCTGGCTGCTCCGGGATCGAGCTCCTCCGCGAGGCGGCCTCGCGGATGCCGGACTGCATCCTGATCGTGCTCACCGCGTACGGGTCGCTCGACTCGGCGATCGACGCGGTAAGGATCGGGGCGCACGACTACGTGCTCAAGCCCGTGAACGTCGAGGCGCTCCTCCGCAAGGTCGATCTGTTCGTCTGCCACCAGGAGGCGCTCGCGGAAAACCGCTTCCTCCGCGGCGCACTCGAGACCGCGCACTCGCCGACCGGCTTCGTGGGCGTGAGCGGTGCGACCGCGGAGCTCCACCGGCTGATCGCCAAGGTGGCGCCCACGGATTCCACCATCCTCATCACGGGCGAGACCGGCACCGGGAAGGAGGTCGTGGCCCGCACGCTCCACCAGGCCAGCTCGCGGCATGACCGGCCGTTCGTCGCGATCAACTGCGGCTCCATTCCCGGGTCGCTTCTCGAAAGCGAGCTCTTCGGCCACGTCCGCGGTGCGTTCACAGGCGCGGACCGGGACAAGCGGGGCCTCTTCGAGGTCGCCGGCTCGGGCACGATCTTCCTGGACGAGATCGGCGAGATGCCGCTGCCGCTCCAGCCCAAGGTGCTCCGCGCGCTCGAGGCCCGCGAGATTCTCCGCGTGGGGGGGACGACGCCCATCCCGGTCGCCGCCCGGATCATCGCGGCCACGCATCGCGACCTGCTGCGGATGGTCAACCAGGGCGCGTTCCGATCCGATCTCTACTACCGCCTCAACGTGTTCGAGATCGCGATTTCGCCGCTCCGCTCCCGGCCGGAGGACGTGAAGGCGATCGCGCAGCACCTCCTCGCGCGCCATGCCCTGGCGTTCAACCGCCCCGCGCCGGCCCTCGAGCCCGAGGCGCTCATCGCGCTGGAGCACTACCCCTGGCCCGGAAACGTGCGGGAACTCTCGAACGTCCTCGAGCGCGCGCTGATCCTGAACGAGGGCCCGCGGATCGGGCTCCAGGACCTGCCAGGCTCGCTCAAGGGCGCGCTCCTCGGCGTGGACGACGACCTCAAGCAGGCCCGCCAGGCCTTCGAGCGGGCGCACATCAGGAGGGTCATCGAGAAGCACGGGGGCGACAAGCCCCGCGCCGCCGAGGCGCTGGGGATCGATCTCTCGTCGCTCTACCGGAAGCTCGGGGACCCCGACCGCGAGAATGGCGGATAATACCGCCCGGTCAAGGGATGAATGGGTAGCCCACGAATGCCAGCTTCTTCCCGTCCGGCGACCACGACGGGACGCTGATCGTCCCCTGGCCCCCGAAGAAGACCTTGGCGAGCGCCTCGATCTTCCCTCCGGGATGACGCATAGCGTCACGTTCCGGTTCGCGGATGGCCTGCCCGCGCTTGCCATGCCGGGGTCTCACACGAAGGGGGCCCCTATCAGGCGGCGCGCGCACGCCGGGGTCCGCGTCCCACCCGTGCCAGGGCCGGCCGCCTTCCGGCCCCTCGAAATTCCGGTTCTCTCAAATCAATCTCTCTTCGAACCGCCATCCAACCGGGGAGACACGAATCATGGTTTGACGGCCGGTGTGACGGATTTGGTTGGAGGATTGCATCATGGATAGCAAGACCCGAACCTCGCGATTCCTCGCCCTTGGGGTCATCCTCGCCGCTTTCGCCCTGGCCGTCTCCCCCGTGTGGGCCGCCCAGGCGAAGGGCAAGGGCAAGGAGAAGGAAGGCGAGCCCGACGTGGTCAAGACCGCGGCGGCCGAAGATCTTCCGGAGAAATTGGATGGAGATTCCAAGCTCCTGGATTCCATCCTCGGCCACAAGAAGGCGCTCGAGGTCCTGGCCGAGCACCCGCGCCTGGACGAGATCATCGAGGACCATCCCCGGGCCCTGAAGGAGATCGCCGACCATCCCAAGGCCGCGGAATTCCTGGTCCAGCATCCGAAGCTGGAGTCTATCCTCGCCTACCATCCCGCAGCCCTCGATGCGGTCCTCGCGACGCACCCCAAGCTTGCAGAGACGCTGGCGCGCCACCCGGCGATCGAGGCGGCGATCGAGTACAACCCGGACCTCGTCAAGTTCATCGCGCAGCATCCAGGTGCGGCCAAGACGCTGGCCGCCCATCCGAACTTCGCGGCGATGGGGTCGCGCCATCCCGGCCACTTGGAGTGGTACGTCAAGTGCCAGGGCGACTTCAAGCTTCCGGAACTGACGCTCCGGGCCTGGAGGGAGGCGGAGGAGGCCCACCGGATCGTCCGCGAGGAGCGGTTCTTCAAGCAGTGCAGCGAGACCCCGGGGCTGGCCTACGCCGTCTGTCGCCATCCGCAGGCGGCGCTCTTCCTGGCAGAGCACCCGCGGCTATCGGAGATCGCGGCCCGTCATCCGTGGCTGACGAGCCACATCGCGGCGCATCCGGAGGCGGCCCGGATCCTGTGCAATCACCTCCCCATGGACAAGCTCCTGGCCAGCGACCCGAAGGGATTCGAGCACGCCATCGCCACCCACTCCGAGATGGCCGAAAAGCTGGCGAGCCATCCGCGCCTGGCGGAGATGGTCAAGGAGCATCCCGCTCTCGTCCGCCACATCGCGCACCATCCCGGGGCGGCGAAAGCCCTCGCGAACCATCCTGAATTCACCAAGATCGCTGCGAACCACCCTCACCTGGACAAGGAGGTTGCACGGCATCGGAAATGATGGCCGCCCGGCGGGCGCGCCCTGTCGCCAGGACGGGCCTGCTGCGCGTTCTCCAAGAGGAAGGGTCAGGCTTTCACATGAAAGGAGACAGGCAATGGCAAAGTTCGGTCTATGCATGGTCGCCGTCGGAGTACTGTGCTCCCTTGGATGCCGGGTGACGGTCCGCGAAGATCCGCCGCCCCGCAGGGTAGTCTACGTGGAGCCCGTCCACGAGGTGACGGTGGTCGAGCGGAGGGGTCCTCCCCCGGCGGAAGTAATCGTCGTGGTGGAACCGCCTCCTCACCGCGTGGAGCTCCAGGTCGGCGCCGCTCCGTCCCCGAATCACGTCTGGGTCGGAGGGTACTGGCATTGGAACGGAAGCGCGCACGTCTGGATCGTGGGCGGCTGGCACCCCCGTCCCCGGCCGGGAGCCGTCTGGGTCGAAGGCCGTTGGGATCGGCGTGGGAACGGTTGGGTCAGGGTTGAAGGCCACTGGAGATGACACTGAAGAGAATGCTCTGCCGAGGGGGCGGGTAGGTATTCGGGGCTTGACGGAAGGGGACAAGCAATCCGAGGATGTCGCGGTGAATTCGAACTCCCGGGCCGGCCGCGCGATCGCGGACCCGGGGGGCGCCCGGCATCGGCCGCCAAGGGATGTCAGGGACCTCCGACCTGGGGCAACAGGGAGAGGAGCTTGTCGGCCCTGGCCAGCGCGCGGCGTCGCATCCGGCGAAGGAGCGCCCTCGCCGAGGGTCGCGCGACCGCCATCCAGAGCCCCCAGGTCTGGACGAACACCCGGTGCCACCGGTCCATGCCTTGGAGCGCGAAGAGGCCCGAAAGGGGGCAGACCGCGGCGGTGCTGACCCCAACGGGGATCCCCCATCGGTGTCCGATGACGAGGCTGAGCGCGGCCCAAAAGACGGGGAAGGCGACGAGCCCCGAAAGAAAGCCCGCGCTCGCGCGACGGTCGGGCCGGGGACCCGCGAGCCGCGAGACGAGTCCACAGAGGAGGAAGGGCACATAGTTGGCCGCGATCCCCAGCGCGAGAAAGGGGAGGCCCACCACGAGCTGGACCGTGTTCCCTGCGGCGAAGCGGAGGACTCGTCCGATGCGATAGTCGGTCGCCACCTGCTCGTCCCTGATGCCGAGCCTATGGAGGAGTGCCTCGTACCGGACGAGCTGGAGCCGGAGCGCTTCCACCTCGCCGGGAGCCCGCTCGCGGAGCAGGCGGTACCTTTCCAGGATCAGCTTTTTCCGGCCGAAGGCCTCGACCGTTTCATGGGGCCGGCCGGTCTCCTGGATCGCCCTCATCCGCGCCAGGAGGTCCGCGAGGCGCAGCACTTCCCGGCTCTCCACCTCGAGGATCATCTCCGAGAGCCGGGCCTGGAGGTCGGCCGTGAGCGCCGCGACGGTGGCGTGGGCATCCGCGACATAGCGCTCCTGGTATTCCGCGACGGCCACCGGGGGGCCCATCTGGACGAGCGCCTTCCCACGGAAGCCGCGCGTCTTCTCGAAGTGGATCCCCACGAGCTGGATACGTACTCCGCCCCGGAGCGCCTCGGTTTCGAGTGCGATCTTCGAGGCGCCGTGACGGAATTCGGCGAGTCGGGGCTCGTCGTGGCTTTTCCCCTCGGGGAAGATGGCCAGGGCCGGCCCGCCCGCCAGCGTCTCGGCCGCCGCCCGGTAGAGCTGCTCGTTCTTATCCTTCGCATAGCCCGGATCCTGGCTCCGGTGGGCGGGGATGCACCGGAGGCGGCGGAGCAGCCAGCCCAGGACCGGTGCCTTGAAGAGGGGCGCCTTGGCGATGAAGCACATCTGCCGGTCGAGCGAGGCGACCAGGAGGAACGGGTCGATCAGGCTGTTTTGATGGTTCGCCGCGACAATGCAGGGGCCGTCGAGCGGAAGATTCTCGCGCCCGCGCACCTCGATCTCGCGGAAGAAGGCCCGGAGACCCAGACGGAATAGCCCGCGTGCGAAGCCGTAAAGCAGGCTCATCCAGGCTTTCGACGGAATCCCCACGCCCAGAATCCGCAGGCGACCAGGGTCGGCAGAACGACCAGCGATTGAAGGAGAGCGGCGATGAGGTTGTTGCGCGCATCGCCCGTGTATTCGAGACCTTTGACCCCAAGAAAAGAGCCGATCAGCGTCACGAGCCAATTGGCCCACGCCGGCGTCGCCACCGCGAAGGCGAGTCGGCGCAAGCCCCTCTCCTGGTAATGCAGGAACTCGAATGTCCAGGCGACGGCGATCAACCATAGCCCGCCGAGAAGGGCATTGAGATGCGCCACCAGCGCCAGGTGGGGAATCCCGACGACGACTTTGCCGGTCAGGGCCAATGCCGACCACAGGCCGGTCACCATTCCGATGGCGAAAAGGATCGCTCCCGTCGCCGCGAGGTGTCTGCGAATGACCGTGGCTGCTTCCGTCATTCCGGCTCCCGCATGCTTCGAGTATAGTTTCGCCCATGACCCAATGGCAGAGGAAGTCACCCCCGCGCGGTCGCACAAGGAGCCAGACATGAGCGCACCCGCTTCCGAGGTTCCCCCTTCCGTCGCCGGGCTCGACCCCCTGTTCGATGCGCAACGCGTCGCGTTCCGACGCCACGCGAATCCGCCCGCCCGCGAACGCAAGGCCCATCTGGACTCCATCTGCCGGCTGCTGCTGGACAACAGCGAGGCGATCGCGGCGGCCATCAGCGCGGATTTCGGCCACCGCTCGGCCCATGAAACCCGGGTGCTCGAAATGTTCCCCTCGCTCGAGGGCGCCAAGCATGCCAGGGCGCACGTGGCGAAGTGGATGCGCCCTGAGCGCAAGTCCGTCTCCCTCTGGTTCCAGCCCGCCCGGGCGAGGGTGGTGAAGCAGCCCCTCGGGGTCGTCGGGATCATCGTGCCGTGGAATTACCCTCTCTACCTGGCGGTGGGTCCGCTCGTCTCGGCGCTGGCGGCGGGCAACCGGGTGATGATCAAGATGTCCGAGCTCACCCCCCGCTTCGGCGAACTTTTCGCAGAGCGGGTCGGACGTTCCTTTGCCCGGGACCATGTGGCGGTCATCAACGGCGGCGTGGAAGTGGCCCAGGCCTTCGGCCGAAAACCATTCGACCACCTGCTGTTCACAGGGTCGACCGCGGTCGGGCATCACGTCATGCGCGCCGCGGCGGAGAACCTGACGCCGGTGACGCTGGAACTGGGCGGCAAGTCGCCTGCAATCGTGGCTCCGGATTATCCCGTCGAGCGGGCCGCGCGGGGCATCCTGTTCGGAAAGTGTCTTAATGCCGGGCAGACGTGCATCGCGCCCGACTACGTGCTCCTTCATGAGGCGCAGGTGCCCGCATTCATCGAAGCCGCCCGCAACGAAGTGCTGCAGCTCTATCCCGGAGGCGCCGCGAGCGTCGATTACTCCTCGATCATCAATTCCCGCCACTATGATCGCCTGCAGGGCTACCTGGAAGACGCCGCGCTGAAGGGTGCCCAGGTGGTGGCCCTGGCGGGCGGCACTTCGGAGTCCGGACGCAAGCTCGCGCCGACCCTCATCACCGGGGTCAACGACACCATGCGCATCATGCGGGACGAGATATTCGGCCCGCTGCTGCCGATCGTGACCTATTCCAGCCTCGACCAGGCGCTGGACTACGTGGCCGATCACCCGCGACCGCTCGCCCTCTACTACTTCGACCACAATCGCGCGCGCATCCGGCGCGTGCTCGACGAATCCATCGCCGGCGGCGTGACCATCAACGACACGATCTTCCACATCGCCCAGGACGATCTGCCCTTCGGCGGCGTCGGCGCGAGCGGAATGGGGCACTACCACGGCGAGCACGGATTCAACACGTTCTCCAAGCGCAAGGGGGTGTTCCTCCAGTCGCGCCTGAACGCGACCTGGATGCTCAAGCCTCCCTTCGGCAGGCGGATCGAGCGGCTCCTCCGATTCATGTTGAGATGAGGGGAGGCGGTCCTTCTGGAATGTGTTGTTCCCTCTTCCAACGTGCCCCTCAAGAGGACATAGGCCGTCCCCGTCCGCGGGCCGGCCGCTCATGACAAGTGTCCGCTCGGAAGATCCATCACCTGTCGCGGCTTTATCCTCCGGACGGGACCATCCCCAGTGCTAGAATAAAGTGCCCATCGTGAAATGGTCCAGTCGCAGGTCCGTCCAACCCACCAGGAGGCGCCTATGAGACTCGCGGGAATCGTTCTTGTTGCTCTTGTGGTCCTGGTCGTCGGGTTCTTCGGCTGCTCGTTCTCAACGCGAAACGATTTGATCCAGAAAGACGAGGCGGCAAATCAGGCCTGGGCCAACGTCGAGACGAGCTATCAGCGGCGGCTGGATCTCATTCCGAACCTCCTGGAGACGGTCAAAGGTGCGACCAAGTACGAAGGGGAGACGCTCGCCAAGATCACCGAGAGCCGCAACCAGATCCTGGGCTTGGCCAGGGAATTCGGACAGGCGCTGAAAAGTCGCGACACGGGGAAGATGGATTCCCTGGAGTCGGCCCTCATGTCGTCGGTCCGCGCCTACACGGGCCTGGCGGCCGAAGCCTATCCCAATCTGAAGGCGATGGACCAGTTCACCACGCTAATGCATGAGCTCGAGGGGACCGAAAACCGGGTAGCTGTGGCTCGCCGCGATTACAACGGCGCGGTCGCCTCGGTCAATACCTCGGTACGGCAGTGGGGCTGGATGCCGTTCTGCGGGGGAGTGAAGACCCGCGATCCCTTCAAAGCGGATCCCGGGGCGTCGGAGGCGCCCAAAGTCAACTTCAAGTGATCGCTCAGTCCTTCCTCCTCCTCCTTCTACTCCAGTCTCAAGTTCCGCATCTTGCCGATCGCGTCAATGACCAGGCCGGGGTGATGCGTCCTTCCGACGTGGAGGCGCTCCGCACGCTTCTCAACGACCTGGAACGAACTGACTCCACGCAGGTGGTGCTCCTCACGGTTCCTGCGACGAACGGAAAGTCGATCGCAGAGTATTCGATCGACGTTGCGCGCGCGAATGGGATCGGGCAGAAAGAGAAGAACAACGGGGTCCTGGTCGTCATCGCCGTCCAAGATCGGCAATGTCGGATCGAGGTGGGGACGGGGCTGGAGGGTCGACTGACCGACGCCCTCTCCTGGCACATCATCAAGACGGAAATGATCCCCAAGTTCAAATCGGGGGACTATTCCGGAGGGGCGAGGGCTGGAGTCGAAGCCGTCGCAAAGGCCGTCCGGGGAGAGTACAAGGGAACCCCCACTCGAGAGCATAAGCTGCGCGGAGGGCGGTTCTGGGTCTACATGATCCTGGTCGGGGGGGTTGCGGCGATCCTCAGGCTGCTCGGTAGGCCAGCGATTGGATTTGCCCTCCTGCTCCTCTGGCCGGTCCTGGGTTGGCTGCTCTTTTCCATGGTGGTGTCTCTCTTCTCTTTTGGATATCTCCTCTTCCTGGCGGCCATACCGACTCTCATAGTCCTGGTCGATCGTGATGGGGGCCTGGGAGGGCGTGGATTCTGGATCAACTCGGGCGGATGGGGGAGCGGTGGGGGAGGCGGCTCTTGGGGCGGATCCGGAGGATTCTCAGGAGGTGGGGGATCCTTCGGGGGAGGAGGATCATCGGGATCATGGTGAAATTACTTACCAACGAGGAAGCGGAGCGGATCCGGCAAGCGATCCACTCGGTCGAAATGTCGACGGCCGGGCAAATCCGTGTTTCCATCGTCCGGCGATCCTCGCGGCTCCATCCGGTCGCCTGGGCCTTCTTGGCCGTTGTCATCGGCCTGCTCTTCTACGCCGGGCGCGACCGCGCGGAATGGGGCCACCCATCGGCTTGGGACGTTTCCGCATCCTCCGCCATCGGTGCTGTTGGAGGTGCCTTCCTGGTATGGATCGGATCGCTGCTTAGGACTGGGTCCACGGTCCAACGTCGCGCCGAACACGAGTTCGTTCGCCTGGGAATGGCCCGGACCTCCGGGCGGACCGGGATCCTGCTCCTCCTTTCGGTCTCCGAACGGCGAGCGGTGCTCCTGGCGGACCAGGGGATCCACGGAAAGGTCGACGAAGGCACTTGGGAACGTATTGTTGATGAGCTCGTTTCCACCCTGCGAAAGGGACGCAGGGCGGATGGTCTCGTCGAGGCCGTCGGTCGGATCGGCTTAGTTCTTGCGAAGCACGTCCCCCGGAGTCCCGAGGATCAAAATGAGTTGCCTGACGATGTAGCCCTTGATGGATAAAGGAGCCGCCGCCCCGTTCCCGTACGGCCGCGCGCGCCTTTTCGAATTACGAAAGCGGTGCTCCACCGTTGAGCTACCTCCCCATCGACGGCTTTCCTGTCCGGATCGTCCGTCCATCCCACCCGAACTCCGGTAGCCAATCGAAACCTCAATCCCGGTTTCCAACTGGCCGGGGGGGCGGCGAATCATCCCGGTAACCGCGATCCTGGCGCCGGCCATGACCCTTAGGGCGTCTCCTCCCATCCCGCTCCCAACGCCTTGATCAGCTGGACGGTTGAAACCAGCCGCTCGTTCAGCAGCTGCGCCGCCGCGAGCTCGTTCACGAGCAGCGTCCGCTGTGCGTCCGTCACCTGGAGATAGCCCACGAGGCCCTGGCGGAACTGGGTCTCCGAGAGCGTGACATACTCGCGAGACGAAGCGACCGCCTTCGACTGCGCGTCTGCGGCGTCCGCCCTCAGGTGGAGATCCGTCAGTGCGTCCTCCACGTCCCGGAACGCCGAGAGCACCCGGCCGTGGTAGTTCGCCAGCGATTCCTCGTACCTCGCCCGGGCGAGATCGACGCCTGCTTCCAACTGCCCGCCTTCGAAAAGCGGGAGGACCGCCCCGGCCGCCAGCGTCCAGATCCGGCTCTGCCATTCGAACAGGTGTCGCAGGTCCGCGCTTTCGAGTCCCACTCCGCCCGTGATGCGGAGGTCCGGATAGAACTGGGCGACCGCGACCCCGATCTGCGCGCTTGCGGCCGCGAGGAGCCGCTCCGCCCCGGCGACGTCGGGACGTCTCCGGAGGAGCTGCGAGGGGAGCCCGACCGGGACTTTTGGAGGCGCGAGATCGAGGGGCGACGAAGCGAGGGAGTATTCCGAGGGCGGGCGGCCCAGCAGGATCGCCAGCGCGTGCTCCACGTTCGCGCGGGCGCGCCGGACCTCGACTTCCTGCGTCATCGTGGAATAGAGCTGGGACTCCTGCTGCACCACCGTGATGCGGCCGACGAGCCCGACCTGGAACTGCGTCTCGAGGAGGGACAGCTGCTGGCGATAGACGTCGACCGTCCTGCGCAGGATGTCCGCCTGCGAATCGAGAGAGCGGAGCGTGAAATAGTTCCGGGCCACCTCCCCCTGGATCGACTGGAGCACGACCTCGGAATCGTCCTCGGAGGCCTGGAGCTGGGCGTGGGACGCCTCGGACGATCGCCGGACCTTCCCCCACACATCCAGCTCGTAGCCGAAGTCGAGCGGAAGGACGAAGTCGTTCGACGTCTGTCCTGTTCCCCGGGGACCGTTGGCGGAACTCCGGGACCTCGAGGCTGACGGGTTGGCGCTGAGCGAGGGGAAGAACGCGCTGTCGGTGACCCTTGCGGCGGCCCTCGCCTCCGTGACGCGCGCAATGGCGGCGCGGAGGTCGGGATTCGCCCGCGCGGCTTCCTCCTCCAGGTCGACCAGGCGGGGATCGCCGAAGAGCGTCCACCAGCGGCGGTCCATGGAGGGAGTCGCCGAGTCTCCGGCCGTGGCGCTCCTGTAGGCCGCGGGAGCATTCACGGCGGGGCGTTCGTAGTCGGGTCCCACCGCGCAGGAGGCGGTTGCGAGCGCGAGGAGGGAGAGGTGCAGGGACTTCATGGAGTGTCTCCTCCAGTCGGAGAATCGGGCGCCTGGGGGACATTCCCCCGGAGGCGCAGAAGCCAGAGGCGCAGCCGATCGAGGTAGAGGTAGACCACGGGCGTGGTGTAGAGCGTGAGGACCTGGCTGAAGATGAGGCCCCCGACAATGGCAATCCCCAGCGGGCGGCGGAGCTCCGACCCGGAACCGGTCCCGAGGGCCAGGGGAAGACCCCCGAGGAGCGCGGCCATCGTGGTCATCACGATCGGCCGGAACCTGAGGAGGCACGCCTGGAAGATCGCCTCCTCGGGCGAAGTCCGCTTCTTGCGTTCGGTGTCGATGGCGAAATCGATCATCATGATGGCGTTCTTCTTCACGATGCCGATCAGGAGCACGATGCCGATGAGGCCCATGACGTTGAGTTCCATCCTGCAGAGGAGGAGCGCGAGGAGCGCCCCGACCCCCGCGGAGGGGAGGGTGGAAAGAATGGTCACCGGATGGATCAGGCTCTCGTAGAGGATGCCCAGCACGATGTAGACCGCCAGGAGTGCCGCCGCGATCAGGTACGGTTCGCTGGACAGCGATTCCTGGAACGCCTGGGCCGTCCCCGAGAAGTTTCCGTGGATGGTCGCCGGCATCCCCAACTCGTGCACCGCCTGTTCAATCCTTCCTACGGCATCGCCCAGGGCCACGCCGGGCTGCAGGTTGAACGAGATCGTCACCGAGGGGAACTGGCCGGAGTGAGGGACGCCGAGCGCAGTGGTCGACGGGACGAAACGTGTGAAGGAGGCGAGCGGAATCTGCGAACCGTTGGCGGCACGGGCATAGAGGTACCGCAGGTCCTCGGGATTCTTTCCCAGGCGCGGATCGACTTCCATCACGACGTGGTACTGGTTGAGGGGAGCGAAGATCGTGGAGACCTGTCGCTGTCCGAACGCGTCGTAGAGAAGGTTGTCGATCTGCTGGGGGGAGAGTCCCATCCGCGCCGCGGTGGGGCGGTCGATGGTGAGCGCCGCCTGGAGGCCCTTGTTCTGCTGGTCACTGCTGATGTCGACCAGTCCTTCCACGCCGCTCGTGTTCTCTGGACCGGGCGCCGGATTCTTCGGTTGGGCTCCTCCCCGGAGCCTCCGCAGCACCTTCGGCGCCCATTCGACGAGATCCTCGAGATTGTCCCCCTGCAGGGTGTACTGGTACTGAGCCGCGCTGACGCGCCCGCCGATCCGGAGGTCCTGGACGGGCTGCAGGACCAGGGTCCCGCCGGTGATGCGGGAGACCTTCGAACGGAGTCGTCCGATGATGGCCTCCGCGCTCGACGGGCGCTCCTTCTTGGATTTCAGCGTCACGAACATGAGCCCGGTGTTCGAGGTACCCCTCGAGCCCCCGATGAGCGCGATCGCGGCATCGACCTCTGGATCTTCACCGACGGTGCGGGAAAATGTTTTCAGCAGGTCCTGCATCGACAGGAACGAGATGTCCTGGTCAGCCATGATCGAGCCGACCAGCCGTCCGGTGTCCTGCTGGGGAAAGAATCCCTTGGGGATTCTCACGTAGAGGTAGACCGTCAGCACGACGGTCGAGAGCGTCGCGAGCAGGGTGATGAACCGGTGCCGGAGGACGACGGAGAGCGTGGCCTCGTACCGGCGCAGCACCCACTGGAACGCGTGTTCGCTCGCCCGGTAGAGCAGGCCATGGCGCTCCTCGGTCTTCGTGCGGAGCAGCCACGCGCACATCATCGGCGTGGTCGTGAGGGAGACCACCATCGAGACAGCGATCGCGACCGAAAGCGTCACCGCGAACTCCCGGAAGAGCCGGCCCACGATCCCGCCCATGAGGAGGATCGGGATGAAGACGGCGACCAGGGAGAGGCTCATCGAGATCACGGTGAATCCGATCTCGCGGGCGCCCCGGAGGGCGGCCTGCATCGGGGGCACCCCTTGTTCGAGGTAGCGGGTGATGTTCTCCGCCACGACGATCGCGTCGTCCACCACGAACCCCGTGGCGATCGTGAGCGCCATCAGCGAGAGGTTGTCGATACTGTAGCCCGCCAGGTACATGACGCCGAACGTGCCGATGAGGGAGACCGGGACCGCGACGCTGGGGATGATCGTGGTCCGGACGCTCCTGAGGAAGAGGAAGACGACCAGGATCACCAGGCCAATCGAGAGGACGAGCGTCCACTGCACGTCGCGCACGGAGTCGCGGATCGTCACCGTCCGGTCGAGCACCACGGCCAGGCCGATCCCCGCGGGGATCTCGGCCTTAAGCTGGGGAAGGGCGCCCCGGACGCGGTCCACGGTGTCGATGATGTTCGCTCCGGGCTGGCGCCAGATGATCAGGAGGACCGCATGTTTCCCGTTGGCCAGGCCCGCCGTCCGGATGTCCTCTACCGAGTCCTCGACGGAAGCCACGTCGGAAAGGCGGATGGGAGCGCCGTTCACGTAGGCCACGATGAGAGACCGGTACTCGCCCGCCTTGAAGAGCTGGTCGGTCGTCGCGAGAGGCCGGGTGAAGCGTTCCCCGGAGATCTCCCCCTTGGGCCGGTTGGTATTCGCGTTCGCCAGAGTCGATCGGACATCCTCGAGTCCCAACCCAAGATGGTTCAGCACGCCGGGATTGACGTCCACCCGGACCGCGGGGAGGGATCCGCCGCCGACCAGGACCTGGCCGACCCCGCGGAGCTGCGAGAGTTTCTGCTGGAGGATGGAAGAGGCCGCGTCGTACATCCGGGCGACGCCGTAGGTCTCGGAGGTCAGCGCGAGGATGAGGATCGGGGCGTCGGCGGGGTTCACCTTCCGGTAGGTCGGATTGTTGGGAAGATTGGCCGGGAGCTGTCCGCGGGCGGCGTTGATCGCTGCCTGGACGTCGCGGGCGGCGGCATCGATGTTTCGGCTGAGGTCGAACTGGAGCACGATCATCGTCGAGCCCAGCGAGCTGTTCGACGTCATCTCCGTGACGCCGGCGATCCGGCCGAACTGGCGTTCGAGCGGCGTGGCCACGGACGAGGCCATGGTCTCGGGACTCGCACCCGGAAGGGAGGACGAGACCTGGATCGTCGGGAACTCGACCTGGGGAAGCGGGGAGACCGGCAGGAACTGGTACGCGAGGGCGCCGGCCAGCGCCAGCGCGATCGTGAGAAGCGTGGTTCCCACGGGCCGATGGATGAACGGGGATGACAGGCTCATGGATTCCCCGCCGCGTGCGGATTCACGTCGGTGGGAGACGGCCGGCGGAACCGGCGGGCGAGCCGGTCGAAGGCCAGGTAGATCACCGGGGTGGTGTAGAGCGTCAGGACCTGGCTCAGGACAAGGCCCCCGATCATCGTGATCCCGAGCGGGCGGCGAAGCTCCGATCCGGTTCCCGAACCCAGGGCGAGCGGGACGGCACCCAGCAGCGCGGCCATCGTGGTCATCAGGATGGGACGGAGGCGGAGGAGACAGGCCTGGTAGATCGCCTCCTCGGGCTTCTTTCCCTCCTTCCGCTCGGCGTCGAGAGCGAAGTCGATCATCATGATGGCGTTCTTCTTCACGATCCCCAGGAGCAGGATGATGCCGATCAGGGCGATCACGCTGAAGTCATGGCCCGTGATCATGAGCGCGAGGAGCGCTCCCACCCCGGCGGAGGGAAGCGTGGAGAGGATCGTGATCGGATGGATGTAGCTCTCGTAGAGCACTCCCAGGACGATGTAGACCGTCGCCAGCGCCGCGAGGATCAGGAACCATTCGTTCTTCAGGCCCGCCTGGAAGGCCGCCGCGGTTCCCTCGAATCCAGTATGGATGCTCATCGGGAGGTCCAGCTCCCTTCGCGCGCGTTCGATGGCCTCGACGGCGTCGCCGAGAGACGCGCCCGGAGCGAGGTTGAAGGAGACCGTCACGGCGGGGAACTGGCCCTGGTGGTTGATGGCGAGCGGCGCCGAAATTTCCTCGATGCGGGTGAGGGCGCCCAGCGGCACCTGTCCTCCCGAGGCCGACCGGACGTAGATGCTCTGGAGGTCCCGGGGACTTTCCTGGAACCCCGGCGTCACCTCGAGCACGACGTGGTACTGGTTGAGCTGGGTGAACATCGTCGAGATCTGCCGTTGCCCGAAGGCGTCGTAGAGGGCGTCGTCGATCACCTGGGGCGTGATCCCGAAGCGCGAGGCGGTGTCGCGGTCGATCACGAGCCGGAGCTGCTTCCCCTGGTTCTGCTGGTCGCTGGCCACGTCGCGCAATTCCGGAATCGCGCGAAGTTTCTCGACGAAGAGGGGGACCCAGTGGGCGAGTTCCTTGGAATCGGGGTCCTCCAGGCTGTACTGGAACTGGGTCCGGGTCACGCGGTTTTCCACGGTGAGGTCCTGGACCGGCTGGAGGAAGAGCTCGATCCCCGCGACCCCCGCCAGTGCGGGCTGGAGACGCCGGATGATGTCCGAGGCCCCGGTCCGGCGCTCTTCGAGAGGTTTCAGGTTGATCTGGATCCGGCCGCTGTTCACGGTCGTGTTGGTGCCGTCGATCCCGATGAACGACGAGAGGCTCTCCACGGCCGGATCCTGGAGGATGATCCTGGCCAGCTCCTGCTGGCGGGTCGCCATGGACGCAAAGGAGATGTCCTGCGGGGCTTCGGAGACGCCGAGGATCACGCCCGTGTCCTGCACGGGAAAGAACCCCTTGGGGATGATGACGAAAAGGTACACGGTGAGGACGAGCGTCGCGACGGCCACCCCGAGGGTCG
Source organism: Planctomycetota bacterium (assembly GCA_041482015.1). GTDB lineage: Bacteria > Planctomycetota > MHYJ01 > MHYJ01 > JACPRB01 > JACQFK01. Next base: position 44,444 of record JBGPCZ010000010.1, on the reverse strand, counting down.
CGGCCTGGTGGCCGAGGATCCAGCGGAGGGTCCTGCCGTAAAACGCGATCATCCCCTGGAACGCCCGCTCGGAGGCGCGATAGAGCCGGCCCTGCTGCGCCTGCGGCCGGTGGCGGAGGAGCCGCGCACACATCATGGGCGTGAGCGTGAGGGAGACGATGGCCGAGAGCACGATGGTGACCGACAGGGTCACCGCGAACTCGCGGAAGAGCCGGCCCACGATGTCCCCCATGAAGAGCAGCGGGATCAGGACCGCGATGAGCGAGATCGAGAGCGAGACGATCGTGAACCCGATCTGCGCGGATCCCTTGAGCGTCGCTTCCATCGGCGAGTCGCCCTCCTCGACGTAGCGGGAGATGTTCTCGATCATGACGATCGCATCGTCCACCACGAACCCCGTCGAGATCGTGAGGGCCATGAGCGTCAGGTTGTTGAGGCTGTAGCCCAGCAGGTACATCGCGCCGAAGGTGCCCACCAGCGAGAGGGGGACAGCCACGCTCGGGATCACGGTGGCCGCGAGGTTCCTGAGGAACATGAAGATGACCATGACGACCAGCGCGACAGTCAGCATGAGCTCGAACTGGACGTCCTCGACGGAGGCTCGAATGGTGACGGTGCGGTCCGTGAGGATGGAGACCGAGACGGAGGCGGGCAGCGAACTCCGGAGCTTGGGGAGGAGCTTCTTGATGCGGTCGGCGACCTCGATGATGTTCGCGCCCGGCTGCCGCTGGATGTTGAGGATGACGGCGGGCGCGGCGTTCATCCAGGCGGCCAGCTTCACATTCTCGGCGGCGTCCGTCACGCCCGCGACGTCCGAGAGGAGAATCGGCGCGCCCTTGCGATAGGCGACGACGAGCGGACGATACTGGTCGCTCGAAAGCAGCTGGTCGTTGGCGCCGATCGTGTAGGCCAGCCGCGGCCCGTCCAGGCTGCCCTTGGCCTGGTTGACGTTCGATTGCGCGATCGCGGCCCGGATGTCCTCGAGGGTGAGCCCGTATCCCGCGAGCGCGGTCGGATTGGCCTGGACCCGCACCGCGGGCTTCTGCCCCCCGCTGATGCTCACGAGTCCCACTCCCGGCAGCTGCGAGATCTTCTGCGCGAGGCGCGTGTCCGCGAGATCCTCGACCTTGGAGAGGGGCAGCGTGGGGGAGGTCAGGCCCAGCGTCAGGATCGGGGCATCCGCGGGATTGGTCTTGCTGTAGATCGGGGGATTGGGAAGATCGCGGGGCAGGAACGTGCCGGCGGCGTTGATGGCGGCCTGGACTTCCTGCTCGGCGACGTCGATGTTAAGGTCGAGCGTGAACTGGAGCGTGATGACCGAACTCCCCTGCGAACTGGTCGAGGTCATCTGGTTGAGGCCGGGGAGCTGGCCGAATTGCCGTTCGAGCGGCGAAGTGACGGACGACGCCATCACCTCGGGGCTGGCACCCGGGTAGAACGTGAGGATTTCGATGGTGGGGTAGTCCACCTGGGGGAGCGCCGAGACCGGGAGCATCTTGTAGGCGAGCGCCCCGACCAGGAGCAGCGCCGCCATGAAGAGGGACGTGGCGACCGGTCGGAGGATGAAGGGCCGGGAAGGATTCACGGGCTTCCTTTCGCGGGCCGCTCCAGGGCCGCCGGGACCACGACCCGCACCCGGGTGTCCTTCTCCAGCTTCTCGACGCCGTCCGTGACCACGATCTCGCCGGGAACCAGGCCGCTTTCCACCACCGTCTCCTCCCCTTCCGAGGGGCCCGTGATGACGCTCCTGATTTCGATCTTGCCCTCGACCGGGGGGGCTTCGTCCTTGGGCTTTCCACCCTTGGGTCGCTCGGCCGGGGCCGCGCCGGTACTCCCCGCACCGGCCGATGTGGAGCTGGACGCGGGGCGTTCCACGGTCACCACGTACACGATTGTCGACTGCGGGTTCCGCTGGAGCGCGGCCGTCGGAACGATCACGGCATCCTTGAGGATGGTCGCCTGGAGACGGGCATTGACGAACTGGTTGGGGAACAAGGTCTCCTTCTCATTGGGGAAGACGGCCTTGATCCGGATCGTGCCGGTGGCCGGGTCGACTTGGTTGTCCAGGGCGAGGAGGGTGCCGGTGGCCAGCACGGACTTCAGGTCGCGGTCGTACGCTTCGACGGGGAAATCGGATCCGGACCGGATCGTCGCCAGGAGCGGTCGGATCGACTCCTCGGGCAGGCTGAAGACGACCGAGATCGGCCGCGTCTGCGTGATCACGGCCAGTCCCGTTGCGTCGTTCGCGCGGACCATGTTCCCCGAGTCGACCAGCCGGAGCCCGATCCGGCCCGGGATGGGGGAGGCGATCCGGCTGTAGACGAGCTGCAACTTCGCATTTTCCATCTGTGCCTGGTCGGCGCGGATCGCGGCTTCCGCCTGGGTCACGGTCGCCTCCTGGGTGGCCAGCTGTTGCGCGGAGACGGCGTTCTTGGCCTGCTGGTAGCGATCGAGATCGATCCGGGCATTCTTGAGGAGGGCCTGGTCCTTGGCCTGCTGTGCCTCCGCCTGGGAGAGCAGGACCTCGAAGGGGCGGGGATCGATTTCGATGAGCAGGTCTCCTTCCTTGACGAGCTGTCCTTCGGTGAAGGCCGCCTTGATGATCTGGCCGTCGACGCGACTCCGGAGCGTCACCGTGTTGAGCGGCGTAACAGTCCCCAGGCCGGTCAGGTAGAGCTTCAGGTCGCCTTTGCGGACGATCGCGGTCTTGACGGGCATGGATCGCGCCGGGGGCTTGGCGGAGACGGCGGTTCCTGCCGGGTGCTCCCCGAATCGCCAGTACGCCCAGCCTCCTCCGCCGGCGGCCAGCGCGAGAACGAGCACCACGATCCACGTCCCGGATCCCCGGGGGCTGGACCCGTCTCCGGGAGACGCCCCGGAAACGACGGGCCGGGCCGGGTCCGGCGTGCCTGGGTGTGTCGATGTCGTCATGCAAGCCTCGCTACGGAAAGACGGTCTTCATGGCGTGAGGCCCTCGAGGTAGAAGTCGGCGATCTTTGTCGCCATGTCTCCCCCGCGGCTCATCATGTCGCCGACGCCGAAGATGTGTTTCGAGATCATGAGTTGGTAGACTCCGGCGACGAACGACCAGGCGGCGAGCTTGGGGTCGATCCGGCGACGGACCTGGCCGCGCTTGATCCACGCGCGGATCAGCCGGGCCAGGCGGCCAATCCCCTGGGAGTAGCGACGCTTGAAGAGCATGCCGGCGAGCGGCTCCTTCTCGAGGCCCGAGTAGAGGAGGATCCTCATGAAGGCGGGGTCCTGGTCCGCCCGGTCGATGACCGCCTGCGCGACCGTGCGAAGCACCTCCCGGGGGGGCATCCGGCTCATGTCCGGCGTGAGGAGCGGTCCCGCGCGGCGGAGCCGGTCCTCGAGGATGGCCTTCTGGAGCGCGCGCTTGTCGGGGAAGTACTTGAACAGGAGGCCTTCGCTCACGCCCGCCTCCCGGGCGAGGTCGCGGCTCCGCGTGCCCCGAAAGCCGGTGCGGGCGATCGCGCGGGTCGCCGCCTGGACGATCCGCTCGATCCGTTCCTCCTGGGGCAGCCGGGCCATGGCTCTTTCCTCGTCCTATCCTACGCCCCGCCCGCCGTCGCGTGGAAAGGAAAGTAAATGCTTGCTCACTTTCAGATCCCCGGGGGCCGGGATCGGGAGGGCGGGGTGGCGCGCCTACTTCTTCGCGACCGCGCGGACCGTCACCTTCGTCATCTTGTCGCCCTGCTGGATCTTGTCGACCACGTCCTGGCCGGTCGTCACCTGGCCGAAAACGGTGTGGACGCCGTCGAGGTGGGACGTCGGAACGTGCGTGATGAAGAACTGCGAGCCGCCGGTGCAGCGGCCGGTGATCTTCTTGCCGGTCTTTCCGTCGTGCTTGCACTGCCCCTTGTGGGCCATCGAGAGCGAGCCCTTCGCGTGCTTCCGCGAGGGATGGATCTCGCACTCGATCTCCTCCCCCGAGCCGCCCATGCCGGTCCCGGTCGGGTCGCCGCCCTGGATCATGAAGTCCGCGATCACGCGGTGGAACTTGATGCCATCGTAGAAGCCCTTCGCCGCGAGCTTCTCGAAGTGGGCCACCGTGTTCGGCGCCTCCTGGTCGAAGAGCTCGATCGTGATCGTCCCCTTCGTCGTCTCCATCACCACCTGCTTGGCCATCGCGGTTCTCCTTGGCCTGTCGTGGGCGAGCGATCCCAAGAACGCGAGTCGAACGACTCGCTTCGGGAGAATATAGGAGAGAGCCCGCCTGTTTCCTATAATAAAATGATGCTCCTCTTCTCCACCCTCCTCGCCGCACTCCTCGCCGCACTCCTCGCCCCCGCCCAGGACAAGCCGTTCAAGGTGGGCGCCCCCGACAAGCCCACGGTCGCGATCACCGCGGTCACCCCCGGCAGCCCCGAAATGAAGCCGGGCGAGACCTTCTCAGCGACGTTCGATCTTCAGATCCAGGACAAGTATCACATCTACCCGTTCGGCCGGAAGTCCGCAGGGCTGGCGCCGGTCTTCCGCTTCGAAGGCGCGGAGATCGCCGGCCCCATCGAAGAGCCGGCCGCGAAGATCCACAAGGACAAGGTTCTCGGCGACTACGAAATCCTCGAGGGAAAGATCAGCGTGCGCGTTCCGCTCCGCCTCCCCGCGGGGACAAAGCCGGGGCCGGTGACGATCGCGGGCAGGCTCGTCTACCAGATCTGCGACGAGAATCTGTGCGTGGACAACGAGACGCCGTTCTCGTTCAAGGTCGCGGCCGCTGGGGACGCGCCGGCGGTCCAGGCGAAACCCGCCAAGCCTCCGAGGGCTTCCGTCAGGATCGACTCGATCAGGCCGGAGAAGAGCGACGTCAAAGTCGGCGAGACGGTCAAGGTCGCGTTCGAGCTCTCCATGACGCCGACGTGGCACATCTACCCCGCGGACAAGGAGCAGGTGACGGGGATCCCGACGAACTTCGTCCTCGAGGGGGCCGAGCGCGTGGGAAGGGTGGATCAGCCCAAGGGGATCCTGCACAAGGACGAGGAAGGCAAGGAGTACGAGTTCTACGAGGACAAGGTCGTCATGACCGTGCCCCTCCGGCTGAAGCCGGGGGCGAAGCCCGGCGCGTTCGAACTGAAAGGGAAGGTCACCTACCAGATCTGCGAAAGGGAAGGGGTCTGCATCAAGGGGGAAGTGCCCTTTTCAATCCCGCTGAACGTGCTGGAGGGCGTGGTCAAGCCGGCGGCGGTCGAGGACCCGGAGTACGCGCAGCGGGGATTTTTCGGGCTCATGCTGCTTGGGGTGCTGGGGGGCCTCATCTCGCTCGTCATGCCCTGCACCTATCCGCTCATCCCGATCACGCTCACCTATTTCGTCAAGCAGGCCGCGGGCTCGCGCTCGCACGGATTGGTGCTGTCGACCCTGTACTCCCTCGGGATCATCATCACGTTCACGGGGGTGGGATTCATCCTGACCCTGGTGCTGGGGCCGAGTGGCGCGCGCGTCTTCGCCGCCAATCCGTGGGTCAACATCGTGGTGGGCCTCCTCTTCATCTGGTTCACCGGCTCGCTCTTCGGCTGGTACGAGATCAAGCTGCCCTTCGGGCTCGGGCAGGCGTTGATCGGCGGGCAGCGGAAGGGCGCGGGCGGCGCGTTCATCCTCGGACTCCTCTTCGCGGTCGTGACCTTCACGTGCACGATCCCCATCGCCGCGACCATCCTGAGCCTCGCCGCGGGGGAGCACCGGCTCGCGGCGGTGATGGCGATGCTCGCCTACTCGGCGACCATGGCGCTGCCTTTCTTCCTGATGGGCCTCTTTCCGGGAGCGATCAAGGAGGTCCCGAAGAGCGGCGGCTGGCTGGGCGCGGTCAAGACGTCGATGGCGTTCATCGAGCTCGCGCTCGCGATCTTCTACCTGTCCAAGGCCGACCAGACCTGGGAGATCGGGGTCATCACGCGCGCGGTGGTCCTGGCGGGATACGCCGGCGCCTGCGGGATCGTCGGATTCTATCTCCTGAACTTCCTCCGGTCGCGCCCCTCGGCGGCCCGCATCGGGTGTGCGGCCGTCTTCTTCGGGATCGGCGGCTTCTTCGCCTACGGATTCTCCGGGAAGCCGCTCGGCCTCATGGAGACCATCGTCCCGCCGCCGGCGATCCACGGCACCTCGTTCCCGGCGGCGCTCGAGGAGGCAAGGAAGCAGGGAAGGCCGCTCTTCATCGAGTTCACCGGCCTGACCTGAAGCAACTGCCTGGCGAATCGCGGGACGATTCTGGTGGATCCGAAGGTGACCGAACTGCTGAAGCAGTACGTCGTGGGTGAGCTCTGGACCGACCGCAAAGGCCCCAAGAGCCGGAAGATGGACGAGGAGAACAACCGGTTTCTCGAGGAGACCTTCGGCCCTGCGCTCCCGCTCTATGTCCTCTACACAACCGACGGGAAGGAGGTCGCGCGGATCGGCGGCCGGCCCTCGGTCGAGAAGTTTGTCGAATTCCTCAAAAGGGGCCTCGACGGAGCGCCCGCGCAGGGTAACGGGACGACGAAGCCGTAGGGATGACCCCGGCCCGCCCGCGCGTTTCAGGACAAAGACAAAGGAGAACCCGCCCATGGCCAACCTGCCCCCCGTGACTGATGCAAGCTGGAAGACCGAGGTCGAGGGCGCGCCCGCCGCGCTCGTGGATTTCTGGAGCGAGGGCTGAGGCGGCTGCACCGTCCTCGCTCCCGTGGTGGAGCAGCTCGCGAAGGAGTACGAGGGCCGGGTCCGCGTCCTGGGCGCGAACATTGACGACACTGGCGAGACCGCCGCCGCGCTCGGCATCTACGGCCTGCCCACCGTCCTCCTCTACAAAGGCGGCAAGGAAGTCGGCCGCCTCGTCGGCCCCGCCCGCAAGGAGAAGCTCGTCGACGAGATCCGGAAGAAGATCGGGATCTAAGGAGGTACCGTGTCCAGTCTCGCGGCCGTCAACGACCAGAACTTCGACGCCGAGGTCCTCAAGGCGCCCAACGCCGTCGTGGACTTCTGGGCGGAGTGGTGACCCAGCTGCGTTCGACTGACTCCCGTGGTGGAGCAGCTGGAGAAGGACTACGCGGGCAAGGTCAAGATCGTGGCGATGGATGTCGACCGGGGCCAGGAGGTGGCCGGCGCGCTCGGCGTCATGTCCATCCCCACCGTCATTTTTTTCAAGGACGGCCAGGAGGTCGCCCGCATCGTGGGGGCCCTTCCGCGGCAGCGGTTCGTGGACGAGATCAAGGCCCGGTACGGGGTGTGATCCCGATTCGCGGAGCTGCCGAACTTTCCCTCCCGTCCGTATACTAATGGCGGCGTGATGATGATGGTGAAGGAGCGAGCATGAAGCGGACGTTGATGGCGGCGATCTGCCTCGTCGCGGGGGCGGCGGCGGCGTTCGGGCAGGATGAGCCCGACAAGCGGCTCGAGAACCTCAAGCGCGAGTTCGACCGCACGATGAAGGGGCTGGCGGAGAAGTTCGACCAGGAGCGCGGGCGCCTCGAGAAGGAATTCAAGGCGGCGAGGGAGCGGCTGCTCGAGAAGAAGGGCGACCCCCAGGAAAAGAAGGAGCCCCGCGGCGTCGAGGATCTCCTGAGAGAGGTCCTCAAGCGGGTCGAGTCCCTCGAGAAGCGGCTCGACGGCGAGATGCCGCGGCTCCGCGAGCTCCACAAGGTGATCCCGCGTTCCTTTGACTTCGAGAAGCTCCCCGGCGTGATGCCCGAGGAATTCAGGAAGTGGATGGAGCAGATGCCGAAGTTCAAGGGCGGCGAGGATTTCAAGTTCGAGTTCCGGAAGGGCGAGCCGAAAGCCGACCCGAAGGCCGACCCGAAGAAGGACGAGGAGAAGCCGAAGGCCAAGCCGAAGAAGAAGGACGACGAGGACAAGCAGCAGGATTGAAGCGTCGGTCGATAGCTCAATATTCAATGGCTCAATAAGGCGATTCTTCTATAGAATCGCGCCCATGCCCGCCGAGCTTCTCCTCGACCCGGCGACGTTCTCGATCGAGCACCCGCTTTTCGACCGCGCCGCGATCGCGGAAGTCCTGCCTCACCGCGACGCGCTGGCCCTCGTCGACGGCATCTTCCACCTCGACGACAAGACCTACACGGTCGGCGGCTGGAAGGACGTCCGCAAGGACGAGTTCTGGGCGTCGGGCCACTTCCCGGGCAACCCGATCCTGCCGGGCGTCGTCCTGGTCGAGGCGGCCGCGCAGGTCTCGCTCGTGGCCTACAAGCGCCTCATGCCGGAGATCCGCGACCGGCTGGTCGTCTTCGCGGGGATCGACGGCGTCCGCTTCCGGGGCGCCGTCCGGCCCGGCGACCGCGTCTTCATCGTCTCGAAGCTCAAGGAGATGTCCCGGCGCGGTCTCAAGTGCGACAGCCAGGCGGTCGTCAACGGCAAGCTCGTGTTTGAGGGCGTGATGTTCGCGGTTGTCACCTGATGGGCGAAGACGCCCTCATCCGGCGTGCCGCTTCATTTCTCCGCTCGCGCCTTTCCGCCTCGCCGCAGGTCGCCATCATCCTGGGGTCGGGCATGGGCGATCTCGATCTCGGTCCCGTCGCGGACCGGATCCCCTACGCGGCGATCCCCGGCTTCCCGCGGCCGGGAGTGGCGGGCCACGCCGGGCTGCTCGCCGCGTCGGGTCGCGCGGTGGTCCTCAGCGGCCGCGCGCACTACTACGAGGGGCGCTCGATGGACGAGGTCATCCGCCCCGTGCGGGTCCTTGCGCGGCTGGGCGTCCGCACGCTGGTGGTCACGAACGCCGCGGGCGCCGTGAACCGCGCGTACCGCCCGGGCGACCTCATGCTGATCCGGGACCACCTGAACCTCATGGGCGTCCACCCGCTCCGGGGAGGGCCGCGGTTCGTGGATCTCACGGAGGCCTACGATCCCGCGCTCCGCGCGATTGCGCGATCGGCGGCCCGCCGCGTCCGGATCCGCCTGCGGGAGGGGGTCTACGCCGCAATGCCGGGCCCGTCGTACGAGACGCCCGCGGAGATCCGGATGCTCCGCGCGCTGGGCGCCGACGCGGTGGGCATGTCGACGGTGCCCGAGACGATCGCGGCGCGCGAGGCGGGCGTGCGCGTCCTGGGGATCTCGCTCGTCACGAATTTCGGGGCGGGAATGCATGCCCGCCGAAGGCCCGGCGGAGGCGGGGCGAAGCGCCCGGTGTCGCACGAGGAGGTGCTGGAGACCTCCGCGAAGGCCCGGGGGCGGATGGAGCGACTGCTCCGACAGATCGTCGCAGGACTTCGCCCGCCCGGAACGTCATAGAATATTGTAAGACAGGCTCCGCCTCTATATAGTGAGGGGGCTCTAGGAGGATTTCCCATGAGGCTCGGAACCGCGCTGGTGGTGTTGGCGGCGGCGTCGCTCGCGGCGTGCGGCGGCGGCAAGCAGGAAGGCGTCGTCAAGTTCCGCGGCTCCACGCCCAACACGTCCGTCCAGAAGGCGAAATTCGTGCGCGAGTACGAATCGTTCTGCCCCAACTGCGGCGCGGAGCTGGCGTTCGGCCTTAACAAGTGTTCGCAGCGGAAGACGTGCGAAGGGCTGCTCTTCACCTGGCCCAAGGAGCTCACCTGCGGCTCGTGCAAGGGCACGGGCGTCTGCACCGCGTGCGTGAACATGGATCAGGAGCGCGACGCCGCGACCGGCCAGTGGGTCTGCTACAACTGCCGCGGGAAGGGCGACCTGATCCTCCAGGGCCAGGGGAAGGAGTGCCCCAACTGCAAGGGCAAGAAGGTCTGCCCGATCTGCGAGGGCACGAAGAAGTGCGACTGGTGCAAGGGCGCGGGCAAGGTGGACGACGCGTTCGTCAAGAAGAACATGAAGAAGGGCGCGGGCGATGATACGGAGCCCGGGGAGATCAAGAAAGGCGAGGCCCCGAAGACGGACGAGAAGAAGGCCGAGGCTCCGAAGCCCGAGGATAAGAAGCCGGACGGCGAGAAGAAGGAAGAGAAGTAGAAAGTAAAAAAGTAAAGTAGTCGAGGTCCCCATCCAGCACACCATCGGCCGGTTCCTCATGGGACTGGGCATCTGCGTCGTCGGGATCGGCATCCTTCTGGGCGTGTCGCTCAATTCCGAGAAGGTCTACGTCCTCTATGTTCCTCCCGGCGGGCTCCTCTTCCTGCTGGGCCAGTGGCTGAGCCGGAAGAAGGGGTGACGAAACCGCCGTTCACTTCCGCAGGTTCACCTGGCGGATGTTGACGTCGGAGTCGGAGACGAGCTGGATCGAGCGGTCGGCAGGCACGGTCCCGGGAATCCAGAAGAGCGGCTGCTGGTTGACCGTGCAGACCAGGTCGCCCCCCTCGGCCATGAAGGACAGGTCGAGCCACTGCCCCGTCGCGGGCTTCGGGTCGAGCGCCGCGGCCTTGAGCTCCTTCCGGTTTCCGCCCTCGACCTGGTAGAGCGCCACGCGGCCGGGGAACTCGTAGGCGAGGAGCTTGTGACGCCCGTCGGCGTCCGAGGCGTCGAAGCGGATCCCGCAGGAGAAGGGCCGCTTCGGGTCGGCCACGCGGAGCTGGATGGAGAGGCCGCTCTTCCCCTTGCTCCGCGCCGGCGCCACGGTTACGAGCGCCACGCCGGAGGGGAAGCGCAGGCCGGTCGCCGCGCCTTCATCCTTGGCCGGGGCGGGCGCGCCGGTCGCCCGGGCCTCCCACGTCCAGGCGTCGGCCTTCGACAGGTCGGTCGGGACGAACTCCCAGTATCCCGACGAGCGCAGGGCGTGGGCGTACGCCTTGAGCGCCGCCGGCTCGTCGAAGAGCCCCGCGTACCCGGCGCGGAGCTCGCGCGCGAGCGACTTGACGCGGGCGTAATCGCGGCCGTCGGAGGCGCGGGGCATTTCGGAGGCGAGCAGCTCCGCGACCGCCTTCCCGATCTCGCCCTTCATCCCCGCGTCGAAGGACCAGGTCGACTCGAGCCCGGCCATCGCGCGCCGCGCGGCGTCGAATTTCCCGGCCCCCGCGTCGGCCCGGGCCTTCGACAGCCGGTCGCGCGCCTCGCGCTTCCCGAGCTCGCGGAGCTTCTCGAGGCGGAAGGCCGGGCCGGGCGCGCGGAGTTCGGCGGCGCGCGAGAACCAGCGGACCGCCTCGGCCACGTGCTCGGGCCCGTCGGAGTAGAGCCACGCCGCGCCCGCGGCGCGGGAGAGCATCGCGTTGGCCTGGTGGGCGGACTCGACCGTCTGGTCCTCCGCCGCGGCCGCGAGCATCACGAGGTCGATCGCGCGGAGGTCGCCGATCACGATCTTCCTCTCGGTCCCCGAGCGGGGGATGAAGTTGACCCCGTGGGGCGGCCCCACGGTGATGCGGCCGGCGGCGTTGAACGAGGCGAGCGTGATCTCCTTCTTCGACTGGTCGAGCGCGCCCAGGCCCACGCCCGTCCGGTTGAAGAGCCACGCGAGGTCGAGCGCGTCCAGGAGGTCCGCGAGGACGACGAAGGCCACGCGGTCGTCCCCCTTCTGGAGCGCGTCGGCCAGCGAGAATCGCGCGTCGTTGAGCAGCTCGACGGGATAGCCGGCCTCGGGCCGGACCGCGAGGAGGCGGTCGTAGTTCACGCCCGCGACGCGAAGGCGGTCGTTCTCCGCCGCGTCGCGCGGCGCGCGGAGGAACGCGACCACGGCGTCCCACGCCTCCTTGCCGACGCGCTTGGTGAGCCGCCGCTCGAACGTCTCGTGGACGGGCGCGTAGGCCTGGACGAGCGGGTCGCTGAACTCGCGTTCGAGGCGGTCGAGCTCGACCCCGATCTTCTCCAGCCGGTCGCGGCGCGTCGGGGGCGCGTAGCCGCGCATGGCGGCGGCGAGGTCGCGCGCGTCCCGGAAGCGGCCCGAAGCGGCGAGGCCCACCGCCTTCGCGTCCTCGTCGTCGAACTTGCGCTCGAGGAGGTGGGGGATCCGGGCCATTTCCTCGCGCACCTTCGCGCCCGCCGCGGTGAGGGACAGGAGGGGCGCGGGGAACTTCGGGAGTTCCTTCGCGCGGATCGCGGGGTCGGGATCGTTCCGGAGCTTCGCGAGCTCCGACTCCGCCACCCGCTCCGCCTGGTTCGAGAAGCGCGCGAGCTCCGCCTCGGCCTTCTGCTTCACCTCCGCCGACGTCACGGCGCGGACGACCGCCCGGTATTTTTCGAGGATCCCCTCCCAGGCCGCCAGGTCGCCCTTCCGGCCCGACTCGTACTCCAGGGCTTCCGCGAACAGCCGGCTGTCGGTCGAGTCGGCGGGCGCGACCGTCGGCCCGGCCCGGGTGACGTCCGCCGGCTTCTTCCCCGGAACGAGGGCCAGCACGAGGAGGAGAAGCAGCGCGCCGGCCCCGGCGCCCGCGGCGATCCGGAGCTTCAGCGGGAGTCGGAGGAACCGGTCGACGAATTCGCCCGCGCGGAACGGGATCTTCGTGTCGACGGGACGGCCGTCGAGCCACGCCTGGAGCGCGTCGGCCGCGACGCCCGCGGTGACGTAGCGGACCTCGGGCTTCTTGGCCATCATCTTGAGGATGATGTCGTTGAGGACGCGGGGCACCGTCTTGTTGTGCTGGATCGGCGGGATGGCCTGCTCGTGGATGTGCTTGTTGAGCACGGCGAGCGCGGTGGCGCCGACGAAGGGCCGCTTCCCCGTGACGAGGTAGTAGAGCGTGACGCCCGTCGCGTAGACGTCGCAGATCGGCGTCGCCTTCTGGCCGCGGGCCTGCTCCGGCGAGAGGTAGTAGGGCGTGCCGACGACCATGCCGTCCCGCGTGATGTGGAGCGATGCCTCCGTCTCGATCGCGAGCCCGAAGTCCAGGAGCTTCGGCTCGTTCCCCTTCGTGATGAGGACGTTGTCGGGCTTCACGTCGCGGTGGACGATCCCCTGCTCGTGGGCGTGGTGGAGGCCGCGGAGGATGCCCACGCCGACGGCCGCGGCGTCGCGGGGCTCCATGGCGCCGAGTTCGTCGACGATGGTGGAGAGCGACTCGCCGTCGACGTACTGCATGACGATGAAGTGGCGCCCCTCGGCGTAGCCCACGTCGTGGATCTGGACGATGTTCGGGTGCTCCATCCGGCCGGCGGTCGTGGCCTCGCGCATGAACCGCCCGACGTACTCGGGGTCGCGGCTCATCTCCATGGGGAGGATCTTGAGGGCGACCTTCCGCCCCAGGCCGAAGTGCTCGGCGAGGTACACGGAGCCCATGCCGCCCGTGCCGAGCTTGGCGAGGATGCGGCACTTCTCAAACGTCCGGCCGATCAGGCTCTCTTCGGGCTTAAGGGGCATGAGGGGCCTCGGTCAGCAGCGCGGCTTTGGGTTTTGGGGTTTGTGATTTCATTGGGATTTTGGATTTGGGATTTCTTCAGCAAGCACGGCCTTCCCCTCCAGGTGCCGGCGCAGGTCCAGCGCGAAGTCGCGGGCCGAGTCGTAGCGCCGGCGCTTGTCGCGTTCGAGGGCCTTGAGGCAGACGGCCTGGAGGTCCGACGGCGTCCGCGGGTTGAGCTTCACCGGGGGCGTGAGCGGTCCCCCGAGGATCGCGCGGTAGACGTCCATCACGGAGCTGCCGGGATAGGGGACGCGGCCGGTGAGCGCCTCGTAGAGGATGACCCCCAGCGCGTAGATGTCGCTCCGCGCGTCGGTGCCCGGGACGTCGCCCGAGACCTGCTCCGGGGACATGTAGAAGGGTGTGCCGAGCGCCGAGCCCGCGTGGGTGGTCCCCTTCTCGGCGTGGTCCATCTTGGCGAGGCCGAAGTCCGTGACGTGCGGCTCGCCCGCGGCGTCGAGGAGGATGTTCGCGGGCTTGAGGTCGCGGTGGACGATCCCCATCTGGTGCGCGTGGTGGACGGCGAGGGCGACCTTTTCGAGGATGGCGACGAACTCGCGGAGGCGGATCTTGCCGCCGGCCAGCGCGCGGTCGAGCGTGAGGCCTTCGACGAAGTCCATCGCGATGTAGTAGGTGCCGGCAATGTCGCCGGCCTCGTGGACGGGGACGATGTTCGGGTGGGAGAGGCGGCTCGCGGCCTGCGCCTCCTGCTGGAACCGGCGTAGCCGGTTGGGCGAGGGGAGGTCGGATTCCTTGAGGACCTTGAGCGCCACGGTGCGGCCGCTGCGCGTGTCGACCGCCTTGTAGATCACGCTCATCGATCCGCGGCCCGCCTCGCCGAAGAGTTCGTACGGCCCGATGCGCCGCTGCCCGACGACCGCCCCGCCCGGGAGGGGCCGGGGCGCGTCGGGGTCCCGTTCGATCGTGAGGACACGGAGGCACTTCCGGCACAGGAACTTCGTGCCCTCGGCGTAACCCTGCACGAGGTAGTACGTGTCGCAGCCGGTGCAGGGGAGCATGAAGCGGTCCTGGCGGAGGAGGCCCTCCGACTCGGTGGTTGCCTTCGCCTCGGCCATGTGGATGCGCTCGATATCGCGGATGATCTGGATCTGCGAGTCGGTCAGGAGGCCGCGGTCGCGCAGGACGTCGGTGAGCGCGCGGCCGTTGAGCTCGCGGAGGCACGAGTCGAGCTGCGGCTGGGTGACGAACCCCTCCTGCACGGAGATCGCGCCGAAAAGCGAGTCGTCGTTCACGGTCACACCGGCTTGGGGGCTGGGGGCGCAAGGGCGACGCGGTTCTTTCCCGCGCGCTTCGCGGCGTAGAGGGCCTCGTCCGCCTTGAGGAGGAGCTCCCGGTGGTCGGCCGCGTCGTCGGGGTAGACCGCGCCGCCGATCGAGAGCGAGAGGTGGACGCTCTTCTCGCCGTACTTGAAGTCGGTCTCGCGGATGACTTCGAGGATCCGCTCGCCGGCGCGCTGGACGCCGTCGCGGGGCGTCTCGGGAAGGATGATCTCGAACTCGTCGCCCCCGTAGCGCGCGACGATGGGGGCCGTGTCGCGCTCCTGGATGCGCGCCACGAGGTCCCCGCCGCGGAGCGTCGTGGCGAGGGACCGGGCGACGCCCTTGAGGACCTCGTTCCCGGCGTCGTGGCCGAGCGTGTCGTTGATCGTCTTGAAATTGTCGACGTCCATCATGAGGAGCCCGCAGGGCCGGCCGTGGCGGCGGGCGCGGGCGACCTCGTTCTCGAGCCGCTTCTCGAAGTGGGCGTGGTTGAAGAGGTTGGTCAGGCCGTCGTGGATCGACTTGATGTGGAGGAGCGCGTTGTCGATGGCGATGGCGGCGTGGTCGGTGAGGATCTCCGCGATCTCGATCTCGCGCGGGCCGAACGCGCCGACCTCGCGGGGGTTGTCAAGGTAGACGGCGCCGATCAGGCGCTGCTTGACGCGGAGCGGGACGCAGAGGATCGAGAGCAGGCTCTGGTCCTGGACGCTGTCGATGATCCGGAGCGACGGGTCCTGGCGGGCATCCTCGGCGATGACGCGCTTGCCGGTGTCGCGGACCAGCTTGAGGACGGTGCGGGAGACGCCCATCTCGATCTTCCGGAGCTCGCGCTTCTCGCGATCGCGGGAGAGTTCCACCTTGAAGGTGTTGCCTTCGAAGACCACGATGGTCCCGCGCTCGGCGTTGCAGAACTCGATGCCGGTGTCGAGGATCATGGTGATGAGCTTGCGCAGGTTGAGCTCGGTGTTGATCTTCTTGATGACGTCGAGAACGGGGCGGAGGCTGCCGATGCCCATCTCGGTCGTGGCCTTGCGCGGCTGGTCGATTTGGACGGGCACCTTCCACATGCCGCTGCCGGTCATGGAGTCCATGCCCCGCGCGTTGAGGATCGCGGGGTTCTTGAGGTAGCGCTCGCGGCCCTCGTCGGGGATCAGGGAGGCGAGTCGCTCGATGATCTCGCCGGCCTGCTTCCGGTAGGTTTCGGCCGCCTTCTCGCGCTTCGATTTCAGGCAGGCATTGGCCATGGCGGCCTTGACGAGCCACGAGGTCTCGGCGTCGGGCTGGGCCTTGAGGTGCTGCTCGGCCTCGTTGAGGATCTCGATCGCACCGTTGAGGTTCTCGGCGCGCTCCTCGCAGATGGCCTTGACGAGGCAGGCGCGGGCCTTGATCCAGGGGGAACGCTGCGCCGCGGGGGATGCGAGCGCGTCCTCGGCGAAGACGCGCGCCTCCGCGAAGTCGTCCTTGGTCAGGGAGAGTTCCGCCGAGACGAGGCGCGAGAAGGCGGTGATCTCCTCGTCGGGATGGCGGGCGAGGGCCTCGAGCGAGCGGTCCATGAGCCCGTCGGCCTGGTCGAACTCCGCCAGGCGGAGCTGGGCGAGCGCGCCCACGGCGAGCGCGTAGCCGGCGGAGAGCGAGTCCTGCGCGCGGGTCGAAAGGTCGTACGCCTCCTGCGCGAAGCTCTTGGCCTTGGCGGGGCTGTTGAGGAGGCAGAGGACGTGGCCGGCGGCGGCGAGCGCGCGGGCGGCACCCGCCCGCTGGTTCTGCTTGAGGAGGTCGATCGACTGGCGCTTGGCCGAGCGGAGCGCCGGGTCGTACTGTCCCTCGTGGATCAGCTTGAGGATTTCGTCAGACAAGCGTTGGATGATAGCACACCCCCGGGCGGCCCGGCAAATCTAACCTCGAAGTGTTAAGTGAGGAATCCGATTCGTCACTTAACAGTTGGGGAAAGGGCGCCGCGGGAGTGTAATATTAGTGATCATTCGGGGGCAGGCCTTATGAGATGGGCGTGGGCGGTCCTCCTCCTCCAGGCGGCGCAGGCGACGCCCGAGGAGGAGTACAAACAGCGGCTGGCGCAGATCTCCAAGACGTGCGCCGCCAAGCATTTCTCCATCGGTGAGTACCTGAGCGGCGCGCAGATGCACCTCTGGGCCCGCGAACAGTACAACAAGGTCGTCGAGTTCGATCCCGACCACGAGGGCGCGCGGAAGAAGCTCGGCTACAAGAAGGGCGACAGCGGCTGGGAGAACGACCCGACCGCCAAGATCGACGTCAACAAGAAGAAGGACGCGGAGGCGGACAAGGTCCGCAAGGCCTACACCGAGAAGATGGACTCGGCGGGGAAGGACATCTCGCGCCTCTGGGGCGACCTGGCGCTCTTCTGCCGCAAGAGCACCATGGCGAAGGAGACGCTGGACGCCTTCCGGAAGGCGGTCGAGTACGACCCGTCGAACGCCGTGGCGCGCAAGGAGCTTGGCTACGAGAAGGATGCCAAGGGGATCTGGGTCTCGAAGTCCGAGCGCGACCTTCGGAAGGAGATGAAGGACGGGATCGGCAAGGCCCCCTCGGGCGCCGCCTCGGCGGAGCAGACCGAGGTCGAGAAGGGAATGGGGGAGAAGCACTCCAAGCGCGAGAGCGCCCATTTTCTCATGGAGTCCCCGCACCTCAAGGACGCCGAGATGGGGGACCTCCTCCAGCACGCGGAGCACACCTACGCGATGTATCACAAGATCATCGTCGAGACCGCCGACCTCTTCGGCGGCAACAAGATGAACCACGTCATCCTCAAGGACAAACCCCAGCACCTGAGGTACGTCGACGTTTTCGACCAGGGGAGCCCGGCCCAGAAGGACCTGGCCCGGAAGTCGGCGGGCCTGATGGGGATCAGCCGTGCGGAGTTGTTCCAGGGCGCGATGCCGATCCCGACGCTGCAGGACTGGGTGGTCCACTCGGTGTCGCAGGCCCTCTCCGAGATCTTCGTGGGCGGCAAGAATCACTGGATCCACGAGGGCACGGCTTACTACTTCACCAAGCTGATGAAGGAGTCGGCGGCCTCCTCGTGCGTGGACCTGGCGGGCACGAGCCCCGGCTCGGGCGAGGCGAAGAACCTCCAGGACCCGGCCAACTGGACGGTGATCGTCAAGGTGTGGGTGCGCGAGGGGAAGGATGCGAACATCGACAAGGTCCTCAAGTGCACGAACCTCGCGGACTTCAACGGGGCCGACTCGGTCAAGGCGTGGAGCATGGTCGAGTACCTTCTTGCCGAGCACCACGACAAGTTCCTGGAGCTCTGCCACGCACTCAAGAAGGGGGCGAACATCGAGGAGGCCCTCAAGGCGGTCTGGGGCTGGAACACGACCGACCTGGACCAGCACTGGAAGCAGTACGTGAGGGCGAGTTACTAACTCCCCAATCCAAAATCCAAAGCCCCAAATCCCAATGAAATCCCAACGTCCAACTCCCAACGCGGCCGCCTGAGAGGGCGGGATTTCGGCGTCCAATGACGCGTGAGTCGGCGCGCGATCCTCGTCTCCTGGGCATTCATCTTTGCTCTCGGCTTCATCGATTCAGCCAGGATGCTGCCCGGCGCAAGGCCCTTTTCCCTCCGGATGCATCTTCTCGGGGATGGAGCCTTCGTCTCCTTCTTCTCGCTTCTCGCGGGCGGGATGGAGCTCGGCTTCCTGGCATGGGGCGCGCTCCTTTCCGCCATTGCCACGGCCGTGATCCTTTCGGTCGACTACCTCCGGGCCGGGGTCCCGGCCCGGGGGCGGAATGCAGCCCGGACGCTGGCGGTGGTCGCGGCGATCCTCCTGGTGGACTACGAGGCGCGACCGCGGAACTGTGGGAGGGCGACGTCCGAATCGTCGAGAGCGATCCCCCCTGAATCTTCGAGTCCGGTTGGGGTTTGAGAGTTGGGAGTTTATTGGGATTTGGGGTTTGGGATTTCCCCTTCACTCCTGCACGAACGTCGACAGGGATTTCAGCCCCGTCGAGAGCCGCCGCAGCAGCCACTCCTCGATCGCCACGTCGGTCGGCTCGCGCAGCTCCGCGACGAGGCGGCCCAGCTCGAGCTCGGCGCGCGCCATCGTGCGGTGGCCGCCCGCCGATCCGTAGTTCGTGAAGAGCTGCTCGGCCAGCTTGCCGGCGTGCTTGCGGAAGCCGTCCGAGCGGAAGACCGCCACCACCTTCTCCTTGGAGCGGCACGCCACCACCACCCACGAGATCCCCGTCAGCTTGATGAAGAAGTCGGCCACGTGGACGCACATGTCGGGGTTCGGGATGGTGCCCAGGAAGGCGAACGCGGTGTCCCGCGAGATCTTCTTGTTCGCGATCGCGATCGCGAAGTAGTCGAGCGTCTCGACCGGCAGCTGCGAGAGCTCGATCGTCCGCACCATGTTCTCGTCGGTGCGCATCCGGAGGTAGCGGAATGCCGCGACGTCGGCGTCGCTCACGTTCCGCGTCAGGTTGCCCGTGTCCACTTTCAGGCCGTAGAAGAGTGCGGTCGCGATTTTCTTCGACATGCGGATGCCCGCCGCCTGGTAGTACTCGGTGAAGATCGTCGAGGTCGACCCGTAGGTCGGCCGCACGTCCGAGAACTTCGGCTGGCCGAGGTCGGTGAGCGGGTGATGGTCGATCACGACGTCGAACTTCAGCTGGCCGTCGAGGTGGAAGAACGAGGGCTGCGCGTCGACCGTCGCGACGATCGTCCCGGGCTTCAGCATCGGCGGCGCGAACTTCCTCATGGGGATCTTGATGATGTTGACCATCGCGGAGTTTTCGGGGCGCGTGAACTCGCCCATGTAGGCGATGGACGACTCCGTGGCGAAGGGGGCGACGAGCTCGTGGAGGGCGAAGGAGCTGGCGATCGCGTCGGGGTCGGGGTTCCCCCAGATGAGCGTGAGGAAGGGGAAGCCGCGCGCGAGGTTCTGGATCGCCTCTACCTTCTGCTGGCCGGCGGCGCGGCGCTGGAGCTCGCGGAGCTCGTTCTTGTAGATCAGCCCCTCGTCGCGGAAGAGAAAATCGGGGTAGTCGCGCACGAGCGGGCGGCTGGAGACCGAGGTGAAGACCATCACCTTCGCGGGGAGCTCCTGCCGGTGGAGGTTGTCCAGGATCGCCCTCAGGGGGGCTTCCTCGAACTCCGTGACGATGATGAGGTCGCCGCTCGAGATGGGGCGCTGGGGCGGAAGAAACACGACCGCCGCCGGCTCGTCCTCGATGGTGACGGCGTTGAGCTTGCTGAGGCCCAGGGCGTCGCGGATCTGGTGGAGCCGGTGTCCCCGCCCGAGGAGATAGATTTTCATCGTACTGGAGCGGGGCCCATTATAGGCTTGTCCCCTCGGCCGGACAAGTCGCTTCGGGCGTGCCGGGGTGTGGTAGGATGCCCCTGCGGCGGACTTCATAGGCTCTCTTGGACCGATCATCTCCCATGACGGAACCGCGGAAGGCGCTCGTGCTGGGCGCGGCGGGCGGGCTGGGCCGGGCCTTCGTCGAGCGCCTCCGGGGCCGCTGCGAGGTCGTGGCTCTCGGCCACCTCGAGCTCGACGTCACCCGCCGCAACGACGTCTTCGACGTGGTCCGCGAGCACAAGGCCGACCTCGTGATCGACGCCGCCTGCTTCTCGGACATCGACGCCTGCGAGACCGACCGGTGGCAGGCCTACCTGACGAACCGGGACGGGGCCAAGCACCTCGCGATGGCGGTGGCGGAGACGGGCGGGCTCCTGGTCTATCCCTCGAGCGACATGATCTTCGATGGCTCGAAGCAGACGCCGTACCGCGAGGAGGATCCGCCCAACCCGCTGTCGATCTACGGGGACACGAAGCTCGCGGCCGAGCTCTCGGTGATGAGCCACGCGCCCAACCACCTCGTGGTGCGCACCGGCTGGCTCTTCGGGCCGTACGGGAGGAACTACGTGACGGATCTCCTGGCGTGGAAGGACACGGAGGAGGTCGTCCTCGGCTCGGATGACCACCGCGGACAGCCCACCTACCAGCCGGACTTCGTCGACGCGGTCCTCGAGCTGGTGAAGAAGGAGAGGACGGGCGTCTGGCACGTGGCCTCGGAGGGCGACGCTACGCAGGTCGAGGTGGCGCACGCGGCGTACGAGATCCTGAAGGTGAAGAAGGTGGAGATCAAGGCGCTCCGCCGCGGGACGGGCGGCCGCGCGGCGCTCCGTCCCCGCTACTCGGTGCTCGACTGCTCCAAGCTCTTCGGCGCGGGGATCCAGCTGCGCCCGTGGAAGGCGGGGCTCCGCGCATACCTGGCCTCGGTCACCTCCTGAGGAAGAGGTCGAGCAGCCCGCCCGCGAGGATCACCCCGCTGACGACCGCGTTCACGTGGAAGAACGCGCGGTTGACACGGCGGAGGTCACCCGGCTTGACGATCGCGTGCTCGTAGGCGAGGAGGAGCGCGATGGCGCCGACGGTCGCGTACCAGATCACGCCGAGCTTCGCGGCGACCCCGACGGCGACGAGGGCGGCGACCGCGACCCCGTGGCTGGCGAGGGAGACGGCGAGCGCCGCGCGGATGCCGATCGCGGCGGGGACCGAGTGGAGTCGCTTCGCGCGGTCGAACTCGAAGTCCTCGCAGGCGTACAGGATGTCGGCCCCGGCGATCCAGAACATCACGGCGGCTCCCAGGAGGTACGGGAGGGGCGCGCCCGCGCGTTCCGGCGCGACCGCGAGCCAAGCGCCGATGGGGGCGGCGGCAAGCGAAAGCCCGAGGGCCCAGTGGCAGAGCGCGGTGAAACGCTTGGTGAACGAGTAGCCGAGGGTGACGGCGAGGGCGATCGGGCAGAGCTTGAGGCAGAGCGGGTTGAGCCTCCAGGCGGCGAGGAGGAGGAGGGCGACCATGGCGAGCGCGAAGGAGAGGGTGAACCCGACGGTGAGTTTTCCCGCGGGGATCGCGCGGCCCTGCGTGCGGGGATTTTCGGCGTCGAGCTTCGCGTCGGCGGCGCGGTTGAACGCCATGGCGGCGGACCGCGCGGCGACCATGGCGACGAGGATCCAGCCGATCTTGGACCACGGCGGCACGCCGCCCGCCGCGTAGAACGCGGCGACGAAGGCCCACGGCAGCGCGAAGACGCTGTGCTGGACCTTGATCATTTCGAAGGTCGCACTCACCTTCCCGATCAGGTTCATCTAGGAGCCCGCCTTCCAGCGTCGAATCCGGTACTGTCCCTCGGAAACGACAATCAGAAGAGCCGAAGCTTTTGCGAATTCCCCTCCAGTTGCATCGAGGGCCGCCGTGAGCTCCGTAGCGATCTTCTTCCAGTCGAGAATCTGGTAGCGGAGGAGGATGACTCGCCCTTTGCCCGCCAGCGGGCCGAGTTCGAGGATCAGCCCGAAATCCTTGTCGGCGGTTAGGAGGATCCGATCATCTTGGTTTGCAGCTTCGAGGACGGCCTCATCCGATGATCCCTGCAGGCCGAGGCCAAGAATGGATTGAACGTCATGGTTTGCCGTTCGGAGCGCATCGCTGAGGGCGGGAGGGATGTTCTCGTCTGCGAGAATCCTGGACATTTAGCCCGCTCGGAGGGGCTGGATCGACTCGCCTTCCATCACCCGGGCGGCGAAGTCAACGGCCGCCAGGATCCCCTCGCGCGAAAGGTGCGGGTATTGCGTCAGGATGGCCTCCACGGTCATTCCGGAAGCCATGCATTGCAGGATGAAGGCCACCGAGATTCGCGTTCCACGAATCACCGGTTTTCCACCCAAGACGCCGGGCTGGCTGACAATCAGATCGCTCATCGAAATCGATTCTATCAGGTGTCTCGGGGCGGAACAATAGGGGTTGGGATGTTCCATCGAGCGTTGAACGAGCGGGTCGATCAGCCATTCCATGGACTGTCCTAAAGTGTCCTAATTCCAGTGGTTCCGGTGCTTCCAGGAACACTCAATGTGCTCAGAAACTCGCGTACGCCGACCTTGATCATCTCCAGCACGGCACCGATCTTGCGGATCACGGCGTCATTCTAGGGGCAGGGACCGCGGGAGGGAAGGGCCGGCCCTCCTTGATAAGATTTCGAAAGAAATCCGACCGCCACCGGCTCCATTCCTGCGGGTTCAAGCTCATATAGAGGGGAGGCGGTACCGCATGGCACGAACCGCGTGGGTCCTCCTGCTGGCCGTCTTGGGCGGCCCAGGCCTTGCCGGCGCGATCCCCGGCGACCAGGCCGAGACCGCCTTCTTCGAGTCGAAAGTCCGCCCGATCCTCTCAACCCACTGCTACTCGTGCCACTCCGCGCAGGCCCAGAAACTCAAGGGCGGCCTCCTCCTGGATTCGCGCGAGGCCATGATCAAGGGCGGCGACTCCGGCCCCGCCCTCGTCCCCGGACAGCCCGACAAGAGCCGCCTCATCCAGGCCGTGCGCTGGGCCACCAAGGACCTCCAGATGCCCCAGAAGGCGAAACTCGCCGACGCCGCGATCTCGGACCTCGCGGCCTGGGTCAAGTCGGGAGCGCCGTGGCCCAAGGACTCGGCGGCCAGGCCCGCCGCCCCGGCCGGCGGGGCCGACTACGAGCGCGCGCGCAAGGAGCACTGGGCATGGCAGCCCGTCCGCAAGGCCGCCGCCGGCTTGGATATCGACCGCTTCGTTCTCGCGAAGCTCGACGAGGCCAACCTCAAGTCCGTCGCCCCCGCCGATCGCGCGTCGCTCATCCGTCGCGTCTCGTTCGACCTCACCGGCCTGCCGCCGGCGCCCGAGGAGATCCAGGCGTTCGTCGCGGACGCGTCCGCCGACGCGTTCGAGAAAGTCGTCGACCGGCTCCTCGCGTCCAGGGGCTTCGGCGAACGCTGGGGCCGCCACTGGCTCGACGTCGTCCGCTACGCCGAGTCGACCGGCTCCGCCCGCAACTACGCGTATCCGAATGCGTGGCGCTACCGCGACTACGTGATCGCGTCGTTCAACGCGGACAAGCCCTACGACCGGTTCATCCGGGAGCAGGTCGCGGGCGACCTCCTGCCGTCGACGACCCCCGAGCAGCGCGACGAGCTCTCGATCGCGACCGGCTTCCTCGCCCTGGGCGTGAAGGATCTCAACGAGAAGAACAGCGAGCAGTTCCTCATGGACTGCATCGACGACCAGGTGGACGTGACGAGCCGCGCCTTCCTCGCGCTCACCGCGAGCTGCGCGCGGTGCCACGACCACAAGTTCGACCCGGTCCCGACCACCGACTACTACGCGCTGGCGGGGATCTTCAAGAGCACCGTCGAGCTCGCGGGCGTGAAGAGCCGGGGCAAGGCCGGCGGCAAGGACTACGTCGCCGACGACCTGCTCATCACCCTCGGGTCGAAGACGGCGACGGCCGCGGCGGCCCCGGCCGCTCCTGAGGCGAAGAAAGCGAAGAAGGGCAAGAAGGCGAAGGCCGAGGAGCCCGCGCCCGCGGAGAAGACCTCCGGAGAATCGATGGCGATGGGGGTCCGCGAGGGCGCGCCCGTCGACGCGAAGATCTGCATCCGGGGCGAGGTCGATCACCTCGGGGGCCCGGTCGCGCGCGGCGTGCCGACGCTCTTCAAGCTTCCGCAAGCCGGCACGGTCGACGCGAAGTCGAGCGGCCGGCTTCAGCTGGCGGGGTGGCTGTCGAGTCCTTTGAACCCGCTCACCGCCCGCGTGATGGCCAACCGAGTCTGGTCGCACCTCTTTGGAGAGGGGATCGTCCCCACCGTCGATAACTTCGGGTCGACGGGCGAGCGGCCGAGCCACCCGGAACTCCTCGATCACCTCGCGACGAGATTCGTCGAGCAGGGCTGGTCGGTGAAGAAGCTGGTCCGCGAGATCGCGCTCAGCCGGACCTACCAGCTGGGTGGCGAGGCGCGAGCCGGAAACATGGCGGTCGACCCTGCGAACCGGCTCCTTTGGCGCTCCAGCCCGCGCCGGCTCGACGCCGAGGCGCTCCGGGACGCGATCCTCGCGGTGAGCGGCCAGCTCGACGCGACGCCGCTCGCGGGCTCGCCCGTCGCCCATTTGAGCGGTCAGGTGGCGGCCAAGAACGGGCGGGGATTCGAGCCCGAGGAGACGTGCCACCGCAGCGTCTACCTTCCGATCGTGCGCGATGCCGTGCCGGACTTCCTCCACGTCTTCGATTTCGCCGACCCGTCGAGCCTCAACGGCCACCGCGACGTGACGACGGTCGCAACGCAGGCGCTCCTCCTCATGAACAACTCGTTTGTGACGGGCCAGGCGCGCCTCTGGGCGGAGAAGCTCCTGGCCGGGAAGTCGGCGGACGATGCCGCGCGAATCGACGCGGCGTACCAGGGCGCCCTGGGTCGCGCGCCTTCGGCAGAGGAGCGGGACCGCGTCCAGAAGTACCTCGGTGCCCGCCCGGACAAGCAGGCGTGGGCCGGCTTCTGCCAGGCGCTGTTCGAATGCGCAGAGTTCCGGTACCTCGGCATGCCCGCCCCGGCGGGGAAGGAGACGAGCCATGTGCGATGAACACGCGATGTCCCGCCGATCGTTCCTCCGGACCGCGTCCTGCGGGTTCGGCGCGCTGGCGTTCGCCGGGCTCGCGACCGAGGCGGCCGCCTCCGAGAACCCGCTCGCACCCCGCGCGCCCCACTTCCCGGCGCGCGCCAAGCGGGTCATCTTCCTCTTCATGCAGGGCGGGCCGTCGCACGTCGACACCTTCGACTACAAGCCCCTCCTCAAGAGGGACGACGGGAAACCGCGCCCCTCGGGTCCAGAAGGGGGCAAGGGCGGCGGGACGCTCCTCGGTCCGCAATGGGAGTTCAAGCAGCGCGGAAACGGCGGGCAGTGGATCTCGGAGCTCTTTCCGAACGTGGCGAAGCAGGCCGACGACCTGTGCATCCTGAACGGCATGCACAGCGACAGCCCCGCCCATCCGCAGGCGAGCATCCAGATGCACACGGGGACCGCGCAGTTCGTCCGGCCCTCGATCGGCTCGTGGGTCCTTTATGGACTCGGCACGACCAACCAGAACCTTCCCGGCTTCATCAGCATCAACCCGGTCACGAACTTCGCGACGTTCGGCGCCTCGTTCCTGCCGGCCGCGTACCAGGGGACCGCGATCGGGCGCGGGAAGCAGACGATCCCGAACGTGACGCCGGCGCTCCCCGCGAAGCAGCAGCGCGCGCAGCTCGATCTCGCCCAGGCGATGAACCGCGACCTGCTGGCCCGGTCCGGCGGGAACACGGAGATCGAGGGCGTGATCGAGTCGATGGAGCTCGCCTACCGGATGCAGTCCACGGTGCCCGACGTGGTCGACCTCACGAAGGAATCGAAGGCGACGCGCGACCTCTACGGGTCGGGCGATTTCGCCGAGCAGTGCCTTATGGCGCGGCGGTTCGCGGAGGCGGGCGTGCGCTTCATCGAGGTCACGCACCGCGGCTGGGACCAGCACAACAACCTGCACACCGCGATGACGCGGAATGGCGAGGCCACGGACCGCGCGATCGGCGGCCTCCTCCAGGACCTGCGCCTGCGCGGGATGCTGAACGACACGCTCGTCGTCTGGAGCGGCGAGTTCGGCCGCACGCCGGCGGGGCAGGGCCGCGACGGCCGCAACCACAACAACCGCGGCTTCTCCACGTGGATGGCCGGCGGCGGGATCAAGGGCGGGCTGACGTACGGCGCGACCGACGATTACGGCTTCGCGGCGGTGAAGGACCGCACGCACGTCCACGACCTGCACGCGACGATCCTGAACTGCCTGGGCCTCGACCACGAGAAGCTCACGTACCGCTACGCGGGCCGCGACTTCCGCCTGACCGACGTGAGCGGCACCGTGGTCAAGAGCATCCTGGCGTAGAACCCTTCGCCTTCGCGCCGCCCCGCCGCCGCGTAGTGTAGAATGTCCTGCGGCATGCGGATCCGCGTTGCGACGTACAACATCCACAAGGGGATCGGCGGCGTCGACCGCCGCTACCGGCCCGAGCGGGTGCGGGACACGATCGCCCTTTTCAAGCCCGACTTCGTGCTGCTCCAGGAGGTGGATGAAGGGTGCGGTCGTACGGATGGCCACCGCCAGGTGGACCTCCTGGGCGATCTCCTCGGGCTCCGCCACCGCACGTACTTTCCGAACGTCCGCACCCGCGGGGGCGGACACTACGGCAATGCGATCCTCAGCCGGTTCCCTCTGACCGAGACGTCGAACATCGACCTCACCGTGCCGTCGACGAAGCGGCGGAGCGTCCTGCACGCGCGCTTCCGCGTCCGCGGCGAGGGCGTCTCCGGCGGGCCTCGCACGATCCACGTCTTCAACCTGCACCTCGGCCTCTCGGCGGTGCTCCGGCGGATGCAGATCCGGAAGTTCCTGGAATCCCACCCCTTTGCGAACGTCCATCCGCGGACCCCGATCGTGGTCGCGGGCGACTTCAACGACGTGGGCGGCTCGCTGGGACCCGAGTTCCTCATCCCCGCCGGGTTCCGGACCGGGCCGACCCGGATCCGCACGTTTCCCGCGTGGGCGCCGATCTGGCCGCTGGACGGCATCTACGTGAGAGGTGACGTCGAGCTCCTGAACATCCACCGGCCGCGCGAGAAGGTCGCGCGCGTCGCGTCCGACCACCTTCCCCTGTTCGCCGAGATCAAGCTTCGTTAGGAGGACCGCCGCCGATGAAACCCAAGAGGACACGGCCGTTCGTCGACGACTTCCGCGCCGGGGAGCCCTGGCGCGTCCTGCGCATCATCGGGGAATTCGTCCACTCGATCGAGGAGATGAGCGAGATCGGGCCGGCGATTTCCATTTTCGGGGGAGCCCGGATCACGTCCTCGGATCCCGTCTACGAGCGGAGCCGCGAGCTGGCCGCGAAGCTGGCAAAGCGCGGGTTCGCCGTCATCACGGGCGGCGGTCCCGGGGTGATGGAGGCGGGAAACCTGGGGGCGCAGGAGGCGGGCGGCGTCTCGGTCGGCCTCAATATCGAACTTTCGCATGAACAGCAGCCGAACCCGTTCCAGGACGTCTCGCTCTCGTTCCGGTACTTTTTCGTCCGCAAGGTGATGTTCGTGAAGTACTCCGTCGGCTACGTCGTCATGCCCGGCGGCTTCGGGACGCTGGACGAGGTCTTCGAGGCGCTCACGCTGATCCAGACGAACAAGGCCTACCCGTTCCCCGTCGTCCTCTTCGGGCGGAGCTACTGGGAGGGCCTGGTGGAGTGGATGCGGAAGGTCGTGCTGGGGGCGAAGGCGATCTCCCCCGAAGACCTCCACCTGTTCGACGTCGTGGACACGCCGGACGAGGCGGTCGCGGCCATCGAGAAGCACCTGCACCGGAAGGCCGACCTGATCCGCAAGTCGGGCGTGACGGGATCGAACGCGAAGCTGCTGGAGATGTTCCCGGCCGCAAGTGTTAAGTGAGGAATCCGATTCGTCACTTAACAGTTCGGAACGGAAGGGCGGGGGGACGGCGGGGGATGCCGCCGCCGCCCGGCGTGGCGGGACCGTTGTTCGCGACGATCCGCAGGTGCGAGAGGACCTTCTGGAGTTTCTGCCGGATATCGGCGGGCAGGTCCAGCTCCGGCTCCACGAAGAACGTTGCGATCTCGTCGCCCTGGCCGCCGATGTAGGCGCCGTAATCCTGCCCATGAAGACGTTCCCGGTCTTCCCGTAGCAAGTTCCATTGGCGCGGGCACAGGATACACTTCTCTCATGCGCCTCGCGTGGACCGCCCTCGTCGCCCTGCTCCTTCAAGATCAGAAGAAAGACTTGAAGGAGGCGTGCGAGAAGATGAACCAGCTCAAGAGCTATCACTTCACGATGAAGTCGCTCCACGAGGGGGAGGAGAAGTTCTCGATGGAGGGGGAATTCCACGCGCCGGACATCCTCCACATCCGGAGCGACAAGAGCGAGACGGCGAAGAAGGGCGACCGGAGGTTCGCGAAAGAGAAGGACGGGGAATGGAAGGAGCAGGGGCCGCTGGCTCGCAAGCTCTTCGACCCGCCCCCGCCCCACGAGTGGGTCCACAAGATCGTCGAGCAGTGCCCGACGCTCAGGAAGGAGAAGTCGACGAAGATCGGGGCCGTCACCGTCGATCTCTACGTCCACTCGCTCGCGAACGAGGCGGCGCGGAAGTCGTACGAGTCGGCGGGGATGCCGCTGTGGGGGAGCCTCGCCGACTGGTCGAAGACCCAGAACGGCGTGATCTTTTCGCTCGGGCGGGACGACCTGGTCTACCGGGTCGAGCAGCGGTTCGACGGGAAGTCAAAGGACGACAAGAAGATCGACCACCAGGTCATCCTGGAATTCTCGGACTTCGGGAAGGCAAAACTGCAGATCCCGGAGGCGGTCCGGGAGAAGCTCGGCGTGAAGGAGAAGTGAGGCCGATCCCCGGAAAATCTGAACGACGCACCCCGTTCGTCCGTATAATCGAGTGAGAAGATGAAGCGACGGGATTTCCTCAGGGCTGCTGCGATCGGGGTGCCTGCCTTGGCCGCGCCGGGGCTGCTCCCGCTGGTCGGCCAGGACGCGAAGCCCGTCGTGCCTTCCACCTTCCAGGAGATCACGCCCGAGCAGATCCAGGCCATCGACAAGGGCCTCAAGTGGCTCGCGAACAACCAGTTCAGCTCCGGCGGGATCGGGTCGACCTGCCAGGTCGCGTTCACGGGCGTTGCGGGAATCTCGTTCCTCGCCAACAACTCGACGCCGGTCCGCGGCCCCTACGCGAAGCAGGTCCGGCAATGCCTGAAGTTCATCCTGCGCTGCTCCCACAAGGCGAGCGGCTACATCAACGAGGCGGCCGGGCGCGGCCTGGGCGGCTCGGGGATGCACGGTCACGGCTACGCGACCTGGTTCCTCGCCGAGCTCTACGGCATGTGCGGCGACATGGTCGACATGGGCGACGAGAGCGTGAAGGAGCGTCTCCAGAAGGCGATCTCGATCATCGAGCAGAGCCAGGATCCGAACGGCGGCTGGACGTACGAGCCGCAGCCATACGGGCACGAGGGCTCGGTCACCGTCACCCAGGTGCAAGCGCTCCGCTCCGCGAGGAACGCCGGGCTCAAGGTGGACAAGAAGGTCATCGACAAGGGGATCGACTACATCCGCAAGTCGACGATGGCGGATGGGACGATCGCCTACTCGCTGGGCTCGCGCGGCTCGGGCGGCACCTACGCGCTGACCGCCGCGGGCATGTGCGTCTTCGCGCTCTACGGCGTCTACGACTCGCCCGAGGTGAAGCGCGGGATGGCCGCGCTCATGGAGTTCCTCAAGGGCCAGCGCGGCCGCGGCGGCCACCACGACTACTACGCGGCGCTCTACGCGGGCCAGGCCTGCTTCTACGCGAAGTCAAAGGACATGGAGTTCTGGACGAAGGGCTTCAACACGATCCGCAACGAGCTGCTCCAGAGCCAGAACAAGACGACCGGGTGCTGGGAGCAGGACGGCTACGGCGGCGCGTTCGGGACGGCCTGCGCGACGCTCGTCCTCCAGATCCCCTACCGCTACCTGCCGATCTTCCAGGAGTAGCCGGGTCGTGATCCTCAAGATCCTCGCGATCGTGTCCCTCTCGTTCCTCGCGCAGGCGAAGGACCGTCCGCAGCAGGGGGCGGGTCCGGAGGTGGGGAAGGAGGCGCCCGCCTGGAAGCTCAAGACGCAGGACGGGAAGACCGAGGTCGATCTCGCGAAGTTGAAGGGCAAGCCCGTCTTCCTGGTCTTCGGCAGCTACACCTGACCTCCGTTCCGGTCTCAAGCGGCTGCGCTTGAGAAGCTGTACCAGGCGAACAAGGACAAGGCGGTGTTCTACATCGTCTACATCCTCGAGGCCCATCCCGAGGACGGCTGGAAGATGCCGGCCAACGAACGCGAGGGGATCAAGGTCAACCAGCCCAAGACGTACGAGGAGCGTGTGAAGGTGGCGGGCGACTGCATCAAGGACCTCAAGCTCTCGATCCCCTGCCTGGTCGACGACCTCCAGAACACGGCGCAGAAGGCGTACGCGGGCTGGCCCGACCGTTGTTACGTGATCGACAAGGAGGGGAAGGTCGCCTACAAGGGGAACCCCGGCCCCGCCGGCTTCAAGCCCGCCGACGCGGAGGACGCGCTCAAGAAGCTGCTGGAGAAGTGACGGTCAGTCGTCGCGTTTCTTCTTGTCGCGGGCGTAGCCGACCAGCTCCTGGAAACCGCGGCCCGCGACCGTCCCGCTCACGCGGACCGGGCCCTCCCAGAGCGTGTCGGTGTCGCCCACCAGCGGAACCTCCCGGTTGAGCTTGCAGGGTTCGACCTTCAGCTCGAGCCCGCCCCCCGCGAGCCGCCACGAGACGGGATAGCGGATCCGTCGCGGCGACTCCCACCACTCGAGTGGCTCCGCCTCGAGGGCAAAGACCCGCGAGCCCCGCGTGAGCACCGCCTTGCGGACGGCGCCGGACGGCGTCTCGCGCAGCACGTAGGCGTTGACGTCCGTCCCGTCCTCGAGCTGGAGACCCCACCACGCCCAGCCGTGGCCCGGGCCCGTCCAGCCGGCGCCCCACTGGTGGTCGTACCAGAGCGTGCCCCGCGCGGCGCGCCCCTTGACGGTCCCCTTTGCCTCGAGCCGCGGGATGGTGTAGTAGCGCATCTCCTCGGGCCGCGCGACGCCCGTCAGCCCGGTCCCCTCGACCGGCATCGGCTCCGAGACGGCGCGGAGCTCGAGATCGACGTCGCCCGTCCGGAGCCGGTACGCGCGGCGTCCCGTCTGTTCCAGCGTGTGCTCGCCGTACACGAGCTTGAGGGGGTCGCCCGCCTTCTCGAGCGGCACGCCGTCGATCACGCCGTGCGGCGGCGCGAGGGTGTTCTTCCCCGATCCCAGCGAGAAGAGCGGCATCGCCTCGGTCCCGAGCCGCGACCGGTAGTCGTGCGCACCGCTCTTGAGGTCGAGGAGGTCGTAGAGGAGGTAGCGCGAGAGCGGCACGCCCTTGCGCTGCGCGCGGAAGAAGCTGGAGAAGATCGCCCAGTCGCCGCCCGCGTCGTCGGTCACGAACCCGTAGTGATACCACCACTCGACCTCGACGCCGCCATGCACACCCTCCTCGGCATCGGGATCGAACGCGAAATTGGACGTGGGGGCGCAGCCGGCGAAGAGGAGGATGAGGGCGGCCGGCGCGAAACGCATCGGCCCAAGCCTACGGCCGGTGCGCGGCGGAGTCAAGCGGGCCTACTTGAGGGCGTCGAGCTCCTTCTTGGCCTCGGTGGCGACGGGGCAGCCCTTGTAGTCGTCGACGATCTTCTTAAGGGCCTTCTTCTTGTCCTCGACGTTCTCGAGGGCGAGCGCGTCCTTGAGCGCCTTGTCGCCCGACTCGTCGGCCTTCTTGAGGCCGTCCTGGGACATGACGCGGAACCGCGCGCCCTTGATCTTGCCGATCTTGGTCCAGTCCTCGACGGCCTTCTTGATGTCACCCTTTTCGAACGCGGCCTCGGCCTCGGCGCTGAGCTGCTTGGCGGAGGACCACGTTGCGAGCGGTACCTTTTCGCCGTCGATTTTTGCGAGCGCCTCGTTCATCTTCTTGGAAAGCTCGCCGGTCGAGGCGCCGCCCACGACCCGGGAGATCTCCTTCCCGGAGGGGTCGGTGAAAACGGTCGTCGGCGTCCCGAAGGTGCCGCTGAAGAACCGGTTGATGGCGCTGCAGGCCTTCGTGTGGACGTCGCAGGGGATGTCGTAGTACTCGTTGCAGAGCTTGACCTTCT
The DNA here is from genome assembly GCA_041482015.1 of Planctomycetota bacterium. GTDB lineage: Bacteria > Planctomycetota > MHYJ01 > MHYJ01 > JACPRB01 > JACQFK01. The sequence continues at coordinate 12,325 of JBGPCZ010000010.1, read as the reverse complement.
CCTTGCCGACGACGGCCTCGTGGGTGCCGTGGGTGGTTTCCTGGTGGGCGACGACGTTGACGAAATTCTTGGAGAGCTCGATGAACTTCGGGTCCGTGTATGTCGAATCCGACATGGACTTGCAGCTGGGTCAGTTGTCCTTGTGGACGGTAAACATGATGGGCACGTTGCGCGCGGTCGCCTCCTTGACCGCGTTGTCCCAGTCGGCCTGCCAGTCGATCCCCTGGCCGGGCATGAGCTTGTCCTTTTTGCCCTGCGCCAGGGCGGGGGTGGCCGAGGCGACAAGCACGGCCAGCGCGACGAGGCTCTTCATCATGTCCGGTTCCTCAGTTCAAAGGCTTGTCAACTGCTCACAGATTAGACACCGGAATAACGCTGGATTCAAGCGAGGATATCCTGTTGTCACCGCGCCGGCTTCACCCAGACGGGGCTCGACCAGGCCATCTCGTCGTCGGACTGGATGACCCGGACGTAGTACCACTGCTCCTTGTCCTGCTGCGCCCAGTCGGGGTCGACCCATCGGGTCTTCCACTCCTTCTGGTTGATCGGCTCCTTGGCGCTGCCCACCGAGTGCAGGACCTTCGAGCGGCCCAGGATCTCGACCGACCGGATCGGCGCCGCGCCCCGGACGTGGACCTCGATCGCCGGCGCCTCCTTTGAACTCCACTCCTCGCCCATCCAGTGGTCGCCCGAATGCATCTCGAGAACCAGGCCGTAGGTGGTCGACCCGTACGTCCGCCGGTCGTAGATCGCCTGCCAGATGGAATCGCGCGAGTTCTCGGGGGCGTAGACGCCCGCGTACGCGACCCCGTAGCCGTGGTCGCTCGAGGCGATCACGCCCACGTGGTAGCCCTTCTCGAGCGCGTTCCAGTAGAAGCCCTTCTTGTTCTGCGTGTTCGTGAACTCCCGCGGGCAGCCCGAGTGCTCGTAGGAGCCCCGGCAGGCCTGGAAGATCTCGCAGACGCGCTGGTAGCGGTCGTCCTGCACCTCCCAGGCCGTGCCCATCCCGGGATCGGCGCCCGTGTGCGGGATCGTGATCGCCTTCATCGAATTCTTCTCGAGGAACTTCCAGCCGCCCGCCAGCGTGTTCGACATCGCGAGGCTCGCGTCGAGCCGGACGGTCGGGCGCGACGGGAAGATCGTGTTGTGGTGGCCGTGCGGAAAGCGGAGCGACCACTCGAAGTTGTAGAGCACGCTCATGAAGCCGGGCACGTGGTAGAGGTCCGCCAGCTTCTGCTGCTTCCACCAGTAATAGTCGATGACGTCCCAGCCCGTCTTCCGCGGATCCTCCGCGTGGTCGGAGAGCCCGAAGAAGTCGTAGCGGCAGATGTCGGTGCCGTATCGATAGAGATCGTCCGGCGTCGGCTCGCCGCCCTGGCTGCAGCGCGAGACGTTCGAGTGGCGGTGCAGGTCGCCGAAGAGGAGCCGGTACGTCTTCCCGTTGACCGTGGCGCTGAAGGGCTCGATGCGGTCGCGGTTCGCGGCGGCCCGGTCCTCGGTCTTCGCCTCGGCGAGCGACGCGCGGTCGGGCCCCGCGGCCTTCGCATCGCCGATCGTCGCCAGGTAGATCTCGCCGTTCCACCCCTTGCGGCTGTCGAAGTCGTGGTGGTGGTCCGCCTCCTCGTCCGCCGCGGGCTTCTTCGCCGCCTGCTTCTGGGCGCCACCCGCCGGGATGTGCGCGTTCCGGTGCTCGCCGCCGTACGCGACGCGCAGGCCGGCGGCCGAAGGCGCGATCCCCGCCTCCTCGAGGTAACCGTCGCCGTCGGCGAACTTCACCGCGTCGCTCCACTTGCCCCCTTTGAACGAGCGGCCCATGAGCTCCCAGAAGTAGCCGATGCCGGGCGAGTTGGCCTGGCGGCGGAGCGCGCGGAAGACGACCCACGGCTCGCCGCCCGGGGCGATCGCGATCTTCGGCATCCCGCAGTGCGCGAGGAGGTAGCCCCTGGGCATCGCGAACTCCGCCTGCGGGTTTCCGGGCACGCGCACGGCGTCGCCGTCGAGGACTCGGACGTCGATCGCCGACTTCGCGCCGTTCCGCCCGTGCGTCTCGTCGGCGTCCTTTTTCAAGTTGGCGCCCGTGATCGTCGTCCGCCCGGAGCTCGCGTGGCCGTTGATGCGGACCACGTCCCAGCAGGCCCAGACGGTCCCGTCGGGCGCGGGGGCGATCCACGGGTGGAGGTCGTACTCGCCGTGCGACGAGATCCGCCGCGGCGCGCCGCCGTTCTTCGACCACGCGATGTCGTAGTCGCCGTCCTTGAACGCGCACCAGACGACGTGGACGGCGCCCTTTGAGTCGAACGCGACGGCCGGGTCCCAGTTGTCCGCGGCGCCCTCGCTGAGCGCCTTCGGCTCCGCCCACTTCCTTCCATCCCAGGTGCGGAGGTGGATCTCGTACGCCCTTCCCGTGTGAACTTGGTAGGCGACGGCGACGCGGCCGTCGGGCGCGGCGGCGATCTCGGGGTTCTGATGCGCGCGCGTCTCCTCGGGCAGGAGCCGCGCGGCGGGCGACCACGCGTCGCCCGTGCGCCGGCTGATCCAGATCGTGGCGGTCTTGTCGGGCTGCGAGGTCGTCCAGACGCACCAGACGTCGGTGCCGCTGGCGGCGAGCGAGGGCCGGATGTACTGGCCGGGCGCCGGCGTCAGCGTCTGCGGGTCGGAGCCCTTGTCTCCCTTGCGCGAGACGACGCAGACGTCGTCCGCCTTGCCGTTGTGGTAGCGAATGGAGGCGACCCAAGTCGTCCCGTCGGCGGTCTCCGCGACCGAGGGCTGGTTGTCGTACGTCCCGCCTCCCGAGAGGCGCACGCTCGCGACGGTCGGAAGATCTCCGGCCTGGACGATCGCGACCGCGGTCGGATCGGGGGCCTTCTTGGGTTCCGCCGGCTGCTGGATCGCGACCGCTACGGCGCCGGTGGCGACGAGGATCGCGGAGAGCGCGGCGAGCCGGAAACGGCGCATGGGGGGCTCCTTATGGGTTCATTAAAGGAACCCATAAGAGGGCGGATTGTCGCGCTACGGCTTGGAACGGGCGGCTTCGATCGCCTTCAGGATTACATCCGAGAAAGGCAGTTCTTTCCCCGCGGCATCGACCGCCCGGAGTGCGCCCTTTCCGGTGTACGAGAAGTCGGCGGAGGCTTCATAGGATCCCGCGAGATTCGACTTCTTGTCCTTTGGGCGGAGAGTGGCCGAGAACGCGACGCTCTTGAGCCGGCCGTCCTTGTCCGTCTCGAGGAGCGCCTTCATCGACGACGCGTCGGGATCGATCTCGTCGGCCTGCGGGTGGCCCTTGAGGGCCGCGGCCAGGGATTTCCCGGCCAGCGCCATTTCGACGTTGCCCTTTGCGTCGAAGCGGGCCTCGGCGAGATGAGAGGAAAGGAGGGCGAGTGCTTCTTCGGGATTCTCGAGCCCGCGTCCGGCCCGTTCATCACCATCTTGGGCGGCGGTCACCCAGTCCTTGACCCGCTCGTGATGCGAGTAGATCCAGACCTCGTCCCGGACGCGGAGGACGTTCATGTCGCGGTTCCCGGAGGCGAGATAGTGGAGCGAGAGGATTCCCTGCGAGAGCCAGAGGCTCGTCCCCTTGCGTTCGAAGCGGTCGCCCACGGCCGGCGCGATCGTGGCCTTGAACGCGGTCTCGTACCGTTCCTGCTTCCGCGTGTTGAAGATCGCGTGCTCGGCGACGGAGCGGGCGTCCTTCCGGTCGAGCGGTTTCTCGGGCGGCACGACCTGCATCGCCGCCCAGAGGAGAAAGAGGCTCATGGGTGCGGTTCCAGGGATTCAATGATCGGGGTCGGACCCATGGAGTCCCTGTGTTTCCTGCCCGCTTGGTGAAGTTCGGCGATCACTCTCGAGAGGTGGACGCAGGCGGAAAGCCGCTGTTCGGGAGTCATCCGGCGGGCGCTCTTCACGCGCTCGATCCATTTCTCCTCGTTGATGGCGGATCTCCTTCTCACAAGGTCAGTATAGCGTGAAGCCTTCGGGTCGCGGCGCGCGTCCTATTAACATGGATCTTCTGGGTGGGCTGGCGTTCCTTCTCGTCGCCGCGCAGGACGCCCCGGATCCCTTCGTCCAGAAGGTGTCCGACCTGGTCCGCGCGCGCGCCGCCGCGCTCATCTCCAAGGCGGCCGCGCCGAAGACGACGCCCGAGGAGGCGCTCGCCCAGGCGGCGAAGCTCGATGACGCGATCGTGGACGAGGTTTCGAAGAAGCTCTCCGTGACGGCGGCGGAGGTCCGCGAGGCGTGGAAGAAGCGGGAGCGGAAGTCGAAGACCGTGGGCTACGGCCCCGGCTCGTGGATCGTGCAGGGGGGCCAGGACGGCGGGCTGGACAGCGCCGTGAAGGGCACGCCCGTGCCGGAAGACAACCTGATGGACCGCGGGCCGTCGATCCTGACGAAACGGAAGCCGCCGCCGCCTCCCGAGCCGGTCCCGCTGGGGAAGCCGCTGAAGACGAAGGCCGAGTGGTGGGCGGCCGCGTCGCCCGGCGAGCGGTCGGCCTGCGTGGAGGCGGAGTACGCGCGGAAGTCGGAGCTGGTGGAGAAGAAGGAAGAGACGAAGAAGTGCGCGACCTGCAGCGGGCGGGGCACGCTCAACACCAACCGCGGGGGCATCGGCCTCGTCATCGTCTGCGGCCGCTGCCACGGCAGCAAGGAGGACATCGTCCTCCACTACGAGTAGGCTACTTCCACTTCTTCGCGATCGCGTCGACGCCCGCGTTCTTGAGGTCCTCCGGCGTCATCGTGGGCATGAACTCCACGGTCGCATCGAAGTTCAGGAACCAGGGCTCGGCGAACTTGGGCATCTCGGAGGCGTCCTTCATGTTGATGATGAAGAACCCTCCCCGCTTCCCGTCCTTGGCGCAGAAGTAGGCGGCCTCGGGCTTGGTCTCCTCGAGGATCCGGCCGAGCGTGGCGCCCGCCGTTCCGTCAAGCGCGGCCTTGTTGAACTTCCCGGCGGGGAGCGTCACCTGCATCACGAATTTCATGGTCGATCTCCTTTGTTCGGCGGGGATGATAGCACCCCCGGGGCCGAGACCTCAAGAAAAGGCGTCACCCGCGTCCCCCCGCGACGGGTAATCGAGGACATGAGGCTCGCGCTCCTCCTGCTGGTCTTCGGCGCCGGCGCAGCGCGGGCCGATGACTGGCCGCAGTGGCGCGGCCTCAACCGCGACGGCGCGTGGAACGAAAAGGGCATCCTCGAGAACTTTCCGGCCGGCGGCCTCGAGGTCCGCTGGCGCGCGCCCGTCGGCATCGGGTACTCGACGCCGATCGTCGCCGGCGGCCGCGTCTACGTGACGGCCTCCGAACTGGCCAAGCCCGTGGCGCGCGAGCGCGTCCACTGCTTCGACGAGGCGACCGGCCGGCCGATCTGGAGCCACGCCTACGCCGTGACCTATCCCGACTGGGCCTTTGAAGAGGCGAGCAAGAAGGGGCCCGATTCGACCCCCATCGTCCGCGATCGCAAGCTCTACACGCTCGGGGCCGTCGGCCATCTTCACTGCTTCGATGCCGCTACCGGCGAGGTGCTCTGGCAAAGGGATCTTCAGAAGGACTATCCCGCTTCGGAACTTCGGTGCACTCCTTCCCCGCTAATCGAGGGGGACCTTCTCATCCTCTCCGTGGGCGCGGCCCCCGCGGCCACCGTGATCGCGTTCGACAAGAACACGGGCAAGGAAGTGTGGACGTCGATCGACGAGCGGGCGACCTACAGTTCGCCCCTGTGTATCACGGCCGGCGGCGCGCGACAGCTCATCGTCTGGACCATGGAATCGGTGACCTCGCTCGATCCCGCGACCGGCCGGCTCCACTGGCGGGAGGCCCTGTCCACCGGGACGGACGCCGGCGTATCGAGCCCGGTCCTGCAGGGCGACCTGCTTCTGATCGGCGCGGTGATGCTGAAGCTCGACGCCGGCAAGCCGGCCGCCACCGTCCTGTGGCCGGAGAAGCGATCGGTCGCGCGGAGCATCCTGAGCAACACGTCGACGGCGCTGATCCTGGGCGATCACGCCTATTCGGCCCGGTCCTCCGGCGAACTCGTCTGCCTGGAGCTTGGGAAGGGCGGCCAGGTGTGGAAGGCGGACCGCGTGACAGACCTGAAGCAGGGCGCGTGCATCCATCTCACGCCCAACGGAGATTCGGTCCTGATCTCCAACGAGCGCGGGGAGCTGATCCGGGCGACGCTCGCGCCCGGGGGATACAAGGAGATCAGCCGGGCCGCGATCCTCGAGCCGTCGACCCTGTTTGCCGGGAGAAAGTGCTCGTGGTCGCCGCCCTCGTTCGCGAACCGCCACCTCTTCGCGCGCAACGACACGGAGCTCATCTGCGTGTCCTTGGCCGCGAAGCCCTGAGGCGGGCTCGGCAAAAACAGACGGTACGTTTTTGCCCAAGCAAAAACGTACCGTCTGTTTTTGCTTAGGCCCGTGAGAGGGTCGTAGCGGCCCTATCTCCCTACCGGCCGAACTGCTGATCGACGGCCTGCTTCCACGCGCCCTGGCTCTTGTTCCCGTCCCCGGGGAATCCCGCGTGCTGCACCAGCCAGACGGTGATGAGGCCGCGCTTGGAGTCGATCGACATGTTCGTCGCGAGCGCGCCGCCGTGGCCGAAGGTGCCCCCGCCGGTCGACCAGCCCAGGCCGTAGCCGTCTTTCACCGCGTCGGCGGTCTGCTTCGTGGTCATTTGCTTGACGGCGTTCTCCGAGAGGACCCGTTTGCCGTCCCACTCGCCGCCGTTCAGGACCATCTGGCAGAACCGGGCCACGTCCGCGGCGGTCGAGAAGAGCCCGCCTGCCGGCATCGGCTGGCGGCGCCGGTCGGGGAGCGGATAGGTGAGCTGGCTGATGGTGGTCTCGTCCAGGCCGTCCTTCGCGGCATTGGGCTTGTACGGCTTCGCCAGCCGGCCCACCTGTTCCGGGTTCGGCCAGAAGGTGGTGTCCTTCATGCCGAGCGGGTCGAACAGGCGCTTCTGCATGAACTCCTCGTAGGGCATGCCGCTCACGACTTCGAGGATGCGTGCCGCCGTGTTGATCCCCGCGTTCGAGTACTGGTACTTGGTGTCGGGCTCGTGCTGGAGGGGCATCATCGCGTAGCTGCGGACCGCATCGCGCAGCGGAAGCATGTCGAGGGTCGGCTTCTCCATCGGCGAGCTGAACCGCATCCCGCTCGTGTGGCTGAGCACGTTCTTCACGGTGACCGGATGGGCCGGCTTGCGGAGGAGGACGTGGTTTTCGTCCTGTTCCACCGCGACCATGAGCCCTTTGAACTCGGGGAGATATTTTTCGACGGGATCGTCGACGCTCACCTTGCCCTCGTCCACGAGCATCATGAAGGCGGCGGCGGTGATGGGCTTCGACTGCGAGGCGATCCAGAACATCGCATCCGGGCGCATCGGGGTCTTCGCGGCGATGTCGAGAAATCCGACCGCCTCGTGGCTGAGGATCTTGTCCTTCGAGGCGACGAGTGTCACCGCTCCCGCGAGCGCATGGCGCTCCACGAAGGGTTGGAGCACGGCGGCGGGGCCTTTCGGGGGATCCTGGCCCCAGACGCTCCACGAGACGGCCAGGAGGATCGCCAGGGAAAGCCGCGAACGCGTGTGATTGTTCATCGTCCTTGCGGTTATACCCTCGCCGGCGCCGGGGCCAAAGTCAAATTGACGGGCGAGGCGGATCCCGCCTACGACTTCAGCTCTTCGGCCTTCTTGGCCCACTCGGTGCCTTCGAACTTCTTGAGGAAGTCGTCGAGCAGTCTGTCGCGCTCCGCGCGGTCGGCCTGATCCTTGGCGCGCTTGAGCAAGTCCTCGGCCTTCTTGTCGATTTCGGCGAGTCCCTTCGTCGCTTTCTTGCCGAAGTCGGTCTCCTTGCCGGCGGTTTCGACGATCGCCCGGAAGGAGACGGAAGCCTTGGCGTATTCCTGCTTTGCCGCGGCGCGCTCGGCCTCGTCCAGCCGCTTCTTCAGGTCCTTGCGGCCCAGCTCGCTCGTGATCGCCACCTTCTGGATGGCCGCCACCAGCCACTTCCCGATCTCCTGGACGTCTTCGGCGCGGTAGGTGTGCCCGATGCCGGGGACCTCGACAAACTTCTTGTTCTTGCAGCCGTAGCCCTCGAGGTTCTTGTCCGTCTGCTTCATGACGGGGTTGTTGGGGTCCTTCTCGCCGACGAACAGGTAGAAGTGACCTTCCTGCGCGGCCGCCTTGTAATCGTCTTTGTAGCGCTGGGCGTAGACGTCGCCGGAGCCCATGATGATGGCGCCGGCGAAGAGCTTGTGGGAGTGGACTTCGACGGCCGCCGCCATGAACCCGCCGGCCGAAAATCCCCCGATCCAGGTCTGCGCCGGGTCGACCGAATGTTCCTTGGCGAGCTGGGGGATGAGGTCGAGGATCGCCTTCTCGTCGTCGCCATCCCAGCCCTGGGGGTTGCGCGAATTGAGCGCGACCACGATCACATTCTTCGTGAGCTCGGCCGTCCGCCAGAGGGGGAACATGTTCTCCGCGCGGTCGCCGCTCCCGTGGAGGAGGATCAGGAGCGGCCACTTCCGGGCGGCCGTGTAGCCCGACGGCAGTCCCAGCACGTACGTGTTGGGGTGACCGTCCACCTTCTTGTCTTTCGCCTGGACAGGGAATGGCGCGGGGGCGGCAAGGACGAGCGCAAGGATCAGGGACACGGTGGCCTCCAATTGCTTCTCAGAGTCTGGACACCGCGAGAAAGCCGGAAAGATGCAATAACTTAGACCGGCGGCGGGCACAATCTTGGGGGAGAAGAGACCAGGAGACTCACATGATCCGACCCGCCGCGCTCATCCTCGCGTTCTCCACGATCCTCGGAACGGCTCATGCCGGGCCGGCGCCGTTCGAGGAGAAAATCCTGTTCGACTTCGAGGAGGCGGACGAGCCGGCCCGCTGGTCTGCCTTTGAGCTCCCGGACGTAAAGCAGAAGGAACCCGCCGTGAAGATCGAGCAGACGGAGAAGGGCGCCACGTCCGGCAAGCTCGCCCTCAAGCTCACCTTCAGCGGCGGCTTCTGGCCCGCGGTCTCCACCGACCGGATCGCCGTTCCGGGCCACTGGAAGGAATTCCAGACCCTCCTGGCGGACGTCACCGTCGAGCGGCGCTGCGTGGTCGGATTCCGCGTCCTCCAATCCAAGAGCCTCGATCCCGAGACGCTGAAAAAACACGAGGGCCGGGCCTGGTGGGACCGCACGGCCCTCCTGGAGCCGGGGAAGAACGAGATCCGGGTGGTGATCCACGAGAACGGCTACGGCATCCGGCCGGAATTCGGGGACGTGGTCCGGTTTGCGATCTATGCCTACAAGCCCGAGCCGGGTCTCTCGGTCACGGTGGACAACATCCGCCTGAGCTCCGAGTGGCCCGAGCCGCGCGAGATCGGATACTTCTCTCCGTACTCCCAGGACGGATTCTCCACGCCCAAGGCGCGGGCTTGGAGCGCCACGAAGCAGCTTCCGAGGTTCCGGGTGGCCGGCACGGACCTCGAGGTGCGCGACGTGATCGAGCTTGGGAAGAAACGGAAGGACGCCTGGACCCCGCCCCGGGAGACGACCCTCGAAGCCGTGGAGGCCCAGCTCCGGGATCTTCACGACGGGCTCCGGAAGGAGCACCCCGACGCCGTCCTGGTCGTCCTCCGCGACGGCGAGAACGGCTTTGCCGGCTGGACGGACACGTTCATGTCGAGCCACGGCCCGGACGGCCCGAACGAATGGCGCACCCGCTCCCACGGGAAGCACGAGACGCTCGAGGTCTTCATGCGACACCGGAGCGTCCTGATGAAGGTGGATCTCTCCGCGATCCCGCCAAAGGCCCGGATCCTGGCCGCACGGCTCATCCTGACGCGGACGGAGGCGAAGCTGCCTATGAAGCCCGCGATGTGGATCGCGGAGCCCTGCCTGCGGCCCTGGAACGAGGAGGAGGCGAACGGCTACGAGTACGCGAAGGGGAAGCTGTGGAAGGCGGTGAACGGGACCTACTACGGGGAGGACCCGGACTTCCTTCCGATCTTTCTCGCCCACGGAGTGGGCGGCGCGCCCGTCAACACCTGGGATTTCACCGAGGCCGTGAAGTTCTGGACCGACGGGAAGCACGAGAACCACGGCTTCATGCTGCACGGCGATTCTCAGGATTACATGAGGATCCACTCGCGGGAATCCAGGGACGCGACAAAGAGGCCCGCCCTTGCGATCATCTTCGGGAAGTGACGGCGAAAGCCTCTGCCAGCCCTTACATTGGCGCGTCCAGAAGGGGAGAAGGACACGAAGGAGAAACGTCGCCTCGTCCCCAGCCGCCGGAGGGCCTGCGAAAGAAAAACCCCCGCCGGGAGCCGGCGGGGGTCTTGAATCAGCCTGATTGACCCGGCTACTTCTTGGCTTTCTTGGCCTTCACCTTGCTGATGTTCTTGCTCTGGTCGGCATCGAAGGTGCCCTTGCAGTTGCCGCAGCAGAACGCCACCGTGAGCGTCCCCTCGATGTCCTTCGGGGCCTTCGCGTCCACCGGGCATTTCGTGTTCGGGACCTTGTCGATCTTGCTGAGGAAGGACGCCGGGTCCTTCTCGAACTTCATCTTGCACGCGTCCGAGCAGAACTTCAGGTGCACCTCGCTCGTCTTGTCGGCCGCGACGTCGTCGCCCTTGATCGGGCACTTGTCGTTGACGGCGTCCGGGGCGAACGTCGCCGCATACGACACCAGGCCGAGGGTGGCCGCCGCCACTACTGCTAGAACCGCCATTCCCGTGCGCTTCATCGTCATCCTCCTGAAATTTCCAAAAACCTTCGTAGACAGAACGAAGGATCGGCGCCGGACCATCCGCATCCGTGAGATGAAGATCTTACCCTCCGGCCCGCGGATCCCTTGCGGTCAGCGAGCTTCGGCGGTTCGACAGGTTTATTTTCTGAACGGCGGCGGATAGGAAAGAGAAACGGGGTTGAGGAGGAGATGGTGTAAACAATCAAAGGGGGCCCGGCAGGCGACGGAGCCTTGGAAGCGGCCCTTCCTACTTCAGCCCGAGCAGCCGCTTCGACTCCTCGAGCAGGAACTTCGCGTCCATGAAGGGCTCGTAGGAGATGTCCTGCCAGCGGATGCGGCCGTGCGCGCGGTCCTTCGCGTCCACCAGGAACGTCCCGTGCAGCGGCGCGTTCTCGAAGTCGTCCCAGCAGTGGTATTGCTTGAACGCCTTCATCGACGGGTCGGCCAGCATGACGAAGGGAAAGTTCTTCTTCGGGTCGTCGCACGCCTTCCGGATCTCCTCGCCCGTCTCCGTGCTCACCGCGACGATCGTGATCCCCGCCTTCTGGTACTCCTCGTGCAGCGCCGTGAACTTGCCCAGCTGCTCCACGCAGTGCTGGCACTTCGAGCCGAGATAGAAGAGGACCAGGACCGGGTTGTCCGCCGCGACCTCGAGGTTGAACGCGCCGCCGTTCATGTCGTTCAGCGACCAGAAGCTCGCGGTCGACGGACGCCAGGCGAGCGGGCCCAGTTTCGAGAGGTCCGCCCACGCTTTCGACGGGGGAAGCTCGACCCCCGCGGCTACAAGGCGCTTCAGGACCGGCAGCCCCGGCTCCGCGAAGATCGCCAGCTCCCTGAAGTTCTTGAGCGCGGCCTCGTCCTTCGTCCCGTTGGACGCCAGGATCTCAAGGTACGCCGCGAGCGGGTAAAGCTGGCCCTTCGCCCCGTCCGCCGCGCCCTTCGCGGTCTTCTCCGCCTTCTCCTTCTCGCCCGCGCGGAGCTGCGCCTGCGCGAGGACCTCCTTGCGCAGGCCGTCGCACTTCGCGAAGTGCTCCAGCGCCCCTTTGAAGTCGCCCTCGGCGGTCTTCGCCCAGCCCTTCACTTCCTCGATCGCGGTTCGGACCGGCTTGAGCTTTCCATCGCGCGCCTTGTCCGCCTCCTCCTTCTTCTTCGCGTCGGACTCGGTGGACGAGGGCTCCTTCTGGACCAGCTCCTCGAGGTCGGCGAGCGCCTTCTCCCCGGCCTCGCGCTTCCCGAGGTTGAACCACGCCGCGCCGAGCGAGCGGAGCCGGCGGATCCTGTCGTCCTTGTGGTCGATCGCCGCGAGCGTCGTGTCGGCGCGCGAGGCCAGGTCGTCCCACAGCTCCCACTTGACACACGTCTCCATCAGGCGCGTCCGTCCGATCCGGAAGCAGCCCTCGGACTGGTCGAGGGTGTTCAGCTTCGGGTGGCGCGGGACGACGGTCAGGTTTTCGGAGAGGGAGATCGCGTCCGCGATCCTCCCGACGTATCCGAGGTCGGTCACGCACCACTGGTTGTTGTGCGCGTAGTTGTGGATCTGGTACGGGAGCGTATAGTCCTCGATCATGTGGGCGTGATCGGCGCGCGCG
>JBGPCZ010000009.1:0-63435 GCA_041482015.1 Planctomycetota bacterium | reverse complement strand
GACTGCACCGGCACCAGCTCGTGCACCAGCTGGGCGTCGAAGATCGTGGGCGGCGCCATCCCGATCATGAGCCCGCCGTTCTCGAAGCGGTGCACCTTCCCGGGCTGCGACGTGCTGAACAGGAGCGGGGGATTGTGGCCTGCCCGCGCGGACGAGAGCGTCCGCTCCTTCGGATCCCAGACCAGGACCGCGACCGTCACGAAGCTCGACCGGTCCATGTCCTTCACGATGTCGGCGTTCGTCTTCTTCATCGCCGCGATCGGGTCGCCCATCTCGGAGAGCCGGATCGAGAGCACCTTCTTGGTCATCCCCATCAGGATGCCCGCCTCGATCCCGTGGCCCGAGACGTCGCCGATCACGAACCCGAGCCGGCCCTCGCTCATCTCCACGAAATCATAGAGGTCGCCCGAGACCTCGTCCGCCGAGCGGTACAGGTACGAGACCTCGCAGCCCTCCACCGTCGGCGCCCGCGTGGGAAGCAGCTTCCTCTGGCGCGACGCGGCGATCTTCACGCCCTTCTCGAGGTTCGTCGCCCACTCCTCCCTCTCCTCGAGCTTCGTGACCTTCGTCTGGAGCGCCTCGACGCGACCCGCCGAGGCGTTCAGCTTCATCTGGTTCGCCTCGCGTACCTTCGCCTCGAGCTCGGCCTTCGCCTTGTACCGCGGCGCGGCCGGGACGTAGCTCCGGCAGTCGAAGCTGAGGTGGCGCCAGACCCTCTCGAGGGACTGCTGCGTGATCGAGACGCGCGAGGCCATCCGCACGTCTTCGCGAAGGTCCCCGCAGAACGGGCAGGCCCAGCAGAACTCCCGGTCGACGATCTGCCAGAGCTGGTTGGACTCCAGCTCGCGCCGGATCTGCTGGAGCTCCTTCTCCATCCTTTCCGATGCTTGCGCCACGTCGGCGACCTTGGCCGGGAGCTGCGACTCGGAGAGCAGGATCGGGATCCGCCCCTCCGCCCCCAGGAGCTTGATGAACCCGCGGATGGAATCGGGCGGGTTGATGAGGACGAGGACGTGGCCCTGGCTCTTGAGCGCCTGCGCCGCGGTGTAGGCCGCCCGCGCGAACGGCATCGTCACGCCCGAGAGCGCCCCCGCGTCGATCGCCATCGGACGCATCTGCATGAAGACCTGCTTCTGCATCACGTCCAGGAGCGCGTCCGTGTAGCGGCCCCGGCACCTCGTCACGAGGAACGGCCCCTTGACGACGGAGGTGACCTCGTACTCGTTCGTCCGCGCGACGGTCTCGTGGGACGACGGGCTGGCGGGCGGCATGTCTGGATTCTAACCCGCGGCCGACCTTCTGGCAATCGGCCGGAGGGCCAAAAACTGAGAGGCAGGTTTTTGACCCTTGGAGGCCGGGCCGTTTTCGGGTACAAAAAACGGACCGTGGACAACCGCTGGGATGACGCCGTCGCCTCGAAGATCGGGGACGACCTCGACCGGCTCCTCTACTTCGGGCGCCTGGTCGGCGGCGACCCCTCCCTCTTCCAGGCCGGCGGCGGCGGCGTCTCGCTCAAGCGGCGCGAGCGCGATTTCGCGGGCCGCGAGATCGACGTCCTCTGGGTCAAGGGCACCGGCGCGTCGCTCCTCCACATGGACCGGGGCCAGCTCGCGCCGCTCCGGCTCGACGAGCTCCGCCTCCTCCGCCACCGGCCCTCGATGTCCGAGGAGGAGTTGCGCGACTTCACGGCCTCGTGCATGCTCGACGTCCGTGCGCCGCGCCCGTCCGTCCAGGCCCCGATCCACGCGTTTCTCCCCGCGCCGTGCATCGTCCATACCCTCGACTTCGCCACCCAGGCGCTCACCGACACCACCCGGAAGGGCGAGCTGGTCCGGCAGGCGCTGGGCGACGACGTCCTCTACCTCGGCTACATCCGCCCCGGCTTCCCGCTCGCGAAGGCGGTCCAGGGGATCGGCGACCCGGGGAAGGCCACGGGGCTCGTCCTCGGAAAGCACGGCCTGGTGACGTGGGGCGCGACGCCGAAGGAGGCGTACGACGCGCTCCATCGCCTCATCAACCGCGCGGAGGAATTCCTCCGGAAGGCGCGGGCGAGGAAGGACCCGCTCGCCAAGCAGCGTCACCCGGCCGTCCCCGCCGAACGCCGCCGCGAGGCCGCGCGCGGGCTCCTCCCGCTGCTCCGCGGGCTCCTCTCGATCCCCGGGCGGACCGTCCTCTGCGTCGACGACTCCGACGAGGCGATCCGCTTTGCGAACTCCGAGCTCGCCCGGCAGGTCCACCGCCGCGGCATGGCCGCCCCCGAGTACATCCTCCAGTGCGGACGGCTCCCGATGCACGTCGACGCCTCCCTCGCCTCCCTGCCGGCCTCGGAGGCGGCCGCCGTCCTCCGCCGGCACGTCGAGACGTTCGAGAACGACTACCGCGCCTCTTTCGCGAAGCACGGCCGCGGCGACGAGATGCTCGGGCCGGGCCCGAAGATCTCGATCCTCCCGGGAATCGGGATCGTCGCGGCGGGACGCGACCGGCGGAGCGCCGAGACCTCGTCCCGCTGCTACCGTCACGTCGCGAGCGTGATCGAGGCCGCCGAGACGGTCGACCAGTTCCGGTTCCTGGAAGAAGCGGGCGCGTTCGAGTTCGAGTACTGGCCCCTGGAGCTGGAGCGGCTGCGGAGGCCCGAGACGGAGCTCTCGCGGAGGGTCGCGTTCGTCACCGGCGCGGCGGGCGGGATCGGCCGCGCGATCGCGGAGCGGTTCGCCACCGAGGGCGCCCACGTCGTCCTGACCGACCTCGACGAAAAGGCCGTGCACGCCGCCGCGGAGTCGATCCGCGAGCGGACGGGCGACCCGCACCGCGCGGTCGGCCTTCGCGCCGACGCGACGAGCGAGGACGAGACGGCCGCGGCGTTCGACGCGGCCGTGTTCGCCTACGGGGGCGTCGACATCCTCGTCTGCAACGCGGGGTTCGTCCAGCCCGCGCCGTTCGCCGACGCGACGCTCGACTCGTGGAAGAAGCACCTGGACGTCAACGTGACCGGCTACTTCATCGCGGTGAAAGAGGCCGTCCGGATCATGAAGGTGCAGGGCTTCGGGACGATCCTCTTCAACGCCTCGAAGGCCGCATTCGCGGCGCCGAAGGAGAACGCCCCGTACGCGGCGTCGAAGGCCGCGTCGGTACACCTCGCCCGCTGCCTCGCGCTGGAGCTCGCGCCGGCGGGGATCCGCGTGAACTACTTCAACGCCGACTTCATCGACACGCCGATGATCCGCAAGATGTGCGAGGAGCGGGCCGCCCAGAAGGGCATCACGCCCGACGAGCAGATGGAGGAGTACCGGAAGCGGAACCTCCTCCGGGTCGGCCCGATCCCGCCCGAGGCGGTGGCCGAGGCCGCGCTCTTCCTCGTCAGCGACCGCTCGCGCTACACGACGGGGAGCTGCCTCACGATCGACGGCGGCCTGCAGGACGCGATGCCCCGGTGATGTGATAAAGTAAATCGTTTACTTTATCACAGGACGAGAGAGCGCAAGCAGGCCCGAGGCGATCACCAGGATCGGCACGGCGAGGATGAACGAGAAGTAGGAGAGCAGGTAGATCAGGCAGAAGAAGAGCGAGAGGCCCCGCGGCGTTCCTTCGGGGTACGTGAGCGAAAGGACGCACATGTACTCCCGCAAGCCGCAGAGCGAGAGAAGCCCGTAGACCAGCGCCAGCGCGGCCGCCCGGACCAGGAAGCCTCGCGGCGAGAACATCGGCGCCTTGAGCCAGGCCTTCAGGCGATCCTTCATCGCCCGTTCCTCCGCTTCACCTCCGCCCACAGCGGCCCGAGCACCGTGGCGTAGAGCAGGGCCGAGTCGCCCACCTGATTGCTCGCGTGGTAGCGAAGGCGGCCGCCGCTCCGCGAGGGAAAGGCCGCCATCTCGAGCGACGCAAGGAGCCCCGAGAGGAACTCGGCGTCGCCGAACGCCGCCGCGCCCATCAGCGCCAGGCCGCTCGCACCGGGGCTCGCATCGATCACCGGGATCACGAGCCCCGAGTCGATGTCCGCCTGCCCGCGCGCCGAGACCGGCCACTCGCGCGAGACGTCGAACCCGCAGATCGGGCGGCGCAGCTCCCGCCGCGCCCGGTCGTACTGGTCGCGCGCGAACGCCTCGTCCACCAGCTGGAGCGCGTGCGAGACCATCCAGATCGACGATCCTTCCGGGCCGTCGAGCGTCGAGCCCGCGAGCGTGTACTCCGAGGCGAGGATCCCGGTCCCCTTGTGGACGAGGCGCGCCTTCGCGCTCTCGAGCCACGCGCGGCAGAGCGGCCGGTGGTCCGTCCCGTCGAGCGCGTCCGCCATCCGGAGCGCCGCGAGCGCGTTGGCGTTGTCGAACGTCCAGCACTCGTCGGGATAGCTCTCCGCCGAGAGCACGGGCTGCCCCTCCATCCCGCTCACGATGAAGGCGACGCGCTCCCCGAGCGCCGCCTTCCACGCCTCCTTCTCCCCGACCAGCCGGCGCGCCGCCAGCATGAGCGCGATCTCGCTGTCCACGAACTGTGAGCGCGCGGGTTCCCGCCGGTACGGCCGCGACGTCGCGTAGTCCATCGAGAAGTGATAGAAGCCGTGGAGCGACTCGAGGCGCAGCGTCTCCTCGAGGATCCCGTCGATCACCCCGAGCGCCTGCGGCTTCATCGCGGGGTCGCGGAGCGACATGTTGGCCAGCGCGAGGACGAGGAAGGTCCGGCCCATGAAGTCCCACTCGGCGTTGCTCTTCCGCATCCCCCCGAGCTCCCGCTCGCGCTTCGCGGGATCGGCCCAGAAGTCGAGGTGGCGGGCCGCCAGCTCCCGCGCGCAGGGGCTGACGCCCGGATCTTTCAGGAGGGGCGCGGCGTCGACGCGAAAGAAGAAGTGGACGGAGGGAATCCAGAGGATTGTCGCGACGAGGATCGAGGCGCACCCAAGCAGGACCCGCCGGCGCCGCGACTCCTCGGCCATCGATCTACTCCAGGTACCGCTTCGGGATCTCCGCGATCGGGCGGACCTCGGGCTTCCGGTAGAACACCTCCGCCCACTCGGACTGGAGCTGGATCCTCCCTCGGGTGAGCGGGACTTCCTTCCCGTCGACCTTGTGGCGCGAGCCGGTCAGGATCATCACGACCTTCCCGTTTACGACGTGAACGCAGGTCTGGCCGACCGCGAAAAGCTCGATCACGTTCCAGTCACCCGTGGGTTTCTCGGCATCGGGATCCTTGATCGCCCAGCCGCCCGAGAGCGTCATCTTCTCCGCGCCCTTCCGGTAGCGCGCGCCCTTCCCCTTCGTCATCCCGTTCCGCTTCTTCCAGGCCGCGAGCCCGTCGCCGCCGTCCTTCTCGAGGTCGACCCGGTCGCCCTCCATGTCGGCGATCGCGCCGGCCACGGCCCAGTAGTCGCCGCAGTCCTTCTCCTCGATATTGAGCTCGAGGGATTTCATCCACGCGCCGGAGCCCGCGCCGTGCGGGCCGACGCAGTGGTAGAGAATACCGCTGTCGCGGACGTCGTTCTCGCGGGGCGGCCACCGCTTGACGCCCCATTTGAACTCGACCCGGAAGTGGTAGTTCTCGAATTCGTCCTTCGTCGTGACGGCGCCCAGGAACTCGCCCGAGATGCGGATCGCCGGGGCGCCGTCGACCTCGACCGCGGAGAAGACCTTCGTCGGATCGTGGTCCAGGCCGAGTGCGGGCTCACCTTTCTTCGGGCTTCCGAGGTACGTCTCCCAGCCCGAGAGATCCTTCCCGTTGAAGAGCGGCCTCCACGAGGCGCCCCCGCCGTCGGCCGTCGCGCAACCGGCGAGAAGCAGGAGGAGCGCGGCGGCTCGCTTCATTGGAGCAGTTCCTTCGGGATCTCCGCGATCGTCCGGATCGACGGGTTCCGGAAGAAGACCTCCGCGCCCTCGGACTGGAGCTGCAGCCGGCCCTTCGTCAGCGCGACTTCCCGGCCGTCGACCCGCTGGCGCAGGCCCTGCAGGACCATGACGACCTTGCCGTTGATCACGTGGACGCTCGTCTGCCCCACGCAGTAGATCTCGATCGTGTTCCACTCGCCGGCGGGCCGCTCGTGGTCCGACTCCTTGAGGATCCGGCGCGTCGTTCCCGCGATCCGGGGCGCGCCCTTCTTGTAGACGAGGCCGCTCTTCGGGTTGGCCGGGTCCTGGTTCACGGCTTCGACGTCCACCAGCACGCCGTCCACGCTCCAGAAGTCGCCGCAGTCGTGCTCCTGGATCTGGCACTCGAACGACCTCATCCAGTAGGTCCCGCCCGCGCCGTGCCGGCCGACCGCGTGGTAGAGGAGGCCGGTGTGACGCGGCGTCTTCTCAGCGTCGCGGGGCGGCCACTTCTTCGTGCCCCACTTGTGCTCGACCCTGAAGTGGTAGTTCCCGAATTCCTCCTTGGAGGTGATCGCGCCCCACACCTCGCCCGAGACGCGCACGGCGGGCTTGCCGTCGACCTCGACCACGCTGTACACGCCCTTCGGGTCCTTGTCGAGCCCGACCGGCCCCGCGTACTCACCCTCGGCGTTCTTCTCGAGGCCCGGCACGTCGATCGCCCGGTTCGGCTTGCCCAGCCACGTCTCCCACCCGGCCAGGTCCTTTCCGTTGAAAAGCGACCTCCACTCGGGCTCCTCGTCCTGAGCGAGCAGCGCCAGCTGCGGGTCGAAGAACTGGGGGAACACGAACGCCGCCGCGACGATGCCGAGCAGGGTCCTCGTCATAGGGCTCTCACTATCCGGGAAACGTCGAGGGCGGGCAACGCTTTTCTTGAGAAACGGACTGCACACCCCACCGCGATTCCCCATCGCGGCCGCGTGGCACGCCCCTTGCATTGCATCGAGGGCATGAACTCGGAACCCCTCGACCGGCCCGCCGACCGCGCGACCCTCGACCGCCTCCTCGACGCCGGCCTCCTCACCCCCGAGGCCCGCGAGGAGGCGGTCCGCTGGGTCGAGCCCCGCCAGGATTGGTGGACCTGGTCGGGCCGGTCGCTCCTCTTCACCGGCTCAACCCTCGTGCTGGCCGGAATCGTTTTTTTCTTCGCCTACAATTGGGCGAAGATGGGCCCGTTCCTCAAGCTCGGCCTGGCGGAGGGCGCGGTCATCGCCTGCCTCGTCGGAGTCCTCCGGATGGGTCTCGACCGGCTGGGCGGCAAGGTCTTTCTCTTCGCAACTTCATTCCTCGCCGGCGTCTTCCTCGCCGTCTTCGGCCAGGTCTACCAGACCGGGGCCGACAACTGGGAGCTCTTCGCGGGCTGGGCTGCGCTCATCCTCGCATGGGTCGTCGTCTCGCGCTTCGCCGCCCTCTGGATCCTGTGGCTGACCGTCGTGAACGTCGCGGTCATCCTCCACCACGAGCAGATGTCCCCCGGGGACGTCCCTTCGACGATGTTCCTCACGCTCGCCGCAGTAGACCTCGTGGCGCTCTTCGCGCTGGAGATCGGCTCGGCGCGCGGAATCGATTGGATCCAGAAGGCGTGGACGAGGCCGCTCCTCTGGGGCGCCGCGCTCTTCTATCTCACGATCCCCGTCCTGACCCTGATCTGCGACCGCTACTCGCACACCCCCGCGTCGATCATCGCGGTCCCCGCGCTGCTCGCCAGCTACGGGGCGGCCATCTACTATTTCCGCCGCGCCCCCGATCTCCGGGCCCTCACGCTCGCGGCCCTCAGCCTCTGCACCGTGATCGTCACCGGGATCGGCAGGCTGGTTTTCGAGGCGACGCACGAGTCGGTCGCGTTCCTCATCGTGGGTCTCGCGGCGCTCAGCGTCTTCAGCGGCGCGGTCATGGGCCTCCGCGCCCTCGCCCGGCGGATGAAAGGGGAAGCCCATGCTTAGAACGCCCACGGTGCGGGACGTGATCCGCAGCCTGTCGACCCGCGGGCACTTCGACGCGGCGAAGGCCCCGGCCGTCTCGAGCCTCCTCAAGAAGCCCGACGACGCGCGCATCATGCCTCTCTACGTCCAAGGCCTTGCGGGATTCGGGGCGTGGATCGCCGCCCTCTGCTTCATCGGCTTCCTCCTCGTCGCCGGCGGATGGCGGCACCACGCGTTCCTCGTCGAAGGTCTCGTGATGATCGGGGTGGCGACAGGGCTCCGGCGGGTTTCGAACCACGTCTTCCCCGTCCAGTTCGCGCTCGCGCTGAGCATGGCGGGTCACGCCTTCGCGCTGTACGGCGTCAGCGAGCACGCGTCCAGCATTTTCCCCGTCGCCGCGACGGCGGCGGTCCTCTGCGCCGCGCTCTATCCGCTCTACCGCGACCCCGTCCATCGCTTCCTCTCGTGCATGACGGCGCTGTCGACCGCGATGTGCTGGCTTCGCGGGGACGGTTTCCCCAACGGGCTTTACGTCCTCCTCGCCTTCGAGGTGCTGGCGACCGGCCTCCTTTTCCTCCGCCCCGGCCTGCGCCCCGCGATCCGGCCAATGGCGTTCGCGTTCGCCGCGTCGCTCCCGCTGTTGATCGCGGCCATGGGTCTCCAGAAGTTCGGGATGGAATCCGGCGGCGGGCCGTCGAAGGCCATCCTCGCGGCCGGGCTGCTCACCCTGATCGCCGCCGTGGCGGGCCGGTCGAACCTGCGGCGCGAACCGGTCGTCGTGGCCCTCGGCGCGACGCTGCTCCTCGGGACGTTCACCGCGCCGGGCCTGCTGGCCGCGATCGGGATCCTCGTCCTGGGCTACCACCGCCGCGAGCGGCTCCTCGTCGGCCTGGGCGTGGCCGCGTTCGCGGGCTTCCTGTGGGACTTCTACTACTCGCTCCAGATGGACCTCGGGACGAAGTCGGCGCTGCTGATGGCGAGCGGGGCGCTGCTCCTCGCCGCGCGATGGATCCTGTCGCGGCGCCCCTGGGCGCGGAGGGAATCGGCATGAGGCGCTGGATCTTCGGGCTGGCGACGGTCGCGGTCCTCGTCGCGATGAACTTCATGATCCTCCAGAAGGAGGGGGTCCTCCGGTCGGGCACCCGGATGTACCTCCGCCTCGCGCCGCGCGACCCGCGCTCGCTGATGCAGGGGGACTACATGGCCCTCAACTACGAGATGACCAACGCGTTCCGGCGCGACCCGCCCCGGTCGGACGGCCACCTCGTGGTAACGCTCGACCCGAACGGTGTCGCGACCTTCGTCCGGTTCCATGACCGGACGCCGTTCGCGGCGGGCGAGCGACTCCTCCGGTACCGCTCCCGCGGCCAGGTCCGGCTCGGCGCCGAATCCTTCTTCTTCCAGGAGGGCCACGCCGACCTGTACGCGAACGCCCGTTACGGCGAACTGCGCGTGGCGCCCTCCGGCGACAGCGTCCTCGTCGGCCTCGCGGACGAGAAGCTCAAGCGCCTCGGCTCGCGGTAAGGGAATCGCCGCGCGTTTTTCTTATCGGGGAGCCTCCCTTGTTCTATAAGGGAGGTTCTCATGTGGACCCAGGTTTACGCGCCGCACGGCTGGCACTGGCTCGCCTCGGCGCTCGTCGCCGCGGTGCCGGTCGTCCTCCTCCTCCTCTCGCTCACCGCGTTCCGGCAGTCCGCGCCCCGCGCCGCCGCGATCGGCGCCGTCTCCGCGATCCTCGTCGCGACCCTCTTCATCGGGATGCCCTGGGGGATGGCGATCAAGGCGTTCCTCCTCGGCGCCGCGAACGGCCTGCTCCCGATCGGCTGGATCGTCTTCGCGGCGATGCTCCTCTACCAGATCGCCGTCGACACCGGAAAGTTCGAGATCATGAAGGCGTCGATCGCCGGGCTCACGGCCGACCGGCGCCTCCAGGCCATCATGATCGCCTTCTCGTTCGGCGCGATCATGGAAGGCGCCGCCGGGTTCGGCACGCCCGTCGCGATCTCGGCCGCGCTCCTCGTCGGGCTCGGCTTCCGCGCCTTCCCCGCCGCCGTGCTCTGCCTGATCGCCAACACCGCCCCCGTCGCGTGGGGCTCGATCGGCACACCGCTCGTCATGCTCCAGAAGGTCACCGACCTCCGCATCGAGGACCTGAGCGCGATGAACGCGCGCATCCTGCCGATCACGTCGCTCATCGTCCCCCTCTGGCTCGTCCGCACGATGGTCCCGTGGAAGGAGACGCTCGAGGTGCTGCCGGCGATCCTCGTCTGCGGCTTCTCGTTCGCGGCGACGCAGTTCGTATGGGGGAACTACCTGAACGTCGGCCTCGTCGACATCATCGCGGGCGCCGTGTCACTCGTCACCATGGTGGTCTTCCTCAAGATCTGGAAGCCCCGGAAGATCTGGCGGTACCCCGAGGAGGAACAGAAGGAGTCCGGGGAGAAGAAGACGTACACGAAGGGACAGGTCTTCGGGGCATGGCTCCCCTTCCTCGTCCTCTTTGTCTTCGTCGTCGGCTGGGGGCTCATGAAAGTCCAGCTCAAGATCGACACGAAACCCTGGGCCAATCCGAAAGTGGCCGTCGCGGGTCTCGACAAGCAGGTCCTCCGGGTCCCCCCCGTCGAGGAGAAGGTGAAGGCGGAGGCGGCGGTCTACGAGACCAAGTGGCTCTCGTCCACCGGCACGGGTGTCCTGATCGCCTGCATCGTGACGGCATTCCTGCTCCGTCAGTCGCCGCGCGCGTTCGCGGCCAGCTTTCGCTCCACGTCCCGCCGGATGATCGTACCGCTCATGGCCATCGTGCCGATGCTCGGCCTCGCGTTCATCACGCGCTACAGCGGGGCCGACGCGATCCTCGGACTGGCATTCACGCGAACGGGCGTCCTCTACCCGTTCTTCGGGACGTTCCTAGGCTGGCTCGGCGTCGCGCTCACGGGGAGCGACACGGCGTCGAACGCGCTCTTTGGGAGTCTCCAGAAGATCACGGCCCGGCAGCTCGACATCTCCCCCGTCCTCATGTGCGCCGCCAACTCGGCGGGCGGCGTCATGGGCAAGATGATCGACGCGCAGTCGATCGTCGTCGCCGCGACGGCCGCGAACCTCACGGGCCAGGAGGGAAAGATCCTCCTCAAGGTGCTCTGGCACTCGATCGGGCTCACCGCGATCGTCGGCGTAATCGTCCTCGTCTACGCGTACGTCTTCCCGCGGTTGATCGCCCACGACGTCGTCCTCAAGTTCTGAGGGAGATCCGGTGATGCGAGGGGATCAAGTGATCGGAACCGCACAAGAAACAATTCTTCTCTGCGACTCTGTGCCTCTGCGGCCGTATTCTCTTCGCTGTTCTAAGGAGACCTGCCATGCCCCGCACCGTCGGATTCATCGGACTCGGCATCATGGGCTTCTCGATGGCCAAGCGGCTCATCGAGGCCGGCCACACGGTGACCGTCTACAACCGCACGGCGTCCAAGGGCGATCCGCTCGTCGCGCTCGGCGCGAAGAAGGCGGCGACCCCGAGGGAGGCCGCGAAAGGGAACGAGATCGTGATCTCGATCGTGACCGACTCGCCTGACGTCGAGGCGGTGATGCTCGGCCCCGACGGCGCGGTCCACTCCGCGGAGAAGAGCGCGCTCTTCATCGACATGTCGACGATCGCGCCCGAGACGGCGCGGAAGGTCGGGCAGGCGTTGAAGTCAAAGGGGATCGCGTTCCTCGACGCGCCGGTGACGGGCGGCGACGTCGGCGCGCGCGAGGGGACGCTCTCGATCCTGGTCGGCGGCGAGAAGTCCGACCTCGAGCGGGCGCGCGAGGTCTTCGCGGTGATGGGCAAGCGAATCACCCATTGCGGCCCGTCGGGCGCGGGCCAGACGGTGAAGGCGTGCAACCAGATCCTCTGCGCGCTGAACATGATCGGGATCTGCGAAGCGCTCCATCTCGCGCGGCTGAACGGGATCGATCAGTCGCTCGTCGTCGAGGCGCTCTCCGCGGGCGCCGGCGGCTCCTGGGCGCTCGAGAAGCTCGGCTCGCGGATCGCGAAGGGCGACTTCAACCCGGGCTTCATGGTCGACTTGATCCTGAAGGACCTGCGGATCGTTCAGGACGCGGCGAAGCGCGTGGGCCTGCCGCTCGAGGGGAGCGCGCTCGCGCAAAATCTCTTTGGCGACAACCAGTCAAAGGGTGAAGGCAAGCTGGGGACGCAGGTGATGTACAAGGCGCTGGAGCGGAAGTCCTTGGGCGGCAAAAAGTAGGAAGCGTACAAATCAGACGGTCTGTTTTGTACGCCTACTTCTGTGTCTTTCGCCCATACGCGAGCTCGGCGCCTCCGCTGAGGATGTGATCGACGCCGGTCGTGAACGTGGCCTCGGAGGCAATGAACAGGCAAAGCTTCCCCGCCTCCTCGATCGTCCCCATCCGGCCCAGGAGCTGCGCCGCGTCGCCGTCCGCCTTGCACTTCTTGGGGTCGGGCGAACCGTTCACCGCCTGTTCCCACAAGGGGGTCCAGACGTTGCCGGGCGAGACCGAGTTGACGCGCACGTCGTGCCTCGCCTCGTCCACCGCGAGCGCCTTCGTGAACGCGGTGATCGCCCCCTTCGTCGCCACGTACGTCGTCGCGTGGTGCTGCCCCATTTGGCCAACGAGGCTGGAGAGGTTGATGATGTTGCCCTTGGTCTTCCGCAGGTGCGGCAACGCGTGGCGGCACGCGGCGAAGATCGAGACGACGTTCAGCTCGAGGAGGTCGCGGAACTCCTGCTCGGTGAAGTCGTCGATCGGCTTGTGCGGCGGATGCCAGCCGGCGTTGTTGATGAGACAGTCGAGCCGGCCGTGCTTCTTAACCGTCTCGTCGATCACGCGCCTGACCTGGTCGACCTTCGAGACGTCGCACGGGAGGAACGTCGCGCCGACCTCGGCCGCAAGCGCCTTGCCTTCCTTCTCCCCGCGCGCGCAGAAGACGACCTTCGCGCCGGCCGCGGCGAAGACGCGGACGCATCCCTCGCCGATCCCCTTGGATCCCCCGGTGACGATCGCGACCTTGTCCGCGTAGGTCATGTCAGCGGGGAGAGGACGAGAGCTCGCGGTGCAGCTTCTGCCGCAGCTCCGGAATCTCCTTCTCGAGCGCCTGCGCCAGCCGCTGGCGCTCGGCCGACCGGAACCGCGGGAAAGCGAGCGCGCCCACCTTCTCGAGCGCCGCGCGCGCTCGCGGGTGGACCTTCGTCCAGAGCGCGCGGAGATCGTCCACCCGGTCGCGCACCAGCAGCTCGCGCGAGTGGACCCGCTCGAAGACGTCCCCCAGCCCCGCCGCGATCTGCTTCGCCTGGCCCTTCACGAGCTCGCGGACCGCGAACGTTCCGAGCCACGCCACGAGCGCCACGGCGCCGAAGACCGTCGCGGTCACCCAGTGGGACACCGTGCCCGCCGCGATCGTGATCCCGCCCGCCATCGTGCCAAAAAGCACGATCATGACGAGCATGCCCCAGACCTTCAGGCGGAACCGCCGGAGCGTCCTCCCCGCCTCGTCGATCACGCGCGCCTGCATCTGGAGGCGTTGGCCGTGGTCCTCGAGCTGGGTGACAAGGTTGTCCACGCGGCGCGCCGGCGCGCGGCGGATCTCGCGGACGAGCTCCTCGCGGGACTTCTCGAAGTCGCCCGTCGGCAGCTTGGGCGGTGGCGCGCCCTCGACCGGCACGAACGTCGTGTGGATGTGCGGCAGGTCCTTCCGCGGGATCACCTTCCCCAGGTTCCAACAGAGCGCCCCGTAGGCCCGTGCGAAATCCTGGAGGCCGTCGAAGCGGTCCATCTTGTTCATCACGATCTGGAGCTTGTGGTCGATCCCCTGGAGCGACTGCGTGAACACCTGGAGCGTCTCGCCCGTCGTGCCCGGCTTCTCGGGGTCGAAAAAGACCAGGACGACGTCCGCCCGCTCCGCGAACCATCGGACCGCGCCCGCGAAGTCGTAGCCGCGGCCCGAGCCTTCCTTCGCGGCGTCGATCATGCCCGGCGAGTCGATCAGCGTCACCTCGCGGAGGAGCGGGATCGGCCGGAGCTTGAGCCGGAAATGCGAGAGGAGGTCGGGGCCGAAGCTGCGGAGACCCGCGTAGGGAAGCGACGGGTTCGAGACGACCGCCTGCCCCTCGCGCTCCTCCTCCGCGCCGCCGAAGGAAAGGACCGTGAACGCGTCGTCGGTCGGCGCGAGCCCCGTCTTCTGGACCGGCTGGCCGAGCAGGTGGTTGATGAACGTCGACTTCCCCGACGAGTGGTTCCCGAGGAAGAGGACCGTCGGCGCGCCGGCGATCTCGCCCTCGTCGGGACGCCGCTCGAAGGCGAACTTGTCCGAGAGCGGGTCGCACGCCTCGCGGTAGATCCGCTGGACGGCGAGCGCGATGTCGTCAAGCAGCTGCTGCACGCCCCTATTGTGTCACGCGGCGGCGATTTTCGCTACTGGGGCGCGAGCGCGATTTGAAGGTTCTTCACGGGCTGGTTGGTGCGGTCGGTGAATCGGATACAGCCCGACCAGCCGCCCTTCTCGTTGACGACCTTGAAGACGAGGAGGTTCTCGCCCCGTTGGAGCTGGATGTCGTTGGCGATGCTCTGGTCCTTCGCCAGCGTGCGCGACTTGTCGACCACGAGGTGGTGCGCGCCGTTCAGGTAGACCTTGGCCTGGTCGTTCGAGCCCATCTGGAGCTTGAGGCCGGTCATCGCCTGCGGCGCGTGGACGTAGCAGACCGCGTAGGCGATCGCGTCGTCGCTCCGGCCGGCGCCGACGATCTTCTGGAAGTCGACAAAGAACTCGGCCGCCGCGTGCTTCACCCACGTGCGCTCCTTCTCGGCGAACGCCTGGCGGTCCCCCTCCCTCGGGCGGATCCTGCCCTCGTTCGGGATCTGCGACTTGTGGATCTCCTGCTGCCCCGAGAACGGCAGCTGCTGGCTCCGGATCGGCGCGAGGACGAGCCAGTGGCGGATGAACCCCTCAGCGTCGACCGGCTGGGCCTCCTTCGGGGCGGGAGCGGGCGGGGCCGACGGGGCGGGGGGGGCGACGGAGATCTGCTGGGGCTCGGCGCGCGGGGCCTTCACGGGCTCGGGAGCGGGCGCGGGCAGCTTCGGGAGCTCGGGGGCCTTCGCGATCGCCGCCGGCCTGCCCGCCGAAGGCTCGGCGAAGGCGGGTTTCTTCTCCTCCTTCGCCTCTGCGCGACGCAGCGCATCGGTCTCGTCCGCCTCCTTCCGGCGCGAGGACTGGATGAGGAGGACGGGGACGACGACGAACGCGCCGACCAGCGCGCCCAGGAGGAGCACGACGCCGCCGGTCATGACGCCGTTGGAGACGCGCTGCCGGAGCGTCGCCTTCTCGTCCTTTCTCGGCATGCCTTTGATAGCGGTCCCCCCCTCGAAAGTTACGCCTCCTCCGGGCGATAAGATAAATGCGCGGCACTTATCTTATCGGGTAGAATCGGCCCGCGTCGCCATGAACGACCCAGCCACCACGAAGGACGGCTCCCGGGCGGAATTCCCGACGACCCGCTGGACCACCGTGCTCGCCGCGGGCGATCCCGCGGCGGAGACGTACCGCGCGTCACTCGAGGAGCTGGCCCGGCTCTACTGGCGGCCCATCTACGCCTACTTCCGCCGCAAGTGGAACAAGCCGCACGACGAGGCGCGCGACCTCGCGCAGGACTTCTTCGCCGCGCTCTGCGAGAAGGAGTTCCTCTCCCGGCTCGCGCCCGAGCGCGGACGCTTCCGGTCGTACGTCATGGCCGCGCTCGACAACTTTGCCCGCCTCGAGCACCGCGCGCGGACCGCGCTCAAGAGGGGCGGCGGCGCCGCCGTCACCTCGCTCGACAAGGTCGAGGAGTTCCATCCCTCCGCCGACCGCAGCCCCGAGGAGACCTTCCTCCGCGAGTGGGGCCGCTCGGTGCTCGACCAGGCGGTCGGCGCCCTCGAAAAGGAATGCCGCGAGGCGGGCCAGGAGCGCGCGTTCCGCATCTTCGCCGCCCGCGACATCGACGCACCGCCCGGGGGCCCCCCGAGCTATGAAGCTCTTGCCCGGGAGCACGGCGTCAGCATGACCGACGTCACCAACCTCCTCTTCCGGACCCGAAAGAGATTGCGCGAACTCGTATTAATGAGGGTGCGCGACACGGTGACGGACGAGAAGGAGGCCGAGGCGGAGGTGCGCGAACTGTTCGGCAACCGCCTGCGCGAATGACGATCGACGACCGGGCGTTCGACCACCTGCGAGGCCTCGTGGCCGAGGACAACGCGCCCCTCGAGCTCGTCATCGACGGCC
Source organism: Planctomycetota bacterium (assembly GCA_041482015.1). Taxonomy (GTDB): domain Bacteria; phylum Planctomycetota; class MHYJ01; order MHYJ01; family JACPRB01; genus JACQFK01. Next base: position 47,386 of record JBGPCZ010000009.1, on the reverse strand, counting down.
GCTACGAGGTGACCGGCCGCCTCGCCCGCGGCGGCATGGGCGAGGTCTTCACCGCGCGCGACCACCGCCTGGGCCGCGACGTCGCGATGAAGGTCCTGGCCGCCGAGCTCTCCTCGCCCGAGTGGATCGAGCGCTTCCGCGCCGAGGCGCAGACGATGACCCGGATCGACCACCCCGGCGTCGTCCCGATCCACGACCTGGGGCTCCTCCCCGACGGGCGCGCCTACTACACGATGAAGCTGGTCGAGGGGCGCACGCTCGACCGGGTGATCGCCCAGACGCGTGATCGAAGGCTCCTGGTCCGCGTCCTCGTCCAGGTCTGCGCGGTCGTCCAGCAGGCGCACGACCGCGGGATCGTCCACCGTGACCTGAAGCCCGCGAACGTCATGGTGGGCGCGAACGAGCAGGTGTTCGTGCTCGACTGGGGGATCGCGCGGGTCGTCGACGACCTGCGGATCGAGGGCGGCGCGGGCGTGGAGCGCGGGACGGGGCTGACGGCGACGGGGCTCGTGCTCGGCACGCTCCAGTACATGCCGCCCGAGCAGGCGCGGGGGGAGATCGGCGCGATCGACGCGCGGAGCGACGTCTACGCGCTGGGCGGGATCCTGTATTCGATGCTGACGGGCCGGCCGCCGCGCGCGGCGGCGCAGACGGCGGTGCTCCTGGAGAAGGCGGCCGCGGGCGAAGTCGTCCCGCCCCGTCAGAAGGACCCGACGATCCCCGCGGAGCTCGAGGCGGTCTGCCTGAAGGCGCTTTCGCCGGCGAGCGCGGGCCGCTACGCGACCGCCCGCGAGCTGGCCGACGACCTCCGCCGCTGGCTGGAAGGCGACCCCGTTCTGGCGCGCAAGCCGTCGCCCCTCTACAAGCTCTGGCGCGCGGCCGCGAAGCGCAAGGCGCTCTCGATCGCCAGCGCCCTGGCGATCCTGGCGACGCTCTCCTTCGGGGTTTACTGGATCGCCCACCGCGAGGATCGGGCGGTGGCCTTGGAAAGGCGGCTCGAGGACGAGATCTTCGGCCCCATCCGTGCCCGACTCGAACGACTTCCCACCACGCGTGAAGGCCGGGAGCGTGGAATCAGGCTCCTGGAAGAGGGGCTTACCCGCGCGCCCCGTTCCGCGCGCGCATGGATGGACAAGGCCATTCTCCTCGAGCGGGCCGATCGGTCAGACGACGCCTTGAATGCCTACACGGAAGCGTTGAGGATCAACCCACGGCTGAGCGTCGCCCACTATCAGCGGGGCCGGATCCTCGTGATGGTCCACGACAAGGTCGACGAAGCGGCGAAGGAGTTCGAGGCGGCACTCCAGGTGGACCCCGGGAACGAGTATGCCCAACTCGCCCGCGCCCAGAACGCCCAGGTCTTGGGACGTCCCATGGAGGCACTCGCGATCTGCGACGCCGTCGAACCCATCGGGGGCCACCTCGCCGAGCTCCATTTCCTAAGGGGGGTGATTTACGGAGCCGAGGCCGGGCCGGGACCCCGTGACCCCGACAAGGCGATCGAGTGCTACACGTCCGCGCTCAGGCTCGACCCCGCCTACCTGGGAGCCGTGCACAATCGCGGAATCACGCGAAGCCGCAAGGGAGACCGGGAAGGCGCGATCCGGGACTTCTCCCGCGCGATCGAGATCAACGATCGCTCTTACATCGACTACTACAACCGGGGCATGGACCTGGCGATCCTGGGCCGCCTCGACGAAGCGCTCGCGGACCACGAACGGGTCGTACGCCTCGTCCCCGACTGGGCCCCCGGCTACGCAAGCCGTGGAGATACCCGGAAACGATCAGGAGACCGAAAGGGCGCACTCGCCGATTTCAATCGAGCCTTGGAGCTCAACCCTCGCTGGGCGGAGGCGTTCATGGATCGGGCGGCCGTCAGGCACGAAATGGGAGACCTAGGGGGAGCCCGGTCCGACCTGAACCGCGCAATGGAGCTTTCCCCCCGAAGTGTGCGCGCGCCCTTCGAGCGCGGCCTCCTGAGAGTTGAGACCGGTGATCACGAAGGGGCCATCGCAGACTTCACCCGAACGCTCGCTGGCGATCCCACGCATGCCTCGGCCATCTACAACCGCGGCAACTCCCGCCTTGCCCTCGACGACCTTGATGCCGCTCTCGCCGACTTCAACCGCGCCCTAGAGCTCGACCCGCACCACTCGGGGGCTTTCACGAATCGCGCGGACGTGAAACGCCAGAGGGGGGACCTCGAAGGTGCACTCGCCGACCTCGGCCGTGCAATCGAGGCTGACCCGAAGAATCCGACGCCCTTGACCAACCGCGGAGCGATCCGCGAGACCCGCGGAGACATCGACGGGGCGCTCGCCGACCACACCCTCGCGATCAAGCTCAAGCCCGACTATGCGACCCCGTATTCGAATCGGGGGATCGTCCGCATGCGGAAGGGAGACCTCGACGGCGCCCTGGAGGATCTCGGGAAGGCCCTGGAACTCAATCCCAAGGTGCCCAACGCCTGGAATAACCGCGCCACCGTCCTTCGCCTCAAAGGGGACCTTGAAGGTTCGATCCGCGACTGCACGTCCGCGATCGGGTTGAATCCATGCTACGCGATGGCCCATGCCAACCGCGGGCTGGCACGATCAATCAAAGGTGACTCTGCGGGCGCTCGTGAGGATCTCGGAAAGGCCCTGGAGCTTCTTCCCACCGGTTCTCCGATGAGGCCGCAAATCGAAAAGATCCTTCGGGATCTCAAGCCGTAGCCCGTCGAATCCCCTTCCCATGATGCCAGCCGCGCGCTCTGTTCCATGGGAAGCGATGATGCAGCCAACGTGTGCTTTTCTCGGCAACGGGGGATCCTTCTGCTCCTACCAGGTCCGGAGGCGCCTTACGTAGTACTTCCAGGCCGTTTCGAGCGCCGTGACCTTCTCCTTGAACACCGCCTCGTACGCCTCCTTCGGCGACTTCTCCAGGCGGAGTTCCTCGAAATAGGCCGCAATCAGCGGGCGGTACTTCCCCTCCTCCGCCTCGTGGAAGAAGTGGATCATCGACCAGGCCTGAGCGTACTTGAGGTCGGCGTTGGGGCCGTAGAACTCCCGCGGCGTCTCGAGCATGAGGTCCTCGAACGGCCACGCTTGCTTCTCCTCGATCAGGTACCGCATCCAGTGGACGTGGTTCTCCAACACGACCGCCCGCTTCACGACCTTCGCGCCCTCCACCTCGATCCCGCCCATGAAGTCGGCCATCCCCTCGTTGTACCAGTACGGCGGGAAGGCGCCGGTCATCAGGGTCATGAAGTGATGGAAGGCCTCGTGGAAAAGCGTCTCCATCGTCTCGCGCCGGTCCGCCGACTCGAAGAGGACAAGCTCCTCGTACTCGGGACGGAAGATCCCCAGCGTCTGCATCCCGCGGCTCTCGGAGATCAGTTCGAAGTACATGTGGTAGTTCTCCGCGGTCTGGAAGATCGCGACCCGCGGCTTCCTGCGGTTTTTCTGGAGCGGGATCCCCTTGAACGTCTCGACGTAGTGGCCCCACGCCGCCTCGAGCGCCTCGCCGTACCGCCTCGTCGCTTCGTCGCCGATGTCGGTCGTCACGAGGTAGTGGGCCGTCTCGGTCGCGAACCGGCACCCCAGGTCGCGTGGACCGCGCGCCTCGCGCGGGAGGACCCGGAAGTAGTGGGCGGCCTCGGCGTCGCCCGGGTCGAGCTTCCGCGCCAGCGCCAGGTCTTCGAGATAGGACTCCATCGCCGCGGGCGACGTCGCAAACGTCGCCCGGGCCCGCATCACGTACGCCTCGGCGAGGTCGGGCGCCACGTCGATCGCCCGGTTCGCCTCCTCAAGCGCGGCCGCGAGGTCGCGGGACTCGAGGAGGTAGCTCGCCCGCCGGAGGAGTGCCTCTGGAAACTCGGGAAAGAGCTCCAACGCCTTCGCCAGATCCGCCTTCGCGAGCGCTCGCTCCTGGGCGTCGTCGTGGTACGCCGAGCGGAGGAAGTAGAGCGACGGGACCTCCGGGTATTTCGCGATCATCTCGCCAGCCTTCCTCTCCCACTCCTCGGGATCGAAATCGCGCGCCCCGTGCCCGCCCAGGTAGCCCAGGATCGACTTCTTCAGCTTCTCGTATCCCTCCACGAGGTCGGTGAAGCTCCCGATCCTCGAGATGAAATACGGATCGTCGGAACTGAGCGCAAGGTCGGGCGTCACGCCGAGCGCCCTCATCGCGAGGTTGCGCTCGCGGCGGTCCCGGATCTGGTCGAGCTCCGATTCGAGGGCGCGGCGGACCAGCACCTCCGCCTCGCCCAGGCGCGTGTCGAGCTCCTCCCGCCGCGCGCGGCCGCGGAGGAGGAGCGGCGCGCCCAGCGTCAGTTTCCCACCGGCGACCCCGATGCTGAAGGAGCCGGAGGGCGGCAGCCCCTTCGAAGGCGCATCCTCCAGAAAGGCCGTATCATGACGGTCGACCGAGATCGTGATCCTCCAGTTCTTTGCCCGGATCCGGAGGTCGTGGGTCGTGCCGGCGACGATCTTCACCGACTCACTCTTCGCGACGGCACGACGACGGTCCTTCTCGCCCCTGGCGGGGTCGATGCGGTAGAGCGTCGCGCCCGCGGGTCCGATCTCGACCTCGTACCCGCCGGTCGGTCCGACGAAGAAGCCAAGGAGCATGGGCGCCGTCGAGGCGACCTTGAGCTCCACGGCAAGTTCTCCCGAGAAGAAAAAGGGATCCTCGGAGCCGCCGCGGAGGGTCGCGACCTTCGACTCCAGCGTCGCCGTCCCGTCGGAAAGCATGAGTCCCTCCGTCCAGTCCTCGAGCTGCCTCGGATCCCGCCAGTCATAACCCAGAAGGACCGACTCGCGTCCCGCCCGCCGGGCCGACCCGCGGAAACCGCCCTTGCCCGAGGCGAGCCGGGTGAGGACATCCTTGAACTCGAGGACGCGCGGTACGAAGTCTTCCCCCAGCCTTCCCGCACGCTCGAACGCCTCCCCCGCCTCCGTCCACATGCGGCGCGCGATGAAGAATCGGCCGCGTTCGAACTGGTCCTTGGCGCTCGAGGCTTCGAAGAGGGAGTCGGCCGCGGACCGGAGAGACGCAAGCTCGACGGAGTCCCACGGGACGGAGATCTGCTTTCCGCCCGCATCGATCTCGGCCTCCTGCATCGTGAAGGAGCGGACGAGGGCGCCGGCGAGCGTCGCGCCTCCTCGGAGGGCAAGGGTGACCGGCCGAGTGGAGAGACGGTCGCGGAGCGCGGCGGCGGCCTCCCCGGCGGCCTTCTTCTCTTCAACGAGTTCGCGGCGCGCCTCCTCGAGATGCTCCATGGCCTTCTTCCGGGTCTCATTTCGGCGGACGCGGAACTCGGTCTTAGCCGCCTCGCGGACCGAGGGATCGGGCTTGACCGCGGGAGGGGGCGGGGATGGCGGCGGGATGGGCACGGTGGCTTCTGCCGGCCTGGGGATCGGCGCGGGCAGCGGCGTGATTTCGTTCGCGACGTCGGCCGGCGCGCGATGGATCGGCGGCGGTGGAGCCGTGGCGGGGTTCAGGATGAGGACCACGATCCCGACGATGAGAAGTCCGCCGATGAAGAGCATGGCGATGAGTAACTTTGGACGGCCTGAAGAGACGGCGCGGGGGACGGGGCGGAGGGTTCCCGAAGGGCGCCTGGGAGACGGCTTCATCCGATCTTCCGGAGCTGCCATGGATCGACCCTCGACGGTCCATCCGAACGCCCACGCAGGGCAGCCCCGGTCTGAATCCTGCGCCCGCTCTAGCTTATTCAATCTAAGGAGAACCCCATGTCAAGGGAAAACGCGGGACAGCCCCTCGACGCCTTGCCGTCACCGCGCGCGATGAGTCGCCTGCGCTGAACCCACACAGGCCACAATTGTTCAGAAGCGCCCTGGGACTCCATTCCCTGAGGCCTGCCGAAAGGGCTCCCCATCTCCGCGCCCACCCGCTATGCTCGTGGGAGCACCATGATCCACCTCACGTGCACCGAGTGCGGCAACATCTACCCCGTCCGCGAGATCGACCCCGCGCAGGTCTACCGCTGCCTCGCCTGCTCCGCACCCCTCTCGGCCGCCACCGCCACCCAGCCCGTCGAACTCCCCGGGGTCCGGCCGTCCGTCGCGCTCCTCACCGCCGGCTCCCCCCTCGGCCGCTTCACCATCGTCCGCGAGATCGGCCGCGGCGGCATGGGCATCGTCTACCAGGCGAAGGACGAGAAGGGTCGCACCGTCGCGATCAAGACGCTCCACCTCCACTCGGGCAGCGGCACCGAGGAGTCCGCGAAAGAGGAGAAGCGGTTCTTCCGCGAGGCGAAACTCTGCGCCGCCATCGCCGGCCACCCCAACATCGTCCGCATCCTGGAGGGCGGCGTCGCCGGCGGCACCTACTTCCTCGTCATGGAGCTCGTCGACGGAAAGCCCCTCCACGCGTGGCGGCGCGACCCCGGCGTCCGCCTCCGCGACGAGGTCGGCCTCCTCCGCAACGTGGCCCTCGCCGCCCACCACGCCCACATGCACGGCGTCGTCCACCGCGACCTCAAGCCCGAGAACGTCCTCGTCGACGGTGTCGGCCTCCCCCACGTCACCGACTTCGGCCTCGCCCGCATCCTCGGCGAAAGCCACGGCATCTCGTCGACGAAATCCAACGAGGTCGTCGGCACCCCGCCCTACGTCAGCCCCGAGCAGGCCCTCAAGCCCAAGTCCGTCGACTACCGCACCGACATCTACGCGATCGGCATCATGATCTACGAGACCCTCACCGGCCTCCTCCCCTTCCGGGGCAAGTCGGGCATGGCGATGCTCATGAGCATCGTCCACGATCCCGTCGCGCCGCCCCGCCAGACCCCTCGCGGGAAGTCGAACTCCGACGTCGACGAGACGATCGAGAAGATCTGCCTCAAGGCGATGGCGAAGAAGGCGGAAGAGCGGCACCCCACCGCGAAGGCGCTCGCCGAAGACCTCACCAAGTGGCTCAAGTAAGGCAAGAAACAAACCCACGAAAGGAGATCCGCGGATAGGAGGAGATCCGGTGATGTTTTTCGTCCAAAAGAAAAACAATCCCTGGATCCCCGGGAATCTCGGCATCTCCTTTCGTTTCTTGACCCTCTGCAAACGTAAGATTCTTGGAGCGCGGATCACCCCGGAGGTCTCATGACTCTTCTCTCACTCTCCGTTACTCTCCTGCTCTCCTCTCAAGAACCCCAGGATCTCAAGAAACTTCTCTCCCGGGAGATCATCGGCCCTCACCGCGGCATGGACGACGTCCAGGCCTATATCGACCTCCGCCTCGCCGCCGTGCCCGACGCGGGGAATGTCGCGGAGTGGGAGAAGATCGCCGCAAAGATGCGCGCCGACACGCTTTCGAAGGTCGTTCTCCGCGGCGAGGCAGCCAAGTGGGCCCAGGCCCCCACGACCGTCGAGTGGATGGGCGACCTCGAAGGCGGCCCGGGATACAAACTCAGGAAGCTCCGCTACGAGGCGGTCCCGGGCCTCTGGATCCCCGCGATCCTCTACGTCCCGGAGAAACTTTCCGGCAAGGCGCCCGTTCACATGGCCGTCAACGGCCACGACGGGAACGGCAAGGCCGCCGAGTACAAGCAGGTCCGCTGCATCAACCTCGCGAAGCGCGGCGTGATCTCTCTCAATCCCGAATGGTTCGCGATGGGCCAGCTCCGCGGGCCCGGCTACAACCATAGCCTCATGAACCAGCTCGACCTCTGCGGGACGAGCGGCCTCGCGCCCTTCTACCTCTCGATGAAGCGCGGCCTCGACGTCCTGCTCTCCATCGAGAACGCCGACCCCGCGCGCGTCGCCGTCAGCGGGCTCTCGGGCGGCGGCTGGCAGACGATCTTCATCAGCTCGCTCGACGAGCGGGTCACCGTCTCGAACCCTGTCGCGGGCTATTCAAGCTTCAAGACCCGCGTGCACGAGGGGAAGGACCTGGGCGACTCCGAGCAGACGCCGTGCGACCTCGCGACGACCGCCGACTACGCGCACCTGACCGCGATGCGCGCGCCGCGGCCCACGCTCCTCACGTTCAACGGGAAGGACACCTGCTGCTTCGAGGCGGGCTACGCCCTCCAGCCGCTCAAGGACGCGGCACTTCCGGTCTACCGGCTCTATGGCAAGGAGGGCAACCTCGCGAGCCACGTCAACCACGACCCGGGCGACCACAACTACGGCCAGGAAAACCGCGAGGCGTTCTACCGCTTCGTGGGCGAACACTTCTTCCCGGGCGACAAAACGTTCGACCCGAAGGAGATCCCCTGCAAGGACGAGCTGAAGACGCTCCAGCAGCTCTCGGTCGACCTGCCGGCCGGCAACGCCACGTTCCTCTCGCTCGCAAAGTCGCTCGCCGCCGACCTGCCGCGCGCCAGCTCGGCAAAGCTCGCGGACGTCGTCAAGGCGAAGACGTTCCGCGCGACGGCGGAGAAGGCGGGCACGGAAGGCCGCGCGACCTTCTGGCGCCTGAAGATGGACGAGTTCACGGTCCCGGCGGTCGAGTTCGCGCCCGCGAATCCAAAGGGGACGACGGTGATCTTCTCCGAGTCGGGGCGCGCAACGCTGGCGGCCGACGTCGACCGGCTCCTCGCCGCGGGGCAGCGCGTGATTGCCGTCGATCCGTTTTACTTTGGAGAGTCGAAGATCGAGAAGCGCGACTGGCTCTTCGCGATCCTGGTCGCCGCGACAGGCGATCGGCCGCTCGGGATCCAGGCCGGGCAAATCGCGGCAATCGCGCGCTGGGCGGGAAGCCCGGTGACCGTTTCGGCCGTCGGCCCGCGGGCCAGCCTCGTGGCGCTCGTGGCGGCGGCACTCGAGGAGAAAGCGATCGCCGGCCTCGAGCTCAAAAAGCCCTATGGCTCGCTCAAGGAGATCCTGGAGTCGGGGATGGGCGTGGACAAGGCGCCCGAGCTCTTCTGCTTCGGTCTCCTGGAATCCTTCGACATCCCGCAGCTGACGGCGCTCGTCGCCCCCCGCCCGGTCGATGTAACGAAATAGCGCGGCTATTTCGTTACACAGCTGACCGACTTCAACGAACGCAGGAAGATCTCACCGTCCGAAATGGCGGGCGTCGAGTTGCTCGGCTCGCCCAGGCGGTTGACCGCGAGCGGCGCAAACTTCTTCGGGTCGGGGGCGAAGACGATCGTGTCGCCCGTGCGGCCCGTCACGTAGATCCGCTTCGCCGCGTACACCATCGATCCCCACGCCGCGCCGCCGGGCGAACGCTCCTTCAGCACTTCCTTCCCCGTCTCGACCTCGGTGCAGCGCACGATCCCGCCGTTGTCGATCGTCCAGAGGTGGCCGTCAACGATCAATCCCGTGCTCACCTCGAGCGCGCGCGGGCGGGCCCAGAGCCGCTGGCCGCCCAGCTTGAAGCCGATCGAGTCGCCCGCCTCGTCCTCTCCCGTCGCGACGCCCACGCCGTTGCCGACGACCACGTCCGCGTAGACCAGCTTGCTCAGCCCCTCGCAGCTCCAGAGGACCTTCCCCGACGCGGGATCGTACGCCTTCACGGCCGACGGCATCCCGAGCAGGACCTGGTCCTTCCCGTCGACCTTCACGACAAGCGGCGTGCCCCACGAGCCGATCCATTTCTTGCTGTCGCCGCCCGCCTCTTCCGTCTTCCAGGCAACCTCGCCCGTCTTCTTGTCGATCGAAACGAGGAAGCTCCGGTCCCCCGGCCCGCAGTTCAAAAGGACGCGGTCGCCATGGAAGATCGGCGACGAACCGTAGCCCCACATGTGATCGAATTTCCCGAGATCGCGCTTCCAGAGCAGCTTCCCCTCGAAGTCGTAGCAGTGGAGCCCCGCCGACGAGTGCCAGACGACCACGCGCTCGCCGTCGGCGCAGGCCGTCGAGCCGCAATAGGGATGTTCCTGCTGGGTCGGCTCGTCCGGGCAGGCCACGGCCTGGGTCCAGAGCACGGCGCCCGTCTTCCGGTCGAGGCAGAGGAGGCTCCGCCTTTTCCCCTTGTCCTCGGCCACCGTGACGAACACGTGGCCCTTCGAGACGATGGGGCTGCTGCTCCCCGTCCCGGGGATCGCCGTCTTCCAGCGGATGTTCTTCCCGGGCCCCCACTCGAGGGGCGCCTCTGTCTCGGCACTCACGCCCGTCCCCGTGGGCCCGCGGAATTGCGGCCAGTCATCGGCGCGGGCGATGCCGGCCAGCAGGACGAGTGCGCAAAGGAATCCGGGAGTACGCATGGGAGTCCCTCCGTCTGATACCATACATCTTACCAAGGAGGACCGAATGTGCTGCTTCTCGCAACCCGTCGAGTCGGTCAGCCACACCCACATCTTCGCGCGGAGCGCGACCGAGGGGCGGCAGTACCTGGTCTACGAGATGAAGGTCGCGGCGAAGTCGGACCTGGCGATGATCCTCCCGCTGCCGGTGCCTCCCAAGTCGGCCGAGGATGCCGTCAAGTTCATCAACCTCAAGGAATACCCCGGCCTGTTCCATGATATGAAGGAAGGTTTCCCCGAGCCTCCCACGCGCGGCGTCCCCGCGGCTGAAGATCATGGGCCGGTCCCCAAGTCCCTGGCGGTCGTCGAGGTCGGCGACTTCGAGGCCTCGTTCGTGCCGACCGTCGCCGACTTCTCGCGCCTCGACGAGCGATTCCGGCTGCCCTCCGCGGCGTGGGACGCGCTCCCCGGCTACAAGAACCACGGCTTCGCCGTCTTCAAGCTCAAGAAGGGCGCGAAGGAGATCCACCCGATGGCCTTCGAGTTCCCCCGCGCCGAGCCGAAGAAGCTCTTCTTCCCGACCGTCCACATTCACGACGGCAAGGTGCACGCGACCGCCGTCTTCGACCACTCGCTCTACTGCCAGTCGCGCGACGGCGAGACGCTCCAGGTCATGAACTGGGAGGAGTCCCCGATACTGGCCTCGGCCTTCGTCAAGACCGCGAAGACCGCCGGGGTCGTCGACCCCGCCCGGCACGTCCACCGCCGGCGGATCTCCAACGAGCAGAAAAACGAGGACATCCTCGTCTAAGTCCGTCACGGGGTGTTATATAGGGCGACCCAACGGAGGACTTCTTCATGAGCCGCTTTGCCATCGCCCTCGCGTTCGCCGTACTCGCCGCACAGGACGGCCCGAAGACCACCCAGCCCGTCCAGAAGGACCCGAAGCGCCACGACCAGTTCCTCGAGATCGCGAAGAAGGGCGGCGTCGACCTCCTCTTCCTCGGCGACTCCATCACCGACGGCTGGCGCGGGAAGAACGGCAAGAAGGTGTGGGACGAGAACTTCGAGCCGCTCAAGGCCGCGAACTTCGGCATCGGCGGCGACCGCACCGAGCACGTCCTCTGGCGCCTGAAGAACGGCGAGCTCGAGGGCATCACGCCCAAGCTCGCGGTGATCATGATCGGGACGAACAACGGCAAGGACTCCGCCGAGGACGTCGCGGCCGGCATCACCGCGATCGTGAAGGAGGTCCGGACGAAGTCCCCGACAACGAAGGTCCTCCTGCTCGCGATCTTCCCGCGTGGCGAGAAGCCCAACCCGGGCCGCGAGAAGAACGACAAGGTGAACGAGATCGTCTCGAAGATCGACGACAAGAAGGACGTCAAGTACCTCGACATCGGCGCCAAGTTCCTCGCCGAGGACAAGACGATCTCCAAGGAGATCATGCCCGATTTCCTGCACCTCAGCGAGAAGGGCTACCAGATCTGGGCCGAGGCGACCCTCCCGACCGTCAAGGAGATGCTGGGCGCGAAGTAGTCGTCCGCCCTACTTGACGATCTCATCGAGCGGCCCGACCCAGAGGACGCCGTCGCGGATGCGGGTGTAGAGCCTCGCCGGCAGGAGCGTCCGGTCCAGGATCTCCGAGACCCGGCCCGACGCCGGGAGGAGCGAGACGTCCGGCGACGCGACCAGCTTCAGCTTCAGCCCGAGGTCCCGCTCGAGGCGGACCGCCAGGTCGCCCAGCGTGAGGTCCGGGATCGAGCCCCGCTGCGAGAGCCTCCAGCGGACGAGCGCGTCCCCCCCGGGAGCCTTGGGACCGAGCGCGCGGAGGACGTCCGCCACGGTCACCGGGTGGAACGCCGCGGCCTCCACCTGCGCCGTCCCACGGAGCCGCTGCGCCTCCTCGAGGAGCTCCAGGCGGAAGGCGCGATCCTCGACGGCCCACGCGAGCGCGACGTCGATCGCCGCCGCGTCGCCCGCCACCGCCCCTTTGAAGACGAGGGCGGCCAGCCGGTCGCTCCCCATCGCCTCCTCGATCGCCGGCAGCCACTCCTTCGGCGCCGAGCCGAGCGCCTCCGCGCAAAGACGGCGCGTCGCGAGGTCGTGCCGCGCGGCCTCGATCCGCTCGCGGAGATCGCTCCCCGCCGCCCGCGTCTCCGAATCGGCGGAGAGCCACGCGCGGAGCGCGGGCTCCGTGAGGACGCGCGCCAGGAGATCGCCGATCCTGGGACTCGAGGGGATGAGCCCGATCAACTCGTCCGCATCGATCCTCTCAAGCGCCTGGAGAACCCTCGTGAGACCCGACACGCCGGGGGCCAGCGGGAACGTCCGGACCCCCGCGCCCACGAGCAATTCGTCCGTCACGCGAAGACGCGCCTCCACGCCGGCGCCATGGATCTCGGGCTCGTACATCGGCGTCGCCTGCGGCGGGAGCACGTGGACCTCTCCGGAAAGCTCCGCCCGGACCATGTAATAAAGATGGCTTGTGCCCGCGGGGAGCTCGGCCAGGAAGAAGAGCGTCCGGTCGTCGCGATGCTCCACCGAAGCGGCCGGGACCGCGTTCGGCGGGGAGAAGTTCTCCTCGCGGACCCGCGGCGCGAACCGGCGCTTCTCGACAATCTCGCGGAGGAGTTCCCGCGCCCAGGCCGATTCGCGGGCAGCATCGCCCCGGATCTCGCGCTGGAACGCAACGCGCCGCGCGAGCCAGCCCTCCGATAGATCCACATGGTCGGTGAGCCCTTCGACGACGCGCGTCCGCGACCGGTAATCGTCCACGTTCCCGTCGACCGGCTCGAACCCGTCGCCCCTCGGGTCGGTCACCATCACGTACTCCCGCGGCTCCGACGACCGGATCGTCAAATGGACGAGGACTTTCTTCCCCGCGGCGATGCCCCCCTCGACCGGCTTCCAACCGCCCTCCCCACCTTCGAAGTATTCGCGCGAGATTTCCAGGCCGCGCTTCACGGGCGGCCCATCTTCGCCGCCCAGCATCGCCTCGAGCGACGCCGTGTAGAAGGCGGTGCCCCGCCCCTCGAACGTGAAGCGGACGACGACCTTCCCGCCCCAGCCCGCGGGCGGCTCGGGAACCGAGATTCGGCCGTCGAACGCCGGGTCGAGCCGGCCGGGCAGCGTCAGTTCCCTCGCGGCCTCGCCGTTCACTTCAATCACGATCCGCCCGGGCGCCGCGTAGCCGCCCGCCGCCGGACGATCGAGGATCGCGGACAATCCGAGAATCGCGTACGCGCTCTCCATCGTGGTCCGCCATCCCTGGCCCACGCGATGGGCGAGGAGGAAGCGGAGGACGTCCCCCGCTTCCCCGCCGCGCGCCGCCTGAAGCTGGAGCAAGAGCGCCGCGTGCGGGACGCCGTTGAGCGGAAGCGCCTCCGCGCGTTTCGCCAGCCGCGCCGCCTCCTCCTTCATCCCGAGCCGCTCGCAGGCCAGCGCGAGCATGATCTCGTCGAGGGGCAGCTGCGGTTCGCGGAGATCCGCGAGCGAGCCGGCCAGCCGCTTCGTCGCGGCGGTCGAAAGCCCCCACGCGGATTCGTACTCAGCGAGCGCGAGCATCGCGTAGGCCCGCGGATCTCCGGGGATCGGCACGCGGCCGTGGCCGAGGGACAAGTTTTCGAAGACGGCCTTCTCCAGCCGCCCGCGCAGGAGGACCGCCGCGCGATCCGCCGCGGTGCGGTCGACGCCGACGCCCGCCTTCTTGCAGGCGGAAAGGCCGTAGAGGACGTAGGCGGTCATCCCGCCGTTGGTCGCGTCGTGCTCCCACCATCCCCAGCCGCCATCGGCGTGCTGGAACTGGTAGAGCCGCTGGAGGCCGGACGCCACGACCGACGGCAGCTTCTGGCTCCACCGGTGCGGGGCGTCGCCCAGCGCGCGGTTCGCCGCCACCGCGGGGAGAAACCGGCTCATGGTCTGCTCGACGCATCCATGGGGGTACTCGATCAGCCCCTCGAGGCCCCCGAGGATCGCCGTGTGAACCCCCGCGTCCATGTTGATCCGGAGCGCGACCGTCCCGCGGATCGTCTCCGCGGGGACCTTGAAGACTTCCTCCCTCGGCGCGCCCGAGGCGACCGAGCCCGAGCGTCCCTCCTGGAACGGCAGGCCGTGGCGGCGCCCGGGCACCGTGAGCGTGACCCCGTCGGACGCGCCCTCGTCGCTTGCGGCGACGAACGTGATCTCCGCCTCGGGCACGTACCGATCGATCGAGACGAGGTACTCCACGCGGGCGACCTCGCCGGGCGGGAGCGACAGCATCGGCGGCGCGGTCGACTTCCGAAGCGGGAACGGGCTCTTGAACGTGCAGCGGACCGTCTGCGGCTGGCCCGTATAGTTGTGAACGAGCCCGGAGAAGGCGAGCGTGTTCCCTTCCTGCACGACGCGCGACGTCGCGAGCCGCGCGTAGAACGGTTTCCGGACGACGGCGTTCTGTTTCACGGCGCCGACCTTGTGGTCGCGCGTGATGCCGCGCGCGGTGAACCGGAAGCTCGTCAGGTTTTCGGGGAAGGCGAACGCGACGGCGGCCCGGCCGTCCGCGTCGGTCTTCAGGTGCGCGTTCCAGAACGCGGTGTCGCGGAAGTCGGATCTCGGGGGAGGGATGGCCATCCCGCCGCCGCCTCTCGCCACCAGGTTTTCCCGGCCGCCGAAACGGCCCCCGTAGCGCCCGCCTCCGCCTCCGCCCATGCCGACGCCCATCGTGTCGTACACGTTGACCGTGCCCTTCACGAAGACGGGGACCTTCCAGACGACGAACGACCGGGGCGGCTCCTTGAAAAAGAACGCCTCGGTCAGCATGATCGGCCGCTGGTAGCGGTGGAAGAATTCGCGGAGGTCGGGCGTGGCGTCCTCGTGAAGCGAGTAGATCGCCTCGTCCACGACGCCGAGCGAGATCTCGCACTCCGGCACCGGCCGCCCCTTTGAGTCCGTCACGCGCACGGTGGTCCGGCACTCCTGGCCGGGACGGTACTCCGCGCGGTCGGTGTCGACGTCGACCGTTAGGAAGCGGTCCACCGGCGGCACCAGCAGGCGCGCCGTCGCCTTGCCCAGGCGGTCGTTCCGGATCGCGGTCGCGACGATCATTACATTCGGGACGTCCTCGTCGACGATCTCGATCGGCACCTCGGCCGACTTTCCATTGAGCGCCACAACCTGCCGCCAGTGGATCCGGCCCGTCGCGACGGTGAGGAGCACGTGTTGATCGGGTTCATCGCTTTCGACGAGCAGCTTCGCCCGGTCGCCCACGCGATACAACGCGCGGTCGGTGCGGACGTCCACGAGCGCCGACCGCGCGGAGCGCGGGGCGATGCGGAGGTCCACGGGGGTCCACGCCCACCCGTCGCCCGACCGGACGCCGACTTGGAGATCGCAGGACCGATCCTGGACGAAGTAGTCGCAGCTTCCGAGGCCGTCGACGAGCGTCACCGACTTCGAGAACGGCTTCTCAACCTTCCCCCGCTCCTCGAGGCGCAGGGTTGCGGCGCCCAGCGCGCGGAACCGGAGCGTCGCCCTCTCGCCGGAATGGTAAACGGGCCGGTCGCCCTCCCACGAGACCCCGAGGGCGCGAGCGGTCGCCTCGAGCCCCGACGAGCGCGAGATCTCGCGGCGCGATTCCTCCCGCGCACGGGCGGTCACGGCGTATCGCGCGGCCACGCCCTCGTCCGTCGCGAAGCGATAGAGGCAGCGGCCCGCGGCGTCGGTCGTGAGCGACCGGGACTCGATCGCCCTCCACGCCGTGGATACGCCGGCTTTCGCCTCGAAGTACCAGTCGGCGACCGCGTCGGCCGGCGCCCTCTCGAACGCGGCGGGCGCGGTCTCGAGCACGACCGTCACGAGGGCGTTCGCCACGGGATCGCCCGTGAAATACCGCACGGCGATCTCGACCTCCACCGGCGCGCCCGCGGTCACCTTCCGCGGGTGGTCGAGGACGATCTCGAACTCCGGCTTCCGGTACTCCTCGACCTTGAAGAGCGGCTGGGAAGGTCCATTATTGACGCGAACCCAGTAGGATCCCTGCTCGCATCCAAAGGGGAGCGCAAACGTCCCGCTCGCCGTGCCGAACTCGGTGGCCGCGAGGCTCCGCGCAAAATGGACCCGGCCGGCGGTCCCGATTTCAAAGATCGCCTCGCGTTCGTCGTAGGACCGGATTCCCTCGTCGTCGTAGGTCCGAAGCAGCCCTTTGAACGAGACGGTGTCGCCGGGGCGATAGAGCGGCCGGTCGCTGTAGACGAGCGCCTTGAGCGCGCGCGGCTTCTCGTTGAGCGAGTAAGTCGATTCGACGCGCGAGTAGGTCTCCGGGTGGGCCGTGACCGTCTTGATCGAGTAGGCATAGCCCGGCTTCCACGCCGGCTCGGGCATCCACTCGAAGAGACCGTCCTTGTCCGTCTTTCCGTGGAAGGACATCTTCACGTCGGGGTGAGCCTCGCGTAGGACGGCCGCGCGCAGGTGGCCCCTCGCGTAGCTTGGAGTGGCGTCGAGCTCGGGCGGCGCCGCGCCCCACCCCGCCTCGAACCCGCGCTTGTATTCGTCCCGGCTGGAGTCGTCCTGGGGGAGCATCTCCTCCGGCCGCAGGCTGTGCCGCCCGGTCACCTCGCCCCCGATCGGAAGGTCGGCGACCGGAGCGCCCGTCACGCGGTCCGCGGCGAAGACCAGCACGCGGTCGGACGCGACCTGCTGGACGAGCGCGACGTCGGTGACGATGAACTTCGCGACCGCATAGACGGGGCAGTAGCGCGCGTCGGCGATGAGGACGAAGAGCCCCGGCCCGCGATGCGGGACGTCCATCTCCCAGCTCTCGACCTTCATGTCGTTCAGCCAGATCGGGGCGAACGCCTTCTCCCATTCGCGGACGGTCGTGAGCTCGGCGCGGCGCTGGACGAGGTTCTCCTCGCCGAGGGCGGCGAACGTCTCCTCGTCGCGGACGCGGCAGAGGCGGAACCGGACGGGGCCGCGGTAGGCGGAATGGAGCTTGAGCCGGGCGCCGGTCCGGGTCGCGAACGGCCGGTCGGCCCCGACCTCGAGCCGGAACTGGGCGTGGCTCATGAGCAGGAACAGCTGCTCCGGATCGGTGGCGATCCATCTTTCGCTGAGAATCATGTCCTCGACTTTCTCAGGCGTGGATTCGGGGAAGAAAATCGTAGGCTCACCGCTGAGGGGAGAGATGGCGTCGTCCCGCGGGATGCCCTTCCTCTCGAAAACATCTCTGCGGCCCTCCGATCCCCTTTGGGCCCGCTGGAACAATCCTTCGATACGAGCGGCCACTTCGGCCTCGACTTTCGCATCGCGGCCGAGGAGCTTCTCGACCTCGTAATCCCACACGTGGAGGCCCTGGGGGGCGTGGCGCCGGAGCGCCGCGAGTTCCGCGAGCCTGCGGATGACGCGCGTGTCGTCGAGCACCGGCTTCCACGTCGCGATCGCGCGGTCGAACTGCCGCTCGCGGAAGAGCGCGTCGCCGAACTGGACGCGCGACTCGGCGTCGACCGGCGCAACCGCCTCGAACGCGATCTCCCCCAGCGCGTACTGCGTCACCGTCGCGAGCGAGTCCACCCCCTCCAACGCACCATCGACCTTCCCGCCGTACCGCTTCGCGAGATCGCGGCGTTCCGCGACCAGCGCGCGCAGCCGGGCCGTGATGCGCGAGAGCTCCTCGCGCGACGGCCCGACGGCTTTTTCGTGGCGGTACGCCGCGAGTTCATAAGGCGTCGGCACGGCCCCATTCCGAAGGACCTTCTCGCGGAAGAGCTTGAGGTACGCGTCGAGCCGGGCCCCCGCGACCTCTTCGGCTTGCGCGCGATCGAGGCCGGAGAGCGGGATCGCGTCGAGGAGCGCGGCCGCGGGCTCGGGCTCGCTCGCCTTCGCGATCCGCACGCGCGCCCGGTCGGCGGCGCGGCGGGCCTCGGCGTGGGAGGGGAAGGAATCGAGCACCGCCGCCGCCTTCGCTGGCTCCTCCTGCTCCAGGTGGTACTCGATCTGCGCCTCGAGGTTCGAGAGGAAGGCGTCGCTCACCTGGCCCTGTCTCCGGACGGTATAGACGAGGATGCCGCACACGACCAGGAACCCCGCCGCGACCATGAGGGCGACCGGTTTCCACGGATTCCACGCGGGAGCGCGCGCGGGCCGGTCAACGTCCGGAAGATTCAAGCGAAGGCTCTCCGCCTCCTCGTCCAGCCGACGGAGATACGCGCCGCACGACTCACACGCGTCCGCGTGGCCGCGGAGATCGGAAGCCTCGGGGTCGTCGAGCGCCGAGTCGGCGAGCAGTTCCAGCCGGAAGCGGGAGGGGCAGCTCATCGGATGGCCTTTCTCAAGTTCTGCCGGGCGCGGTAGAGGAGGACGCCCACGTGGTTCGCCGAAAGCCCGAGGATGCCGGCGATCTCGGGATTGGAGAAGTCGTCCTGGTACTTTAGCGTGAGAACGTATTGATCGTGGGCCTCGAGGGTCGCGAAGGCCTTGCGCAGCTCGGCGGGCGGCGTCTCCAGGTCCACCAGCTCCGAGGGCTCGTCGACCACGTCCCCCTCGAGCGCGACCGCGCGATTCCTTCCACGGAGGACGTCCATCGACGCGCGGTAGGCGATGGTGAAGACCCAGGAGCGGAGATCCGCGGGGCCGCCGTGGAATGCGCCAATCTTCGAGACGACCGACGCGAAGGTCTGCTGGACCACGTCCTCGGCGTCCGCCTCCTGGCCCACGAGCCGCGCGACGAACCGGTGGAGCGGGCCGGCGAGGGTCCGCGCCAGGCCGTCGAGGGCCCCGGGGCGCCGGGTCCGGAGTTCGTTCATGTCGTGCCGCTCCTCGAGGATCCCTGTGAGCTCATCGGTGCGCGACCTGCGAACGGGCATGGAGCCCTCCATTACGAGAAATCCGCAGGTATGAACGGAGGAGGGTTCGGAGGGTTCGATGCGATGAAGACAGCCGCGGCCGAATTACCGGGCGCCGGGCATGAGGAGGAGCGTTCCGAAGTTGTTGAGCCAGGTGCGGTTCTTCGGGTCGCCGCTCCACCAGTCCTCGTGGTGGAAGTTCCCGAAGTTGCCCTTCCCCTTCTCCTTCTCATCGAGATCGCCGACCGCGATGTTGAGGCCGAGCCGCGTCTCGCCGAGCGAGGGAGTCCAGAAGACGCCCGGCTTCACCTCGAGGCACGGGTTCGCGCGGATCATCCACTCGATCACGTAGCTCTTCCCGCCCGGCTCGACCTTCGCGACCGCCTTCATCGCGCCGACCTCAATCCAATGGCGGTAGGCCGCGAACGCCCTGGGGTCGGACCGCGGCTCGCCTTCCAGGAGCCCGCCCGTGCCGACGCCGCCGAGCCGCGATTTCGTCAGGTTGCAGACCATCTGCCAGCTCGAGCCGTCGCCCGCGGCGTTCCGGCCGTCCTCCTCCCTCCCCGTCGGGCGGCAGTTCACGAGGATCTCCATCTCGTCGCCGAACCACGGCCAGCCTTCGCGCGAGATCTCGTGCGCCTTGGGATTCTCGTCGGGCAGCCAGCGCGGCGTGTCGATTCCGTAAAGGATGTCGTCGGTCACGCGGAAGGCGAAGAACAGGTTTTCGCCGTCGTGCTTCACCCAGCCGGTCACCGAGAGATCGCGGTCGTCGGTCGTGGGGCTGAAGGTGTGGGCCCACGCGCGGCACCCGCGGATCTCCGTCGCGTCGTCGTACTCGCCGGGCGAGATCACGCCGTCGAGGACCGGCGTCGACCCCCGGTAGGCGCGGAGCTCCCTGGCAGCGCACGAGGCAAGGAAGAGCGCGAGGGGGACGAGGGCGCGCGTCACGCCGCCTCCGTGTGGGCCGCGATCCACTCCCAGTCGCCGACCTTGGCCCAGGGCCAGTAGAGGCCCGCGGTGACCAGGGTGAGGAGCCAGCCGGGGAGGGCGCGCGCGAAGTAGCCTCCGAAGGTGCCGGTGAAGCGGACGCGCTGAAGGATGCCGTTCCGGTCGGGCGCCAGCAGGTGCTTCTGCTCCCACGAGATCCACATCCACGAGATGACGATCCCGCCGAACCCGGCGGTGGCAACAGCAACCGGGAGGAGGAGGAGCATGAGGAAGAACCGGCCGAGCACCGCCTCGCCCGCGCCGTCCCACTCGAGGGCCTTCCCGCCGCGGGACGCGACCTTGCACGAGCGATGGAAGGTCCGGACCTGCCGCGCGTAGATCCAGGGGACGCCGAGCCCCGCTGTCATCGCGAGGACGACCAGGGCGAGGATCGTGTTTCCGATCGCCGCGGCGATCGACGGATGGTAGTCCAGGGGCTGGCCGAAGAGGTGGGTGTTCCGCGCGCGGTAGCCGCGGACGATCCGGCTGGCGACCATGACCGGCAGGAGAAGGATTGCCGAGAAGGCCCAGAGCTCCCACCCCTTCATGTTCGCGGGCAGATGGACGCCATGCTTCCCGATGAAATTCGCAACGGGCGTGACGCCGGATTCCGCGAGCGCGAGGACGACCGACCCGAGCCACGCCAGGACGAGCAGCTGCCGGAGGACGAGGGGCACGAAGAGCCCGACGCCCTTGCCTCGGAAAGCGACCGGGACGGCCTTCTCCTCCGAGACCTTGCCGACGTCCTTCTTCAGTCGCCGCGCGGTGCTCTTGCCGCAGTCGAGGCACTGCGTTCCATCGACGATCCACGCGCCGCAGCCTACGCAGCGGCCGATCGTGGACTTGCAGAAGTCGCAGCGGGTCGCGGCCTCCGCGATCCGGCTCCCGCACGACGGGCAGTCCTTCTGGGCTTCGTCGGCCCCGGTTTCCATTCAACCCCCTGTGGAGGATTGTACCCGGCGGAGAAAACGTAGCGGTACGAATTTCCCCACCCCTGATTTGGGGGCGGACGGACCGGCGGTGCGCGCGGCCCGTCCGCCCCGGCTGGGTGATGGGTCGGATGTAATTGATGAAAGAGCGGCGTCGCGGTATAAAGGGGCGCCGAAGGAGACATCGCGGGAGCTTCCGTTTCCTTTCGCCTTCAACCCGATGAATTTTCCAAGCTCGATCTGGACGACGCTCCGGGAGATCCGCAAGGAACCGGAGCGCGTGAAGGACGAGGTCGTCCGACGCTACCACTCGCCGGTCTACGAGTTCGTCCGCCGCCAGGGGCTGGCGCACGAGGACGCGGAGGACCTGGCGCAGGAGATCTTCGTGCGGATCTGCAGCGACGGATTCCTGTCGAAGGTCGACCCGAAGAAGGGCCGGTTCCGTTCGCTCCTGCTCGCCGTGACGCGAAACGTCGTGGCGTCGTTCCGTCGCAAGGAGCTCGCACCGATGCGGGACCGGCGGAAGACGGTCGCGCTCGAGGCGTGCGATCTCCCGACCGAAGCGGAGCCCGACGCCGAGTTCGACCGGCTGTGGGTGAAGAACCTGATGGCGCAGGGCATGGGCCGGATGAGGAAGGACGCGGCCACGTCGGCGCTCAAGCTCCAGCTTGAAGGCCGGAGCTACCAGGAGATCGCCGGGACGCTCAAGAAATCCGAGACCGAGGTGACCAACTACATCCACCGCGCCAAGAAGCGGCTCCGAGCGCAGATCGAGACCCTGATCCGCGACTACAGCGGCGAGGACCTCCAGGAGGAGGTCGCCTCGCTCGTCAAGTACCTGTAGGCCGGCCGGTTCCCCGCCCGGCTTTTATCATCTTCGGTGAAAGATTTCACGCCCCGCGCGATACAGATCATGGAGTTCGGGGGTGCGTGATGGGCGGGACGAGAATGATCCTGATCGCCGGAGAATCCGGGGAGGACCGGGAGGCGCTCGCGTCGGCGCTCCGATGCCGGGGCTACATCGTGCGCGAGGCGGCCGACGGCGAGGAGGCCCTCGAGCGGATCCAGGAGGAGGTCCCCGACCTCGTGCTGCTGGGGGCGACGCTGCCCGGCCGATCGGGCTTCGAGGTCTGCACCACGCTGAAGAAGGACGAGCGGACGCGCGCCGTCCCCGTGATCCTCCTGACGTCGATCACCCGCACCGTCGGGGGCACGGACGAGGAGTGGAGGCGGAGGACGGGCGCCGACGCCTTCCTCTCCAAGCCCTACAACCCGCGAAACCTCTACTGGATGATCCACTCGCTCCTGGACCCCCGCGACACCCCGGTGCGGTAGGGGTCAGAACGAAGCCAGTCCCCAATCCGCCTGGTCGGGCGTGCTCGTGTTGATGGCCCCCATCGGAAGAGGGGACGCGGGCCAGGGTCTCTGGACGTTCCCGGGGCCACCCGCACTCGGGGTACTCAGGATGTTCACGTAAAGGCTCCAGTTCGGTCCCCCGGCCGGTGGAAACCAGATGCCCTTGTCCGAGTAGTCCCCCGCCGCGTTGACCGGGATTCTCATCTCCATCGACCAGATGGCGCCCGCATAATACCAGGACCGGCTGTAATCGATGAGCCAGGCATTGTTCAGATTCTTGCCGGCCGGAAGGCTCACGGTCGGGTTGGTATGGTTCCAGTCGGTGGGACCGGGGACACCGGTTCCCGGAGGATTCCGCCAGTACTCGATGAGGGGCGGGGTAATCGATGTACCCGGCGGAACCGACTGATCGAACGGAGAGACATGGATCTTCCACGCACAGCTCGGTACGGCAGGAGGATCGATCGTCTGGATTCCAACGACGACCCTGCAGTTCATGGTGGGCTGAATTTCGTTGGTGAAGAATCCGAGGTAGACGAATTCTTCCCCGGTTGGCTCGGTCTTGCAGCCGATCCGGAAGTACGACTTCTTGTTGGTCCCCAGGAACACCTGCAGGGCGTTGCCCCAGATGGGCTCAGTCGGAACTTTCCCATCAATATAGGGCGCGGTGGGCATGACCGGGACCATGATCGGCGCCATTCCATCCCCTCCTAAGAGCGAGCCTCAATACATCGGACCATGCACGAATGCATCTTCGATGCTGTTCCCGTCCGCAGCGACCAGGTTGGACGCCAACGAGTCGAAAGCAACGAACCGACCGTCGGGGGAGAGGGCCGGCCGGGAGTTCGTCCCGCCCGAGTCGTCGTTCGCCTGGGCCCCGTAGGTTCCCACGGAGACCCGGAGGGTCAGCCCGGCGACCGAGTCGAACCAGAAAACGTCCAATTTTCCGTTCGTGTCGGCAGGAACCAGGTTCTCCGCCCCCGACATGTAGACGATGTACCGGCCGTCCGCGGAGATGGCGGGAAGCACCGAGCTGCCGATTGCCTGGAACCCGGCGCTGTTTTTCGAGACGACGGAGGTTGGACCCCCTGTCACGTGGAGAAAGATGTAGGACTGCCCCGGAACATCCACGGGGGCCAGGTTCGTGGAGCGCGACTCGAATACAACACGTGTCCCGTCGTCGGAGACGGACGGGTTGGCGCTGAGCGCGTCACCCTGGGTGACACCCCCCGAGTCCACCGAGAAGAGCGCCGTGGAGCCGCCGGTCATGTCACGAACGTAGACCTGCTGGCCGGTGGTCCCGGCCGGGATCAGGTTCGTCGAGGAGGATTCAAATGCGACGAACTGGCCCGAGCCGGAAATCGAGGGCGCGCTGCTGTCAAAATCCGGTTCGGGACCGGTGGCGTTGACCGAGACGAGGTCCGTCGTACCATTGGGTGCCCTGGGGTGACGGAAGACATTGAAGACGCCGAGCGTCAGGGCCGGACTCGTAACGAGGTCGGTGGCATCCGACCGGAATGCCACGAACGCGCCGTTGGCAGAGATCACGGGATCGAAGGCGCCGAACAGCGGCGGAAAGCTCTCCGCACCCGCTCCCGTAACCACGGAGACCCGGATCGTCCCGGCCCCTCCAGGCTGCATGTCCCGAATGAAGATGTCGCTCACGCCGTTGGTATCGCTCGCGACAAGATCGTCGGCGTCCGACTGGAAGGCCACGTACCGGCCGTCCGCGGAGATCGACGGGCGGGTGGAATCGCCATTGCCAAATCCACCGGTCGTGTTCACCGAGACCAGTTCCAACTGGCCGGTGATCATGTCCTTCCGGAACACATCCTTGAACCCGGACGTGTCCCCGGGGACCAGGTTCGAGGCCTTCGACTGGAAGGCGACGTACCGGCCGTCGGCGGAGACCGATGGGAAAATGGAGGAGTCGTTGCCCTCGACCCCCAGCGTGCTCACGGACGCCCGGTCGGTGACCGCGACGATGACCGTGTGATCGTTGACGTTCCCCTTGCAGCTCGGCGCGAGGAGCGCCAGCGCGAGGAGGAGCGCCCCTCTCCTAGAACTCATGCGTGTACCCCACCGCGACGTTGAAGGCGTCGCCGCCCACGTCCCCCGCGATGTCGATCGAGCGGACCTTGTTCGCCTCCGTCGTCCACGAGATCCCGGCGCCGAAGGTGAAGATGTTGAAGTCGGAGGCTTTGGTGTCGAGCACGAGCTTGAACCCCGCCGTCGACGGGAGGTTGTCCTTGTCCGACCACGGCGCCTGGAAGCGCCGGTACCCCAGCCGCGGATAGACACGGAGCCGGTCCGTCACCTCGATGCGGTACTCCGCGCCGACGGAGTAGTTCACCGAATCGCGGAACTTCTCCTGCGTGGAGAAGAACGGATCCTGCGCGGTCGTGCTCCACTGGATGAATTGCGTGTCGAACGTGACCCGCAGCGGGATATCGCGGTTCAGATAGAGCGTGAGACCGATGTTGACCTGCTGCGGCATGTCGAAAGCAGGCATCCGGTCCGGGTCGACGGTGAAGTCGAACCGGACGGGGCTCTGGTACGCGCCGCCCAGGTGGAGCGTGAACGCGTCGGGGTCGTCGTAGAGCCCGAGGAGAAACCCGGCGCCGCCGCCCAGCGCCGCCGACGCCCCCCGCCGCTCCCCGCGCGGATCGCCCGGCGGCGTGCTGAACCTCCACTGCTCGTAGCCGATGTCGCCGCCGAGCCCGACCGCGAGGTGCGACAGGAAGCCCGCGTCGCCGCGCGGGCGGAACCGGAAGTCGCGGGCGAAGGCCACGCGGAACCGCGAAAGCGACTCGGACACCTCGAACTTCGGCTCGAAGACCGACTGGTTCGGGGTGAGGACCTCGTCGAGCGAGTAGTCCAGCGTGTACGGCCGGGCGAAGCCGACGCCCATCGCCATGGGAGACTCGGAAGACCCGAGCTGGAAGACGAAACCGACGTAGGACGGGATGATGACCGGGTCGGGGAGGACCGTCTGCCCCTTGACGTCGAAGACCGGCTGGCCGTTCAGCCCCGTCGACTCGCGCTTCGGGTAGGCGGTGTAGGTCTGGTACGCGATCGACATCTGGTCGGGCTGCGTGGCGATCCCCGCGGGGTTGAGCCAGACGAGGAGCGGGTCGTCCTGGAAGGCCGTGTAGCTCCCGCCCATCGCCTTGGTCCGCGCGCCCAGCTGCTGGTCCTGGGCGGCGGCGGGCAGGGAAAGGGCGCAGACGATGGCGGCGGACAGCGCGCCCTTCACCCAGTGCCCGAATCGCGACACGTGCGTACTCCGCGAGTTCCCGAAGAAGTATCGCGTAGTGCGCTCCTCCCTTTCACCCGAGGTGCGCGATGCTACGGCCCCCGTTCGGGGACTGTCAACAGATTCAAAGGGCGGCGGGGGCGGCCCGCCCCCGGGGGCGTAAAAAATTGAACGCGCCCGCACAAGACAGACCTTCTGTTTGGGTCGCCTCCGGTGCTTCCCGGCGCCCCCCGTCGGCGATATACTCCCCGGATCATGCCGGAGGCCCAGGGAGGAACGGAGCGCCGCTGCGAACGCTGCGGGGAGACGTTCTGGGGCGACCACGACGACTGCGCCGCCCTGTTCAAGGAACTCCTCGCCCCGGATTCGACGACCTCCGGCGGATCGTCGATCGACGAACTGCCCGTCGAGGCCCTCGCCCACGCGGGCGACCCGACCCGCCGCCTCGGCCAGTATGTCCTCGTCGAGGAGATCGGCAAGGGCGGGATGGGCAGGGTCTGGAAGGCGTGGGACACGAAGCTCACGCGCTGGTCCGCGATCAAGTTTCTCAACGAGGAGAGCCTCGACGACGTCCGCCGCTTCGAGCGCGAGGCCAAGCTCGCCGCCCGCCTCCGCCACCCCAATATCGCCGCGATCTACGAGGTCGGCGAGGTCCCCGCGCAGCGGGCCGGGCAGTCGCCCGCGCCCTACATCGCGATGGAGTACATCGACGGCCCCACCCTCGGCGCGCCCGGCCTGGAGAAGCCCATGCGCGAGTGGATCGACCTCTTCGCGCGCGTCGCCGAGGCGCTCCACGAGGCCCACCGCGCCGGCGTGATCCACCGCGACCTCAAGCCGCAGAACATCATGCTCAACCAGAAGGGCTGGCCCTACGTCATGGACTTCGGTCTCGCGAAGTCGCTCAGCACCGACAGCACCCTCTCCGCCTCCGGCGTCGTCATGGGGACCCCCGCCTTCATGCCGCCCGAGCAGGCCCAGGCGCGCGTCGGCGACATCGACGAGCAGAGCGACGTCTACTCGCTGGGGGCCACGCTCTACGCGATCCTCGCGAAGACCGCGCC
This sequence comes from Planctomycetota bacterium, assembly GCA_041482015.1. GTDB lineage: Bacteria > Planctomycetota > MHYJ01 > MHYJ01 > JACPRB01 > JACQFK01. The sequence continues at coordinate 20,849 of JBGPCZ010000009.1, read as the reverse complement.
CTTCGCGGGCGGCAGCAACCTCGACCTGCTCACGCGCGTGATCTTCCAGTCCCCCGACCCGCCGCGGAAGATCAACCCCGCGATCCCGCCCGAGGTGGAGACGATCATCCTGAAGGCGATGTCGCGCGAGAAGGCCGACCGGTACGCGACGGCCCTCGAACTCGCCGAGGACCTGCGACGGTGGCTCTCGGACAAGGAGATCGTCGCGCGCCGTCCCGGCCCGCTCAAGCTCGCGCTCCGGCAGTTCCGCCACCGCCCGGCGCTCGCGTCCCTCGTTCTCGCGGCCCTTTTGACCGCCGCCGGCGCCGGCGCGTGGCTCCTCTTCCGCCGCCCCGTCGAGGTGAAGTTCGTCGAGCCCGACCGCGGATCCGAGGGGCTCGCGCGATTCCTCGGAAACCTTTCCACGATCAAGTCGGAGGCCCAGCTCCGATCGCTCGACCCGGGGGAGTTCGAGACCCTCTTCGCGCTTCCGGCGCCCTCGACGGACCCCGCCTTCGCGTGGGTGCGCGACCTGCGACCCGCCCTTGACGCGGTGCGCACCGGGAAGGCCGAAGCCCGGTCGCTCCTCGACTCCGCGGTCGCGGCGGTCCCGCTCGTCCCCTCCGGCGAGAACGGCCGATTCAAGGCGGTGGAGCAGCTCGCGGCCGCGGACCTTGAAGAGACCCTGCGCCGGGAGGTCGCGCAGGCGCGCGACGAGCCCCGCTCAAAAGTTGACGGGCGGAGGGAGACGGCGCGGGTGCTCCTGGAACAATGGAGCTCCTTCGTCCAGAGACTCCCCGGCGATTTCCGCGCCCGCCATCCCTTCCTGGAGGACCACGGCCGGACCCTGGCGGAGATCGCGGAAGGGTTCCCGCACGACCTCGCGGAACTCGCGCAGATCCGCCTCGACGACTGCCTCGCCTCGGCCAACCCCGAGGCCGAGCTCGACCGCTGCGAGAAAAGCCTCCGCGCCCTCGCCCCGCGGACGAACGTCAGCCTCGAGTCGCGCCGCGAGCTCTGGACGTCGATCGTCGCGGCCGCTGCGCTGCGCGGATTCTTCGCGGGCCGCACGGAGGAGGAGATCGCGCGCGACCTCAAGGGCGAAGGGGAGGCCCTCCGCGCCCTGGGAGGGGCCGCGGAGCCCAAGGCCTTCGGGACGCGGGTCGAGTCGGTCTTCGAGAAGTTACGGTAGGGGCGTGACGACGAGCTCCCCGCCCTTCATCCGCCCCGAGAGGACGTAGACCTTCCCCTCCAGGAGCGACCCCGCCGGGATCGCGACCGTGCGCTTCCCCGCCTCCGGGTGCGAGAGTTCGACCGTGAAATCGCCGATCTCGAGATTCACCAGCACGAGCGGCGTCGCGCCCGCGGGGAGCGGCACCTCGGCCCCCTCGCGCAGGACGCGCACCTGCTCGCCATACGGGGCCGGGCCGATCTTCAGCGTGAAGGAGCCGCGGTAGTCGGCGATGCGGGCCGCCTCGCCGCGGACGGCGGCGAGCGCCTCGCGGGAGGCCTTGAGCGAGTCGATCCCCGCGGCCGCGGCGGCGAGCGTCTCGCACCACGCGACGGCGCGCCTCGCCTCCTCGCGCGGGAGCGACTTCACGCGCCCCCTCGCGGTCTCCGTCTCGGAGACGACCCATGCGGCGGCGTCGACCTGGTCTCGGGGCGAGGCCTCGACGGCCATCCTTTTGAGGAGCTTCCCCGCGGCGCCGGCCAGCCCGGCCTCCCCGGGCTTGAAGTTCGTGAACGCGAGCCTCGGCCGGACCACGGCCCATTCCTTCGCCCACGCGGCGGCGAGTTCCGCCGGCGTCGGCGCGGGAGGGGCCGGCGCGGGCAGTTTCGCGAGCTCCTCCTTCGCGCGCAGGAGGTGCTCTTCGCTCGCCTTCACGCCCCGGTCGACCGACTTCTGGAGGTCGGCGACTGCGTCCGACAGGAGCCGGCGCTTCTCCTCGACCTCCTTCGCGGCCGCCGCAAGCCGGAGCCGGGCACGGCCGCGGACCTGGAAGGGGTAGAAGGCGAACGGCGCGGAGTAGTCGCCCGACTGGACCTCGAACTTGATGATCTTCTCGAAGTGCTGGAGGCCGGGCTTGTCGGGCACCTCGAGGCGCTCGTGGATCTCGTTGAGCTTCTGGAGCGCGGCCTCCGGATCACTCTCGATCAGCTTGAGGGCCTCCTCGCACGCGCGGGCCGACTTGTCGTAGAGATCCTTCTGGCGGTCGAGGCGGTCGATGATCTGGACCTTGTCCTGCTCGCCCCGGGCGGGGTCGAGGGGCACGAGCGCGAGGAGCAGGGCGAAGGCGAACATGCCCCGAGAGGATACCCCACGCAGGCCGCGCGGCGCAACCCTAGATCGGGAGGGGCCGGGTCCCGTCGCCGAACGTGACCGCCTTGACCTTCGCCCGCGCGAACATCGCGAGGAAGAGGTTGCAGACGGGCTGGCCGGACATCTTGAGGAACCGGCCCGAGGCGAGCGTGCCGCCGCCCTTGCCCGCGACGACGATGGGCAGGTCGTCGTGGTTGTGGCGGTTGCCGTCCGAGATGGCGCCGCCGTACAGGATCATCGAGTTGTCCAGGACGGTGCCCTTCTCCTCCTTGATCGAGTTGAGCTTGACCAGGAAGTGGGCGAACTGCTCGGCGTAGAACTTGTCGATCTTCCCGATCTTTTCGAGCTTGTCCTTCGCGCCGGCGTGGTGCGAGAGCGTGTGGTGGCCCTCGGTCACGCCGATCGACGGGAAGGTCTTGTTGCTTCCCGAGTTGGTGAGCATGAACGTCGCGATGCGCGTCTGGTCGGTCTGGAACGCGGCGGCGAGGACGTCGAACATGAGGCGGATGTGCGCGCCGTGGTCCGCCGGGATGCTGCTCGGCAGCTCCATCGAGGGGGGCGGCGCCGCGGCCAGCTTCTCCACGCCCTGGATCTGCTTCTCGATGGCGCGGACGCCGTCGAGGTATTCGTCCAGTTTCACCTGGTCGGTGACACCGATGCGGTTCTTGAGGCGCTTGGTGTCCTCGAGCACCATGTCGAGGATGCTCCGGGTGTAGGTCGCCTCGCGGGCGATCTCCGCCTCGCTCTGGCGCGCCTTCGGGTCGCCGAAGAGCCGGATGAAGAGGGAGCGGGGGTTGGTCTCCTTGGCCATCGGGGAGGACGGCGTCCTCCACGAGATGTTGGACGAGTAGGCGCAGCTGTAGCCGGAATCGCAGTTCCCCGACTGCGCGCCGCCGTCCGTGCCGAGCTCCAGCGACGGGAACCGCGTCTCGCCCCCGATCTGCTGTGCGGCGAACTGGTCGGCCGAGACGCCCGCCGCGATGTCCTTGCCGTCGGTCTTCTTGGGGTGCGCACCGGTCAGGAACACGGCACTGTCGCGCGCGTGGTCGCCGGCGCCGTCGCCCAGGCCCTCGCCGTTCGTGTGCTTCAACCCGGTGATGTGGAGCAGGTGGGTCGCGACGGGCTTCAAGGGGGTCAGGGTCTCCGGGAGACCGCCCGCCTTGGGCTGGCGCCACAGTTCCATGTTGCAGCCGTTGGTGAAGAAGATGAAGGCCATGCGCACGGGCGTCTTCGCGGCGGGGGCCGCGAGAAGCGTCCGGGGCATCATCGCCTCGAGGAACGGCAGCGCGATGGCGGTGCCGGCGCCGCGGAGGAGAGTCCGACGGCTGAGCTGGAGATCCCGCATCATCTCTTCCCCTTGTCCTTCTGGCGGTACTGGAACGGGTAACTCTTCACGATCTCAACGATCAACGACGAGAACTTGTATCCGTTCTTCGCCACCGCGTCACCGATGGCCTTCACCGCGGGGCCATCATAGGGCTCTACGCCCCTTCCGAGGGCATACGTGAGCATTTTCTCCGTAAACCCCTCGACGAACTCCGACTTGCGCTGTTTGAGGATGTTCTTGAGCTCGACCGGCCCGTTGAACTTGGTCCCCTCGGGCAGCACGGCGGAGGCGTCGATCGCCTGGCCCTTGTCCTGGTCGCGCCACGCCCCGATCGCGTCGTAGTTTTCGAACCCGAAGCCGATCGGGTCCATCCGCTTGTGGCAACTCGCGCAGTTGGGGTCGGCGCGGTGCTTCTCCATCCTCTGGCGGAGCGGAAGGCGGGCCGACTCGGGGTCCGCCTTCAGGTTCGCCGCGTCCGGGATCGGAGGAGGCGGCGGCGTCGCGAGGATCGTCTCGAGCACCCACTTGCCCCGCTTGACGGGGCTCGTCCGGTCGGGATCGGATGTCGCGGCCAGGACCGCCGCCATCGTCAGGATCCCGCCCCGCTTCGGGTCGGTCAGCGTGACCTTCTGGAACCCGCTCCCCGCCGCGGCGATCCCGTAGTGGCGCGCCAGCCGGTCGTTCACGACGGTGAAGTTCGAGTCGATGAAGTTGAGGACGCTCAGGTCCTCCGACTTGACCGCCTCGAAGAAGAGGACGACCTCGCGGACCGCGTCCGCCTTGAACCCGGCGTCCCACGCGGGGAACTGGGTGGAGTCGAACTTCATCTCGTCGAGCCGGCGGATCTGGAGCCACTGGGGAGTGAAGTTCTCGGAGAGCGCCAGCGCCTTCGGGTCCTTGAGCATCCGGATCGCCTGCGCCTCGATCACCGGCGGGTTGAGGATCTTCCCCGTCTTCGCCAGCTCGAAGAGCTCGTCGTCCGGCATGGACGCCCAGACGAAATACGAGAGGCGCGTCGCAAGCTCCCAGGGCGAAAGCGGGTAGGTGTCCATGCCGCCTTCCAGCTCCACGTGGAAGAGGAAGAACGGCGAGACGAGCAGGCCCCGGATCGGCAGCTTCATCGCCTTGTCGAAGTCGCCGCCCTCGATCTTCTCGCCCACGTCGTAGAGCTTGAGCAGCCGCTCCATCTCGTCGGGCTGCGGCGGCCGCCGGAACGTGCGGGTCGCGAGCCGCGTGAGGCATTCCTTGGCGGCGTCCCTCGCGGTCTTCGGCGGCTTCGCGTCGGGGACGGGGCGCGAGACGTAGATGAGCTTGTCCTTCTCCTTGGTCGCGATGGCCTGCTCGGCGATCTTCTTCGCGGCGGCCACGTACTTCTCCATGAGGAGCGGGGGAAGCGAGAGGACGTCGCCGATGTTGTCGAACCCGTAGCCCACGTCGTCCATCGGGAAGTCGCCCACCGGGTTGAAGTCGACGGCCAGCAGGTCGCGGACCGTGTTCTGGTACTCGTGCCGGTTGAGGCGCCGGAAGGTCACGCGGCCGGCGGTCTTGGGGGCGTTGGGGTCGACCTTGTTGAGGACGCCCTCGAGCCACCGGGTGATCGTCTCGCGCTCCTCGGCGGTGGGCTGTTCCTTGGTCTCTTCCGGCGGCGGCATCTCGTGGGTGTGGATCTTGTTGAGGACCTCCTTCCACACCTTTCGGTTCTCGCGGATCGCGGCCTCGCTCCCGTACTTCGTCATGTTGAGCTCGCCCTTGGGCTTGAGCTGCGGGCCGTGGCACTTGAAGCAGTATTTTCCGAGAAGGGGCGTGATCTTGTCGCGGTAGACGTCGGTTCCCTGCGCGGGCGGGGCCTGGGTGAAGGCGGAGGAGGCGACGCCGGCCGTCAGGGCGACGACGGCCGCGAGCCGGAGACTGGACTTCAAAAACCGATCGCGCACAGATTCCGCTCCACCCGTCCTTATGGGTTAACCCTATGGGTTACCTATATAACTAAAGGACGCTCGGGGTCGTTTCTCTCCCTGCAAAGGGAGATTTTCCCAGCCCCGTCCTACCATCCTACCTACCGGAGGGAGCGAGCGCAAATCTCGATCGGACTATTTCTTCTCGAGGACGAAGTGCTTCGCCGCGAACTCCAGCGTCTTCGTCTCCTGCTGCTTCGCGAGCTTCGGCAGGTTGTGCTCGATCCCGTCGATCTCCTCGTACTCGTGCGGGACGCCCAGCTCCTCGAGGAGCGCGTGGACCCGCCGGTTGTGCTCCAGCAGGAAGTCCTTCGTCCCGACAATCATCCGGATGGGAAGCTTGCCCTTGAGCTTCTCCACGTTTTGCCGCGCGATCGTGGCCGGCATGTTCGGGACGAACTTCTTCGCGTCGCCGCCGAACATCTGCTGGACCACGTCGGCGTGGCGCTTCGTGAGCTCCTCGTCGTCGATGTAGCCGCCGGCGAAGGCGACGACCGAGCTGAACAGCTCCGGGTACTTGAAGGCGAGCTTGAGCGCGCCGTGGCCGCCCATCGACATCCCCTGGAGCGCGCGCCCCTCTCGCGTCCCCATGCAGCGATACGTCTTCTCGATGAACGGGATGTACTCCTTGATGATCATCGTCTCGGAGAGGATCTTGCCGTCCGTCGAGTCGGAGTAGAACGCGCGCGAGCCGCCGTTCCCGTAGCAGAAGATGAGGGGCGGGATCTTCCCGCCCTTGATCGCCTGGTCGACCTGCGCGGCCGGGAACTGGTCGTTCGACTCGTGGCAGCTGAACCCGTGGAGCCAGAAGACGACGGGATACTTCCGGTCGCCGCTCTCCGCGTAGCCCGGGGGCAGGTAGAGGTTGTAGCCCACGTCGACGTTCATCGAGTCGCTGTGGAAGGTGTGATGCTCGAGGAACGGCTGCTTCTGCTTCGGGAGCACGATCCACGGCGGGACGGGCTTTGGATCCTGTGCGGCGATGAGGAGGAGGGCCAGCGCGAGAGCGGTCTTGTTCATCATGAAGTCAGTACGCGCCGCGACGCTCCTCGTGTACGCGGCGCGATCGTTTGGTAGCATACCCGGCCCATGAGAGCCGCCGCGCTCCTTCTGGTGCTGACGGGCTGCGTCTCCGTCCCCGCGCTCGGGCCCCTCGAGCTCCGCGAGCGCTGGGTCTACTTCCCCCAGGACCTGAAGGAGGCGAAGAACGCTGACAAGCTCGTGGCGATCATGGGCCGCGCGGCCCGGGCGGGATACACGACCGTCCTCCTGGAGGACCCGAACTTCGGCCGGCTCCCCCTTATGAACGCTGCCTACTTCGAGAACCTCGAGCGGATCAAGAAGGCCGCGCGGGACGCGCGTCTAGACCTCGTTCCCTCGCTCTTCCAGGTGGGTCATTCGGAGAACCTGCTCTCGCAGGATCCGAACCTCGCCGAGGGGCTCCCCGTCCGCGACGCACTCTTCGTGGTGAAGAGCGGCACGGCGACGATCGAGGCCGACCCTCCGGTCGCCTTGCGGGACGGGTGGGACCACAAGGACCCGACGGTCGATGTGAACTTGTCGATCCGCAATCCAAAGGGCAAACTCGCGCGCTTCTGGCAGAAGATCAAGGTCCATCCCTTCCGCCACTACCGCGTCTCGGTGCAGCTGGCCACCCACGACTTCGTGGGCACGCCGCGGATCGTCGTCTTCGGCGGCGGACGGATGCTCAACTTCGATCCGAGGGGTCCGCACACCAACCAGCACACGATGATCCAAAGCGCCGTCTTCAACTCCCTCGACTGCACCGAGGTCCGCGTCGCGTTTGGAGCCTGGAACGGCGAGAGCGGCGACGCGATGTTCCTGAACCCGAAGATCGAGGAGATCGGCCTTCTGAATGTCCTGCGACGACCGGGCGCGCCGCTCGTCGTCCGAACCGAGGAGGGCAGGCTCCTCAAAGAAGGGGAGGACTTCGACCCGGTCGCCGATCCGGGGCTCGTCGTCCCATTCACCGAGTGGCACGAGCCGCCCGTCCTCCGGACGAAGCTCCCTGACGGAACGCGCCTCCGGGTCTCTTACTACCATCCGCTCACCTTCCCCGACGGCGGCCAGATGATGATCTGCCCGTCGGAGCCGAAGACCCTGGAGATCCTCCGCGACCAGGCGCGCCGGCTCCACGCGATCTTCCACGCGAAGGCCTACTTCATGTCGCACGACGAGATGCGCGTCTGCAACTGGGACGAGTCGTGCGCCCGGCGCGGCCTCACCGCCGGGCAGATCTTCGCGGACAACGTCCGCACCTGCATCCGCATCCTCCGCGAGACCAGCCCGTCGAGCGAGATCTACTGCTGGAGCGACATGTTCGACCCGGTCCACAACGCCCACGACGACTACTACCTCGCGCGCGGCGGGATGGCCGGCACGTGGGAGGGGCTCGACCGCGACGTCATCGTCGCGACCTGGTTCTACGACCGGCGCGACGAAAGCCTCGAGTGGTTCTCCTCCCGCGGCCACCGGACGCTGATCGCCGGCTACTATGACCAGAAGCCCGAGCGGGCGCGCGACTGGCTGCTGTCGGCTCGCCGCGTCAACGGCACGATCGGGATCATGTATACGAGCTGGTACGACAAGTACGAGGACCTCGAGACCTTTGCGAGTCACCTTGAGAACTTCCACTAGACGCTGCGTCGTCAACGTCGCGACGGGCGAGTATGCAAGGCTTCAGGAAGAGCTCGTCTCAGATTTCAAAGGGAAGAGTCATTTGGTGGGACTTCTCACGTGGACGGATCTCCCCCCCGGCAGCCCGGCTCACCACGACGACCCTTACGCCTTCAAGATTTTCGCGTTTCTCGAGGCCGTGCGCCACGAGTACACGTCGGTGCTCTGGCTCGACGCCCCGTGCCGCGTGGTAGGCGCGCTGGACCCGATCTTCGAGCAGATCGAGAAAGAGGGCCATCTCTTCATCACGGGTGGCGAGCGGCTCGGCAACTGGGCGACCGACCCATGTCTCACCGCGTTCGGTCTGACCCGGGACGACGCGATGGGGCTCGCTTTGCTGAACGGAACGCTCATCGGACTCGATCTCTCAAAGGACAGGAGTCGGCGCTGGCTCGCCGACCTGCGCGTCCACTTCGAACGGGGCCTCTTTCGGGGCCCGTGGCTGAGCCAGCACGCACCGCCCGAGATCCGGAAGAAGAGGCCCGGAAGGCCGGTCAGCCTCCTCTCTGAAGACCCGCGTTGCTGGGGCCATCGCCACGACGAGGCCGTCGGAAGCTGTCTCGCCCACTCGCTCGGGATGGCCATAAACCCGCAGGAAGGCTTTTTCAACACGAAGAACGCGCCCATCTTGAGCCTTCGGGATCTGGAAGAGGACGACGACTGACTGCCATGACGCTCCTCGCCGTTCTCCTGTCCCTAGCAGACCGACGCTGACGCTACCGCGATATCGCGTCGAGCGACACGGAAGTCACTCCCCCGCGACGCACCGCCCCTGGACGAGCGAGGCGCCCCTCCGCGGCTCCTCGGTGAAGGAATTGCCGTAGAGGTAATCGAGGCGGACCTCCTCGAGCGCCGGCAGCGCTTGAACACCGCTCCAGTGACGGTGCAGCGCGGCCCGGTACCGGTCCCCCTCGAGGATGGCCGCGACGCACGACGCGTTGTGGCGGTGCTTGAACTCGCGGTAGGTCTCGGCTTTGAACCTGGACACCTCATCCCACGGGAGATCCTTGGAGACTCTCTCCTTGAGCCTCTCGGCCTCGCGCGCATGCAGAGACCGGATCGTGCCCGCGCCGTCCGCCTTGAGGGCCATCTTCCCGTCGAACGCCTCCCGTCGGAGGGCCACGGCGAGTTCAAGTTCGGCGCAGAACGTCTCCGGCGCGAAGTACCCGGCCAGGTAGTGAAAGACCTTCCCCCCGGGGGTGAGGAAGAAGGTGCAGATGTTCTTGGTCGGGTAGGCCTCCATGTGTTCCGTGAAGATCCATTGCTCCGCGGAATAGTCCTCGTTGTGGAACCCCGGGCCGCGGTTGGTCCAGGCGGCGACGAAGTTCGCGTTCACCAGCCCGGCGACCTTCTTGTCCGAGAACGTCACGGTTCTCTGAAGGTCCCCCGCCGCTCAGCAGCCCTCCTTGTCGAGATCACCGACGAGCTGATAAAGGAGGATCGGCTTGCCTTCGCGGGCTGCCCGCTTCCTGGCCTCGTCGAGCGACTTCTCCCACGTCACGCCGCCCTTCAAGCCCGCCCAGGGCTTGGCGTCCTTCCCGTGGTTGCAGCAGCGGCTCTGGATCTCGCAGGGGGATTCCTGCGCACACGCCACCGGTGCGCCCACCGAAAGGGCGGCGGCGCCAAGGATGACGCCGACCGTGGCGGCGACGAGGTTCTGGTTCATGGGACTCTCCTTTCGTTTTCCCATTCGATGCTTGGAGAGCCCAAGTGTTGGGAGAAATCAGCGGCCTCCCGCGTCAGCGCGACATCGCGTCGAGCGCCGCGGCGGCCTCTTCGACCCAGCCGCTCTCCCAGACGTGTTTTCGCTCCGGACCGTCTTTGTACTCCACCGGGACCCTCAGCTCCTCAAGCAGCGCCTGCATCCGCTGGTGATGGTCGCGAAAGCCGCCGTACCCGAAGTGGGCGAGCCGCTTCCGCCCGCGCAGCATTTCCGCCTTTTCGCGCAGCAGCTTCGTCAGCCGGTAGCCCTCGAAGTTCTCCTGCGTCGCGAACGCCCCGTCCATCCCGAACTGGTCGGGCTTCTCCTTCATGAGCGGCGCGTCCCACGCCGCGGCCGCCTCGAATAGGTCGGGATGACGGAGCAGCAGGCTCCACGCGCCCCACCCCGACTTGCTGAACCCGAGAAGGAGCCGCCTCGGCTTCTTCGACGGGTACCGCTTCTCGACCAGCGGAAGCACCGCCTCCAGGAGATGGGACTCGTCCCGCCGCTTCGCGTTCGTCGGATGGTCCGCGTACCACGGAAGCTCCGCAAAGCCCGGCGCGACCACGATCATCCCATACTTCTCGTGGAGCTTCAGCCGCCGCGCCTCCGCGAGGCCGTCGCCATATTTCGAGTCCCCCGCCTTCTCGACCGGGAGCACGTAGAGAAATCGCCGCTCGTCCCCCGCGGGAAGCGTCGACGGGACGAGGATCCGCACCTCCACCGGCTTCGACTGCGCGCTCGACGTGATCTTGATGTGAACGACGCCGTCCGCGTCGGTCGTCGGATCGGCCGCGGTGGACTCGACCGCCTGAAGGACAAGAAGGAGAAGGACGTTCATCCCGTGTATAAGCCCAGAAGAGAGGCGCATTGCGCAAAACCCGCGCGGCCCGCGCCCTGTTCTACTCCTGTATGAAACACCTCCTCGCGATCCTATTTCTGGTTTCCGGCGCTGCCCAGGACAAACCGCAACGCCCGAACGTCCTCTGGCTGATTGCCGAGGACCTCGGCGTCGAACTCGGGTGCTGGGGCACCGAGCAGGTCTGGACGCCCAATCTCGACAAGCTGGCTAAGGACGGCGTCCGCTACACGCGCGCCTACACGACCGCGCCCGTCTGCTCGCCCAGCCGCTCCGCCTTCATGACCGGCATGTACCAGACGACGATCGGCGCCCACAACCACCGCTCCCATCGCGACGACGGCTACGTGCTGCCCGACGGGGTCCGTGTCTTCACCGACTGGCTCCGCCCCGCGGGCTACTTCACCGCGAACGTCGTCACGCTCCCGCCCGCGCTCGGATTCAAAGGGACCGGAAAGACCGACTGGAACTTCCACTACGGCGGCGAGGCCAGGGAGGGGAAAGAGAAGCAGGTCCTCGATTTCGCGCGCGCGAAGGCGTTCGACTCCGACGCCTGGGCCGACTTGAAGTCGCACCAACCCTTCTGCGCCCAGATCAATTTCCAGGAGACCCACCGGAAGTACCACGCCCCGAAACGAGCCGACCCCGCGAAGGTCTCGTTCCCGCCCTACTACCCCGACCATCCCGTGACGCGCGCCGACTGGGCGGAGTACCTTGACAGCGCCACCGAGCTCGACCGGAAGGTCGGCCTCCTCCTCAAGCAGCTCGAGGATGACGGCCTGGCCGACTCGACCGTCATCCTCTTCATCGGGGACCACGGCCAGTCCCAGGTCCGCGGAAAGCAGTTCTGCTATGAAAGCGGGCTCCACATCCCGCTCCTCATAAGATGGCCGTCGAAGTTCCCCATCCCGAAGAACTTCAAGCCCGGATCGGTTGACGACCGCCTGATCGAGGCGATCGATCTCAGCGCGACGACGCTCGCGATCGCCGGCGTCCAAAAGCCCCCCAAGATGCAGGGGCGCGTCTTCCTGGGCGAGAAATCCGAGGTGCCGCGCGAATACACCTTCGGCGCGCGCGACCGCTGCGACGAGACGGTCGACCGCATCCGCACGGTGCGCGACGCGCGGTACCGCCTCATCCGGAACTTCATGCCGGAGCGCCCCTTCCTTCAGCGGAACCGCTACAAGGAACGTTCGTACCCGGTGTGGAACCTGATCAAGGAGCTCGCGGCCGAGGGCAAGCTCACGCCCGAGCAGGCATTCCTCGCCGCGCCGCGGCGGCCCGAGGAGGAGCTCTACGACCTCGACAGCGACCCTTATGAGGTCAAGAACCTCGTCGCCTCCCCGGCGCATGCCGACATCCTCAAGCGCCTCCGCGCCGAGCTCGAACGCTGGATCGAGTCGTCGAACGACCAGGGTCGCACGTCCGAGCCCAAGGAGCTGACCGACACGCTCGAGCGGAAGGCCCTGGAGTCGGACGCGAAGCAGCCGCCTCAGAAGAAGAAGCCCTAGATTCCGACCCGCCCTTTCCGGTAGCATCTGCGGAGCCCCACGGAGGAGCGGATGAAGAGAATTGCGAGCGGGATCGTCCTGGCCACGCTCATGGCGTCGGCCGCGCAGCCGCAGGCGGCGAAGCCCACCGACGAGATCAAGCACCCCTGGCACGGCGACTTCAAGGACGACTACAAGGATCCCAAAACCAAGGAGCTCATCATGCACTACCGCATGTGGGCCCCCGAGAAGCAGCCCGAGCAGAAGCAGCTCGGCCTCATCGTCTGGTTCCACGGGATGGGCGGCAACGAGGACGGCGCCGGCATCGCCATCGACGGCGCCAAGAGGACCAAGCTCGCCGACCAGTACGTCGTCATGGGCGGGAAATCCAAGGGCGCCGGCTGGGCCCCCGCCGACGACGAGAACGTCCTCAAGTGGATCGCCTGGGCCAAGGAGACCTACCCCATCGACCCCCGCCGCGTCCACATCATGGGCCATTCGAACGGCGGCGCGATGTCCCAGCGCTTCGGCTGGGAGCACCAGGACCTCCTTGCGTCCTCCTCGCCCTACGCCGGCGCGGGCGGCCGGGTGTTCTCCACGCCCCCCAAGGGATTGAAGCTCGGCAAGCCCGGCGCGCCGGACGGCCCGGCCGAGACCAAGATCGAGTGGTACATCGTGCACGGCGACAAGGACGCGGCCGTGAACGTCGAGACCTCCCGGACGGCGTGCAAGGAACTCCGCGAGAAGGGCTACCGCTACGTCTATCGCGAAATCGCCGGCGCCGACCACGGGAGCATCTTCCAGTTCACGGACGTGATCGACGACAACCTCCGCTTCATCCACGCCCTGCGCCACAAGGAGATCGCGCCGACGAAGGACGAGAAGACCGAACTGACCACGTTTGCGTCGAAGGTCAAGATCGAGAAAAGCGAAGGGGCGGCGCCGATGCTCGCCGAGCTCCAGCGGATCGGCGGCCCGCCGACCTTCAAGGCGATGAAGGGCGCGCTGGAGAACCCGGACGTCGACGTGAAGAAAGCGGCGATCGCGACCACGGAGCTGACGCTCTATGGCAAGGACGTGATCACCGATCTCATCAAGCTCCAGAAGGACAAGTCCGACGAAGTCCAGGCGGCGGCGCTCAAGGCGCTCGCGATCGCGGCCAACTGGCGCTTCACGGAGGCGCAGGAGTTCCTGGAGCAGGTCGCGCGCAACAAGAAGGCGCCGGTCGACCACCGTGTCCTCGCCGTCCAGGGCCTGGGGAAGACGGTGAAGCTCGCCCTCCTCGGCAATTTCGAGGACAAGAACGTGTTCTGGACGCTCGTCCACCTCCTCGACGACGACGACCTCAAGGTTCGCGAGGCCACGTTCGCCCAGCTTGAGAAGGGCGTGAAGGACACGTTCGGCTACGCGCCCGACCTGGAGGCCGCGGCGCGGAAGGCCTCGGTGGCCAAGTGGATCGCCTGGTGCACGCAGAAGGCCGGAGCTCTCGCCGCCCCGCCCCCGCGCAGCTGACCGACCTGCGTAGTGTAGGCATGATTCGACTCCTGCCTGCGCTCCTGCTCCTTCTCGCCGTCGCGCCGGACGACCCGCTGCCCGGCACCGCGCCGCTCCGCGAGGAACGCGACCTCGCCGACCTCATGATGGACGGGCTCCACAAATGGGTCGAGCGCAAGATCGGCGAGTCGACCGCGGATCGCGCGAAGTTCTGGAAGCGCGACCCGTCGTCGCGCGAAGCTTATGAAAAGTCCATCGCGGAGAACCGGCAGCGATTCGTACACAACATCGGCATCGTCGACCCGCGCGTCCCGCCGCGCCTCGAGCGGTTCGGCGACGACGCGAGCCCGGCCCTCGCGGCCGAGACGCCGCGGTTCCGCGCGTGGCAGGTGCGCTGGCCGGTCCTCGAGGGGGTGACGGCCGAGGGGCTCTACCTCGAACCCACAAGGGAGCCGGTCGCCTACGTCGTCGCGCTCCCCGACGCCGACCAGTCGCCCGAGCAGATCGCCGGACTGGCCGCCTGCGACCATCCCTTCGCGCGCCGCCTCGCGGAAAACAGCGTCGCGGTCCTCATCCCGACAATCGTCAGCCGGGACTTCGAATTCTCCGGGAACCCGAAGGTCGCGATGACCAACCAGTCGCACCGCGAGTGGATCTACCGGCAGGCCTTCCAGATGGGCCGCCACGTCATCGGCTACGAGGTCCAGAAGGTGATGGCCGCGGTCGACGTCCTCAAGGCGAAGGGCGCCGCGAAGATCGGCGTCGCGGGCGTCGGCGAGGGCGGCCTCATCGCCTTCTACGCCGCGGCCGTCGATCCGAGGATCGACGCCGCGCTCGTATCGGGATACTTCGGACCGCGCGAGCAGGCGTGGAAGGAGCCGCTCTACCGGAATGTCTGGTCGCTGCTTCGAGAGACCGGCGACGCGGAACTGGCGACGCTCGTCGCACCGCGGGGATTGGTCGTCGAGGCCGCGAACTACCCCGAGGTCGGCGATCCGCCGAAGCCGCCCGCGGGGCGGCGTGCGGGCGCGGCGGTCGGCAGGCTCACGACACCGCCGTGGGAGTCGGTGAAGGCGGAGTTCGACCGGATCGACGGGCTACTCCCGCCGGGATTCCAGCCACGGAAGCTGGTCCGCGACGACGCGCTCCCCGCATTCGTGTCGCTCCTCGGGATCGAGTCGAAGATGGAGGCCTCGGGGGACGCGCCCGCCGAGCGGCGGAAAGGACTCGATTCAAAGGACCGGCAGCGACGCCAGGTGCGGGAGCTCGAGGGGCACGTACAGAACCTGATCCGCTGGGGCGATCGGACGCGGAATGAGTTCTTCCTCAACACGACCACCGTCGTCAAGTCCCTCGCGAGCCCGGGCGAGCGGTTTCGCACGTTCCGCGTGAAGACGAACGATCCGGAGACCTTCGCGCGCGAGGCTGAGAAGTACCGCACGCTCTTCTGGGAAGAAGGGCTCGGGAAAATCGAGGACCCGCTCCCCGACCCGAAGGCGCGGACCCGCAAGATCTACGACAAGGAGAAGTGGACGGGCTATGACGTCGTCCTGGAGGCGGCGCCGGAGTTCTTCGCGTGGGGCGTCCTCCTCGTCCCGAAGGACCTGAAGCCCGGCGAGCGCCGGCCGGTCGTCGTCTGCCAGCACGGGCGCAACGGCGTGCCGAAGGACACGGTCGAGGGCGACACGTGGGCGTACCACGACTTCGCAGCGAAGCTCGCGGAGCGCGGGTTCATCGTCTTCTCGCCGCACAACCCGTACCGCGGCGAGGACAAGTACCGGATGCTGAGCCGGAAGGCGAACCTGGTCAAAGGGTCGCTCTTCTCGTTCATCGTCCACCAGCACCGCCAGATCCTGGCGTGGCTGAAGACGCAGCCGTTCGTCGACGCGGAGCGGATCGCGTTCTACGGGCTCTCGTACGGCGGCGAGACGGCGGTGCGCGTCCCGCCGATCCTGAAGGAGTACTGCCTCTCGATCTGCTCGGGCGACTTCAACGACTGGGCGCGCAAGGTCGCGGGGACCGACAGCGACATCACCTTCATGTACTCGATCGAGTGGGAGATGCCCTACTTCAACCTCGGGAGCACGTTCAACTATGCCGAGATGGCGTACCTGATGGTGCCGCGGCCGTTCATGGCCGAGCGCGGCCACCACGACGGCGTCGCGCGGGACGAGTGGGTGAACGCGGAGTACGCCAAGGTCCGCTGGCTCTACGCCCAGCTCGGCCTGGCCGACCGGACCGAGATCGAGCACTACAACGGCGGCCACACGATCAACGGCGAGAAGACCTTCGAGTTCCTGCACCGCCACCTGGCCTGGCCGAAGCGGTGATGAATCAGACGGTGTGGTTCGTCACCCCTTTGAGGGGCGACTGCCAGAAGACGCGGCCGATGAAGAAGGGGCCGAGCTTCTTGATGTACTCCGCGGTCTGGCGGGTCTTCCGCATTTCCTGGACGCACTGCGAGAGCGGCGTGAGGTCCTTTCCGACCAGGCCGATCACGAACTCGTTGTCGTCCTGGTCGAGACCGTAGCAGGCGACCCGGATGTCGTGCGCCGCGTCGGCCGCGCCGAACGCCATCCCGATCGTCGCATGTTCGTAGAGGATCTTCCCCTGGTCGGCCGGAGGCAGCACCGCGAAGGCGGGTTTCCGCCGCAGCGGGTACCACACCGCCCACGGCCAGCCAGGATTGAGCGCCGTCTGCCGCGGCTTCTGGAGAAGCATGAATTCCAGGTTCGGCTCGCGGCCCGTCGCGTACGTCCGCCCGACCATCGTGAACTTCGGCCGGTGATGGAGCCCCGCGAAGTGCCCGTGCGTCAGCACCCGGCGGAGCTCGCCGGTGAAAACCGCTGGATCCTCCGACATCACGAGGATGCCCACGCCCTTCGGGTCGTTCACGTCCAGGTAGAGCACCGACTCGAGACTCGACTCCTTCAGCTCCGCGGCCAGCGGATCGGGCCGCTCGCAGCCCGTGTAGACCTGCAGCTGGACGTAGAGCCGCTTCTCGGAGATCTGCGGCTCCCCCTTTGGATTCACCGCCTTCTCGCGAAGATCGGGCAGCTCGTACTTCCCCGGCGCCGCGTGTTCCGCCATCGCGCTGAAGTATAAGGATTCAAACCCGCGGAGGCGAGAGTCACGTTGACTATCTCAGGAGGCCCGCATGATCACTCTCAGCCGCCGCTCGTTCCTGGCCTGCTCCGCCGCCGTCGTCGCCGCGCCGCGCCTCGCGTTCGCCCGGCAGGATCCCCCTGCCTGGCACGATGTGAAGGACTGGGGCATCGAAGGCAAAGGGTGGGCGGAGACGCTCCGATACTACGACCGCTTCCCCTCGAAAGCCGAGAAGTCGATCCCGCAACCCGTCTGGGACCTGAGCCGCCACTCGGCCGGGATGCTCGTCCGCTTCGAGACCGACTCGCCGGCCATCCACGCGCGCTGGTCGCTCCTGAAGGCGGGCCTCGCCATCCCTCACATGCCCGCGACCGGCGTCAGCGGGCTCGATCTCTACGCGCGCGACGAGCAGGGCCGCGACCGCTGGCTCGCCGTCGCGAAGCCGACGCAGCAGAAGATGGAGCTCAAGCTCGTCGACAAGGTCGATCCGCTCCCCGGCGGCAAGCGCCGCCTCTACACGATCTACCTTCCGCTCTACAACGGCACCGACTCGCTCGAGATCGGCGTCGACCCGAAGGCGTCGTTCGAGCCCGTCGCGCCGCGCAAGGAGAAACCGATCGTCTTCTACGGGACGTCGATCCTCCACGGCGCCTGCGCGTCGCGTCCCGGCATGGCCTTCCCCGCGATCGTCGGCCGCCGCTTCAACCGGCCGTCGATCAACCTCGGCTTCTCCGGGAACGGCCGCATGGAGCCCGAGGTCGTCGCGCTTCTCGCCGAGCTCGACCCGTGGCTCTACGCGATCGACTGCCTCCCCAACATGATTGCCGAGCAGGTCGCGGAGCGGACCGAGCCGCTCGTGCGCCAGCTCCGCAAGGCGCGGCCCGAGGCGCCGATCCTCCTCGTAGAGGACCGCACGTTCACCTCGGCGCCCTTCCTGAAGGGTTCGCGCGACGGCCACGCCGCGCGCCGCGCCGCGTTCAAGAAGGCGTACGAGAAGCTTTCGGGCGATGGCGTCAAGGGCCTTGGATACCTCGAGGGCGAGTCGATCCTGGGCGACGACGGCGAGGGCGCGACCGACGGCTCGCACCCGAACGACCTCGGCATGGTCCGCTACGCCGACGCGTACGAGAAGGCGATCCGCGCGCTAATCCGTTGAACTCGCCCGCCGCCCGGCCTAGAGTGAACCCCGGATGAGCGATGCGAGCGCGCCGGCGGCCTCACCCTGGATCGTGGGGCCGCGCTACGATCTCGCCTGGTTCTTCGGCGGCATCCTCGCGAGCGTCGCGGCGCTCGGGCTCTTCTTCGCCGCGCACGTGCCGATCGTCGTCCTCTACTGGACGTGGCTCCTCGCGTTCGACGGTCCGCACATCGGCGCGGCCTTCACGCGGACGTACGCCGATCGCGACGAGTGGCGGACGCGCGGGCGCGTCCTCGTCGTCAGCCTCCTCTCCTTCGCGATCGGCCCCCTGTGCCTCGCGGCCAACCTCGTCACCCGCTCCGCGGAGCCGTTTCAGCTCTTCCTGGGCTTCGCGACCTTCTACGGCTACTATCACGTCGTCCGCCAGCACTACGGCTTCCTCGCGCTCTACAAGGCGAAGTCAAAAGACTACGACAAGATCGACTTCCAGGTCGACCGCGCGTTTCTCTACGCGAGCTGCTGGGCACCTTATGTCTATTTCATCCTGACGCACCCGAGGGCCCGCGTGCTGCTCCGGCTGTCCCCCGAAGGACCGAACGGCGCGATCGAGAAGGCGGCGATCATCGCGACGCTCGCGGTGTGGGGCGCGGCGACGCTCCTGTTTCTCGTCCGCCTCCTTCCGCGGCTCGGCGAGCGGCTCCGGCGGCCGCACGTCGCGTACCTGATCGCGAATGCGGCGCTCTACGGGGCGATTTATCTTCTCGTCGCGCGGTACGAGCCGGTCTACGCGGCGTCGCGGGGGCCCGACCAGGACTTCCTGCTGATCCAGCTCCTGGTGACGCTCCCGCACAACATCCAGTACCTCGGCCTCGTCTGGTTCCACAACCGGAACCGGTACGGGTCTCGGGAAGGCGATCCCGGCCCGGCGCGCGCGGTGAACCGGTCGGCCGCGAGCTTCCTCGCGGCGTGCCTCACCTTCTCGGCGATCGTCTACTTCCTGTCGGCCGCCTCGACGGGCGTCTTCCCCGGCATCCAGTTCTTCCTCGACGCGCGGGTGGGCCCGTTCACGGTGAACCAGCTGGGCCTCTGCGCCTGGTGGGGGATCGCGCTCAACCACTACTATCTCGACCAGAAGATCTGGCGGATCCGCGGCGACGATCGGCTCAAGCGCGCGCTGGGCTTCTGACCGCGCCGCAATAGAGGCACTTCGCGGCGGTCGATTTCACGGGTCGGCCGCACTTCGCGCACGGCGCCACCGACGGCCTCCCTCCCGCCGCCGCAGCTTCCGGAACCCAGACGTCCAGCCCGCAGGCGGCGCACGGAAGACGCGTCCCCACGGCGGCGACCGGGGCGCGCATCGCGGACCCGCACGAGCACGAGAACGCGACTGATTCTCCGTCCCTTTGGCCCGGGGCCGCGACGAACTCGCGGAAGGTCTCCCGACCCTGCTTCGCGCAGATCGGGGTGCAGAACCCCGCGCGCATGAACCCCGACTTGCCCGTCTGGATCACGGCCCCGCAGATGCGGCAGTGGCCGAGGCCTCTCGCCCGGTCCCTCTTCGCCTTGAGCCAGGCGCCCAGCCGCGCCAACCCGGGGATGGGGACGCGCGTCCACGCGCCGCAGTCGCACCCGTAGGCATCGCCCGCCGCGCCGACGGGCGCCCGCCGGCGGCCGCTGCAGAAGGGGCAGACGAAGACGAAGTCGCCGCCCTCGATCCCATAGAGGACCGGGAGCCCGGCGATCGTGCTTTCCGGCGCATCGAGACCAGAGAGGTCCAACCGCTCGATCGCCGAGAGCCGGGCTTCGTCGACCCCTTTGAATCCGTGCGCCACGGCGGCGATGAGGAGCGCCGATTCTGCGGCCAGGAAGGGCGCAAACGTTGTCCCGTCATCCCCCTCGTTGATCCGGCCCCCCAGCTCCTGCCGCGCCTCGTCGAGCGCGTCCGAGACCACCAGCGGATACTCGGGAAGCAGGAGGTGGAGCGCGTGGTTGAAGAGGAACATGACCGCCTCGCGGCCCTCTCGCCGCACGATCCGCGAGCCCACTTCGTGAAGGACCTCGTCGACATACTGGCCGCGCGCGGGATCGTCCGCCAAGGACAAGGCGAAGGGCCGCAGTCCCTCCACGAGCCGCGCTCCCTCGGGACCCAGGACGGGGTGCTCCGCCTGCCCCGCGACAAAGTGTCGTTTGAAGAATTCGCCAAGGTCGCGAGTCAGTGCCGCGCGCGCGCCGCCGCGATCTCCGGATTCCAGCTTCTGGGTGACCTTCTCGAACATCCACCTATCGGACGCGGCCCGAGGAGCGGCCGTTTCGCGGCTTATTTCTTCAGCCCGGGCTTGAACGCCTTGGAGTACTTTTCGAAGAGCTCGCGCTGCTTCTCGAACGACTCGTCCAGGCAGCCCCAGCTGAGCGACCAGTGCTGCGTGCGCGTCCAGACCAGGTGCTGGAGCTGGCCGATCTTGTTTCCGCCGCTCGCATATCGATAGCTGAGCGTGAGCGTGAGGTTGCCGTCGCCGTCCTTCCCCTTTTCCGCCTTCACGAATTCGTACTCCGTGAACTTTTTCGGATACTGCTTTTTCACCTCCTCGAGGAACCCGTCCAGCGTGACCGTTCCGTCGGTGACCGCCTTCATGGGGTCCTGGACCGCGAGAATAAGCGTCGAGCCGGTGCGCGGTGATGCCGGGGCGCGGAGGACCAGGTACTTGCTCTTGTCCGCGGAGTGTGTGACCGACCATCCCGCCGGAATCGGGATCGTGAATCCCTTCTCCTCGTCGGTGTAGACG
>JBGPCZ010000008.1:0-66115 GCA_041482015.1 Planctomycetota bacterium | reverse complement strand
TCCCTTCACCGCGCACGCCCCCGTAGCTCAATTGGATAGAGCACTGGATTTCTAATCCAGTGGTTGTGCGTTCGAGTCGCACCGGGGGTACCATAAGGCCGACCTTTAGAACTGCGAGCGAGGTGCTCTCACTCAGGCGGCTCTGATGGGAGCGAACTCCTCCGGGGCGAGCGGCGGAAATCCGAGCTGTTTCAGGACCAGGTTTACGTCTTCCGCCGTGACACGGCCGGGAGCGTTGATCTCGAGGCCTATGGCTTCTCCGGCGGCCGAATAGTCTGCTCTAATCCCAGGCCGCATCTCCTGAGTTCGCGCACTCTTGGTTCCGGGTTGACGCGGCAGGTAAAGATAGGCCGCCAAGGCTTTTCCCTTGCGGAACGTGATCTCGAGATAGCGCTCCCTCACGGCAATACCTCCTACGCTTCGGAAGGGTGTTTCGAGATCGCTCAAGGGTGTACAGGGAATTTCGCCCTCTTGCGCGAGAGTGCTCCCTCAGCTTTCCCGCGATGGGCAGGTGTGCTCGCCCGCATCAGTCCTTTTTTTCAGGACTACCGCGACGAGTTGGGCAAACACAATCTGCCCTATTCAACGGGAGAGCCGTTTGGATTCCTTCGGGCCCATGACCTCTACGCCGAAATCCCGCTTATTCACACGACCGATCATATGTTCGTCTTTCGAGTGGAGCGCGACTTCGGGCAATTCCTGGCAGACATACTGGCGTCGGCATTCGACATCCCCGCAGGGAGGGCCTACTAAACCTTGCGGCCGCCGCGCGAGGCTGGGCATGTGGTTCGGGGACCTATGGCTAAACTGGTATTGGTTTCCGGATCGAGTCTTGGATGGCAGTTCTAAGATCGCGAACGAGGGCGTACCACTCAATTCACCCAGTTCACCCAATTCACCAACCGTCCCCGCCTCCATGCCTAATCGGATTAGCAGGTGAACAGTCGCGTTTTTTGCTCCATCCGCTATGATTCTCCGGTCCCTGGCGTGTAGAAGAGAAGGGACCCCAACCTCAATAAGGAATCCGACCCATGAGCCAGACCCTCCGCCTCGCCGTCGCCAGCCTCCTCCTTTCCTCCCTCTCGCTCCAGGCCCAGGACAGCCCGGCCGACAAGCTCCTGGCCCTCCCCGACTTCAAGATCGAGCACGTGATGAAAGCCGATCCGAAAGTCCACGGCTCGTGGATCAACATGACCAAGGACCCGAAAGGCCGGCTCCTCCTCGGCGGCCAGCGCGGGCAGCCTGTCACCCGCGTCACCTTCCAGGACGGAAAAGTCATCAAGGAGGAGGATCTCAAGCTCCCGGTCAGCGAGACCATGGGCATGCTCTTCGCCTTCGACAGCCTCTACCTCAACGGCTCGGGCAAGGACAACGCGGGCCGCGGCGTCTACGGCCTCTTCCGCTGCCGCGACACCAAGGGCACCGACCAGTTCGACAGCGTCGAGTTCCTCCGCGAGTGGCAGGGCGGCGCCGGCGAGCACGGCGCGCACGGCATCGTCCTCGGGCCGGACAAGAAGCTCTACATCGTGAACGGCAACTTCACCGGCGTGCCCAAGGACGTCCTTCCGAGCTCGCCGCACCGGAATTACGCCGACGACCGGATCCTCCCGCGCGCGGAGGACGGGAACGGGTTCGGCGCCGGCCACAAGCCGCCCGGCGGCTGCGTCATCCGCGTCGATCCCGACGGGAAGAATGCCGAGCTCTTCGCCTCCGGCCAGCGCAACACCTACGACATCGCGTTCAACGCCGACGGCGAGCTCTTCGGCTACGACAGCGACATGGAGTGGGACTGGGGCACGCCCTGGTACCGGCCGATCCGCGTCTTCCACGCCGTGAGCGGCGGCGACACGGGCTTCCGCGAGGGCAGCGCCAAGTGGCCCACGCACTACGCCGACAGCCTGCCCGCGGTGGTCAACATCGGCATCGGCAGCCCGACCGGCGTCGTCTTCGGCTACGGCTCGAAGTTCCCGGCGAAGTACCAGAAGGCGTTCTACATCTGCGACTGGTCCTACGGCCGCCTGGGCGCGGTCCATCTCGAACCCAAAGGGGCTTCGTACGTCGCGACGTGGGAGGACTTCGTCGCGCCCAAGGGAATGAAGACCGGCGGCGCCAAGGTCCCGCTCAACCTGACCGACGCGGTCGTCGGCGACGACGGGGCGATGTACTTCACGGTGGGCGGCCGCAACACGCAGGCGCACCTGTACCGCGTCACCTACGTGGGCAAGGAAGCGACGGCCCCCGCCGACCTGCACGACAAGACCGGCGCCGACGCGCGGGCCGCCCGCCACGCGCTCGAAGCCCTGCAGGCGAAGGAGGATCCGGCCGCGCTGCAGGCGGCGTGGCCGAAACTCAGCGATCCCGACCGCTTCGTCCGCTACGCCGCGCGCATCGCCGTCGAGCGGCAGCCCGTCGAATCATGGAAGGCGGACGCGCTCAAAGCGCCCAGCCTCACCGGGCTGCTCGCGCTGGCGCGGCTGGGCTCCAGCGAGATGCAAGGAGACCTCTTCAAAGCGCTCGCAACCATGCCCGCGGGAAAGATGG
Organism: Planctomycetota bacterium; assembly: GCA_041482015.1. Taxonomy (GTDB): domain Bacteria; phylum Planctomycetota; class MHYJ01; order MHYJ01; family JACPRB01; genus JACQFK01. The sequence continues at coordinate 63,574 of JBGPCZ010000008.1, read as the reverse complement.
ACGAATCGCTGCTGCTCGACAAGCTTCGGGTCATCGAGGTCAGCGTCGCACGTCACGGAAAGCCCTCCGACGAGATCATGAAGGGCCTGGTCGCGGAACTCGGCCCGCTCTACCCGTCGAAGAGCCAGGCGCTCAACACCGAGCTCTGCCAGGTGCTCCTCGCGCTCGACGCGCCGGACGCCGTGGCGAAGACGGTCGCCCTGCTCGGGGCCGCGCCGACGCTCGAGGAGCAGATCGGCTACGTGCACCATCTGCGCACGGTCACGAAGGGATGGACGCCCGAGCTGCGGAAGACCTACTTCTCGTGGTGGACGAAGAACCGGAACGGCGCGGCGCACAGCGACGAGGTCGTCAAGTGGTTCACCGACGCGGGGCGCGGCTACTCCGACGGGGCGAGCATGCCCAAGTTCCTCGGGAATTTCCACGCGCAGGCGAAGGCGACGCTGACGGCCGAGGAGTCGCAGGCGCTGGCCGACGTGCTGGCGGCCTTCGTGCCGGCCGCCCAGAAGCCGCGAAAGTCGCCGCCGAAGGCGCGCGCGCTGGTGAAGGACTGGAAGATGGAGGACCTGCAGCCGCTGCTCGACGAGGTCGGCAAGGATCGCAACTTCGAGCGGGGCAAAGAGGTCTACGAGTCAGCGCAGTGCATCCTGTGCCACAAGTTCGGCACGGACGGCGGCTCGGTGGGCTCGGAGCTGACCGCGGTTTCGACCCGGTTCACGCGCCGGGACATCCTCGAGTCGATCCTCGAGCCCTCGAAGGTGATCAGCGAGCAGTACCAGGCGACGCTGATCAAGACGACCGACGGCCGGGTCATCGACGGCCGGATCGTCGAGGAGGACAACCAGAAGGTGGTCGTCCAGCCCAACCAGCTGCTGCCCGACAAGATCACGCTCAAGAAGTCGGAGATCGAGAAGCGGCAGCCGTCGAAGGTGTCGCCGATGCCCGCGGCGCTGGTCAACACGTTCTCGAAGGAGGAGGTGCTGGACCTGCTGGCGTACATCGAGTCCGCCGGCAAGAAGGAGCACCCTGCCTACGCGAAGACGCGGAACGCGGCCGACGTGACCGACCGGGTCGCGGCGGAGGTGAAGGGGAACAAGCTGACGATCACGGCCGGCAACGAGCTCTTCGGCGACCCGGCCTCCGGGCAGGTGAAGCGGCTGCGCGTGGACTACCTGGACGGCGACGAGCCGAAGTCCAAGGTGGTGGCCGAGAACGCGACGCTCGAGATCCGCGCCACCGAGGGCCGCAAGCTGGTGATCAAGAAGGCGCTGTACGGGGTGTTTCCGTAGGGGACTGGATCAACGTCGGCTCAAGCACAAAAGAAGAAAACCACAGAGACACAGAGGCAGGGAGAAAAGAAGAGTTTGTGTCGGCTCCGCCGGGGAGAGGGAATCCAAAAGGTTCTTCTTCTCAGTGTACCCGTGCCTCTGTGGTTGATCTTATTTCGAAGGCTCGGGCCGCTTATTTCCCCGGCTCGTACACCCGCACATAGTCGATCAGGTATTGCTGCGGAAAGATGGTGTCGTCGACCCCCTTCTGGCCGCCCCATTCGCCGCCGATCGCGAAGTTGAGCAGCAGGTATTGCGGCTTGTCGAACGGCCAGGCGGCCTCGCCCTTCCCCTCGTTCTCGAACGTGAAGATCTTCTCCTCGTCGTAGAAAAAGTCGATCTTCTGCTTCGTCCACTCGATCGCGTACAGGTGAAACGCGTCGTACGGCTTCGGATGCTCCGTGCGGCGGCCCTTCTGCGTCTTCTTCTGGTGGTTGTAGGCCTCCGTGTGGATCGTCGTGTGGATGCCGTCGGGGTCGAAGCCGACGGTCTCCAGGATGTCGATCTCGCCGCACTTGGGCCAGCCCACGTCCTTCATGTTGGTCCCGAGCGTCCAGAGGGCGGGCCAGGTCCCCCGCCCTTTCGGGATCTTCGCGCGGACCTCGATGCGCCCGTACGTCCAGCTCGCCGACTTGAGTGTCGTCAGGCTGGCCGCCGTGTACTCCGCCGTCTTGTATTTCTCCTTCCGCCCCTCGATGACGAGGTTCCCCTTTTCGACCCGCGCGTTCTCCCGCCGGTCCACCGTGTAGTACTGCAGCTCGCGGTTCCGGACGAAGCCTTCCTCGTACGTCCACTTCTTTGGATCCGGCGCACCGTCCTTGTCGAACTCGTCCGACCAGACGAGCTTCCAGCCCGGACGATCGGGCACGGCCTGCGGGGTCCCGGCCAGGATCGCGAGAGCGATGGCGATTCGGTTCATCACGTTCTACTCCGTCTTTCCGGTCAGTGGCTGCCGAGTCGTCGCGCCGAAGCCGACGTTCGTCTCCATCGCGCACGACACGTCGCCGCCGGTAAAGCGAAGCGTCGTCGTCAGGATGAACGGCGTCTCCGTGAAGCATTGCTTCAGCACGAAGGTGTCCTCCTTCGCCCAGGCGCCGCTCGCCGCCGCCGGCTCGTCGACGTACGCCTCGAACGACGCCTTCCCCTTCATCCACTCGCGGTGGCCGAACGCCACCGCCCGGTCCTGGCCGTTCACCCGAAAGACCGCCTCCCCGGGCGCCAGGACGATCGACTCCAGCTTCCGGTCGTTCGCCGGGAAGACGACTTTCTTGGTGACGGCCTTCGCATCGCCCTCGACCGTCCGCACCTTGAGCGACGCGAGCCTGCTCTTCAATTGGGCGGCGAGCGCCGGATCCTCCGGCAGCGCGCCTTTCTGAAATCCCGGGAGGAGCTTCTCCCAGGCGAGATTGAGCACGGCCTGCATGTCCTTCAGCCCGCTGGTGATCGCGATCACCGCGTCCTGCTCGGGCAGCACGATGCAGTACTGGCCGAAGGCCCCGTCTCCCCGGTACGCCCCGTGGCGGCAGCGCCAGAACTGGAATCCGTAGCCCTGGTCCCAGTCGCTCTTTGGGTTGCTCCCGTTCGACACCTGCCGCGACGTCGCGAGATCGACCCACGCCTCCGGCAGCAGCTGCTTCCCCTGCCACTTCCCCCTCTGGAGATAGAGCTGCCCGAAGCGGGCGATGTCCTCCGTCCGCACGCGGAGCCCGTAGCCGCCGAGCGAGATCCCCTGGGCGTTCGCATTCCAGACCGGTTGCGTGATCCCGAGGGGCTCAAAGAGCCGCGGCCGGAGGTACTCCAGCACCGTCTGGCCCGTCACCTTCTGGACGATGGCCGAAAGCATGAAAGTGGCCGGCGTGTTGTACTTGAAGTGCGTGCCGGGCTTGTGCGGCACCGGGTGGGCCAGGAACGACTTCGCGGTGATCTTGTTCGCGGCGGAGGAGGTCTCGTCCTGGTGCCCGGCCGACATGGTCAAAAGGTCGCGTACCCGCATCGCCTTCAGGTTCGCCGGGGGATCCGCGGGCGCGTCCTCGGGGAAGAACTTGAGCACCTCGTCGTCGAGGGTCAGCTTCCCTTCCGCGATCGCCAGGCCGACGGCGGTCGAGGTGAAGCTCTTGCTGAGCGAATAGAGCTCGTGGTTGCTCCCGGCATCGTACGGCGCCCACCACCCCTCGGCGATCACCCGTCCATGGCGGAGGATCATGACGCTGTTCATCGCGTCGATCCGGTCCGCGGCGTCGAGGAACGATAGGATCGCGCCGGACGAGACGCCCTCCGCTTCGGGGGTGCCGCGGCCGGAGTCGCCGGGGGGCGCGGATGCGCACCCGATCGCGGCGGCGACGACGACGAGGAATCTCTTCACGAAGCGCCCTCCCCTGCTGCGAGTACGTTAGTCGCTCGACGCCCCGATTACAAGAAAGCGACCCTTGAATCCCTTGACCTGCTCTCTCCCCCCCGCGTAGCTTGAACGGCGATGACGGTGGATTTGGCGGCCCGTGAGCGCGAGATGCTCCTGGACGAGTTCCGCTCGATCCGCCCGCAGGCCTCGGCCGCCATCGCGCTGTTCGACGACGGGGCCACCCTTCCCTTCATCGCGCGCTACCGGAAAGAGCGGACCGGCGGGCTGACCGAGACGCAGCTCAAGGAGATCAAGGACCGTCGTGATTTTCATGCCGCCCTGTTCAAGCGGAAGGCCACGATCCTGGACTCGATCCGCGAACAGGGGGCGCTGACGCCCGACCTCGAGCGCGACATCGTCGACTGCGCCGACCGGCAGCGGCTGGAGGACCTCTACCTTCCCCACAAGCCCAAGCGCCGCACCCGCGCCGAGATCGCGCGGGAGAAGGGTTACGGGCCCCTCGCCGATCTCCTCTGGGCCCACCGGCCGGCCTCGGGAAATCCCGAGGCGGTCGCCGGCGCCTGCGACATCCTGGCCGAGCGGATCGCCGAGCATGCGGCGACCCGCGAATGGGTCCGCCGCGAGACCCTGGGCCGCGGCCGCCTCTCCTCCCGCAAGAAGCGCGGCGCCCCGGCCGACCGGTCCAAGTTCGAGATGTACTTCGACTTCAGCCAGCCGATCTCCCGGATCGCCTCGCACCAGGCGCTGGCGATCTCGAGGGGCGAGCGCGAAGGCCTCCTCTCCGTCTCGATCGAGGTCGACGCGGCGCCGATCCTCGCCCATCTCGACCGCGCGTTCAACCGGCCCCAGTCGCCCCATCAAGAGCTTTTCCGAACCGTCGAGACCGACGCCTACGAGCGCCTCCTCGCGCCGTCGATCCAGAACGAAGTCCGCGCGCTCCTCCATGAGCGGGCCGAGGAGGAGGCTATGCGGGTCTTCGCGGAGAACCTCCGGGACCTGCTCCTCGCGCCGCCCGTGCGGGGAGAGGCGATCCTCGGGATCGATCCCGGGCTCCGCACGGGGTGCAAGGTTGCCGTGATCGATCACGCCGGAAAGTTCCTCGAGAGCACGGTGATCCATCCGGACCGCCCGGAAGCGGGCCCGGCGCTCGCGCGTCTCATCTCGTCCCGCGGAGTCGGACGGATCGCCTACGGGAACGGGACGGGATCGCGTGAGCTCGAGGTCTTCCTGCGGCGGGCGGACCTCGGCGTTCCGTTTTTCGCGGTCAGCGAGGCCGGCGCGTCGGTCTATTCCGCCTCCGAGGCCGCCCTCCGCGAGTTCGGCCAGCTCGACATCACGGTGCGGGGCGCGATTTCCATCGCCCGGCGACTCCAGGATCCGCTCGCCGAGCTTGTCAAGATCGACCCCAAGGCAATCGGCGTCGGGCAGTACCAGCACGACGTGGACCAAGAGAAGCTCAAGAGGGAACTCGACCACGTCGTCGAGTCCTGCGTCAACCAGGTCGGAGTCGATCTCAACACGGCGTCCGCGGAGCTGCTCTCGTACGTCGCCGGCCTGACCCGCCCGGTGGCCGAGAGGATCGTCGCCGAACGCCCCTTCCGCTCGCGGGAGGAGCTCCGGCGGGTTCCACGCCTGGGGCCCAAGGCGTTCGAGCAGGCCGCGGGCTTCCTCCGGATCCCGGGCGCCGCGAACCCTCTCGACGCCTCGGCGGTCCACCCGGAAAGCTACTACGTGGTCGAACGGATGGCCCGGACGCTCGGCCGGCCCGTGAGCGAGATCATCGCGACCGAGCTCGACGTGCGGCCGGAGGACTTCGTCGACGAGCGGGTCGGGCTCCCCACGGTGCGGGATATCCTGGAGGAGTTGAAGAAGCCCGGGCGCGACCCGAGGAAAGAGTTCGCGGCGGCGAAGTTCGACCCGGCCGTGACGACGCTGGAGCAGGTGAAGCCGGGAATGGTCCTTGAGGGCGTGGTGACGAACGTCACGCGCTTCGGGGCGTTCGTCGACCTCGGCGTCCACCAGGACGGCCTCGTCCACGTGTCGGAGCTCGCCGCGCGGTTCGTGAGCGACCCGCAGGAGGTCGTCCGGGTGGGCCAGATCGTGCGGGCCCGGGTTCTCTCGGTCGACCTGCCGCTCCGGCGGATCGCCCTTTCGCTAAAGCAGGTTTCCCCAGGTCCGGCGCGATAACGCCGCCCCTGGCGGCTACTTCTCGACCGATCGCCGGAGCTTCTCGCGCGCCTCCTCTACCCACTCCTTGCCGGAGGCGGACTTTGCATAGACGCGGATCGTCATCTCGGCGTCCCCAAGCGCCGCGGCGTACCACGCCTCGTTCGCTTCGTTCCCCCGCGCCGCCGACCGCGCCGCCTGCAGCGCCTCGATCTCCTTCTCGCGGATCCCGGAGAGCTCCGCGAGCCGCTCACGGAGCGGGCCGGGCTCCTTGAGCCCCCGCGCCGCCGCCTCCAGACGCGCGATCCCCGCGGCGCTTGCGGCCGGGACGTCGAACCTCCCAGCGTAGCCCCCGTGGAACAGCGCCTGCAGCGCCCGCGAAGCCGCCGGATGCGCGGCGTACTCGGCGATCAGCCGCTCGCCCTCCTCGGCGTACTTTGCCCGCTCCCCGGCCGTGCCGAGCGCACCGTACTCGTGCGACCGCACGGCGTAGCCGCGGAGAAGCGCGCCCGAGTATCGAGCGGCGGGCAGACCCGGAAACGCCGCGAGCTTCTCGCACGCCTCCCGAAGCCGGGTGTCCAACTTCATTTCTTCGAAACGCGCGGCCAGCGCCTCAAAGGCGGATTCTGACTTGGGGTCCTTCGACCAGCGGCGCTCCAGCTCCTGCAGAGATTCCTGTCGCCCGAGTCCTCGCTCAATCCGGTCGGCGAGAAGATCGGGAAACCCGGAGAGGGTCTCCTGCTTCTTGAGCGCGCCCGTCGCGTCGGCCGGCCCGGCGTCCAGGAGTTCGCCCTTGGGATCGAGAACGATCACCCACGACGTCGCCCGCGCGCCGAATTCTTTCCGCAGATCCTCCCAGAGGGGATCGGCCTTCCGGACGCCCACGAAGACCGCCTGTTCCGCGAGTTTCCGGATGCGCCCCGAGGGAAGCAAACTTGCTTCCACCGTCTTCACGGTCCCTCATCAGAGGGAATCAAGGGCGAGCAGGATCACGCAGGGTCGACCCTGCTTCAACGCGGATTCGCGCGCGGCCGTGACGTCGAGGCGCCACGGCGACGGATCCTGGGAAACCGAGAGCGCCAGGAGAAGGCCGATCATCCCGCACCTCCGGGTCACTCTCAATTACCTCTCGGAGTGCGAGCCCGGTAGGAAGTTCCCGCTACCCCAGGTGCGAGACGTCGTTCCAGAGGGCGATCGCCGGCTCGTCGAGCGTGTGCTCGTAGCTAAGAATCGAAACCGATCCGGCCGAGATCTTGAATCGGCCGCCCGTCTCGAGCGGAAGCCGCACCCAGCGCATCGTCAGCACGCGGATCAAATGGCCGTGGGCGAAGCAGAGGGTGTCGCCCGGGATCGACCTCAGCCGCGCGATCACCCGGTCGGCCCGCGCGGCGACCCGGTCCGGACTCTCGCCGCCGGGACAACCGTCGCGGAGCACGAGCCAGTCGGGCCGCTTCGCGCGGATCTCCGCGATCAGCAGCCCGTCGTACTCGCCGTAGTCCCACTCCATGAGGTCGGGGACCTTTTCGGCCACCGCGCCGAACCCGGCGAGCTCGCAGGTCCTTGACGCCCTTTGCAGCGGGCTCGTGAAAACGGCGGCGAAGCGCTCGCCCCGCAGCCGCACGCCCACCTTCGCCGCCATGGCCTCGCCGTCCGGCGTCAGCGGGAGGTCGCGCCGACCCGTGTGCCGGCCCGATTTCGACCACTCCGTTTCGCCGTGCCGGACGACGAAGACTCTCGGAAGATCCGGCATCTATTGGGTTGAGAACCGGTGGACCATCACGTGGCGGTACGTCTCGCCCGGACGCAGGATCGGGGAGGGCCACTCGGGATGGTGGATCGCGTCGGGATACTTCTGCGTCTCGAGGCAGAAGCCCGAGTGCTTCGCGTAGATCGCGCCGCCCTTCCCCTTCACCGAGCCGTTGAGGAAGTTGCCCGTGTAAAACTGGACGCCCGGCTCCGTCGTCAGGAGCTCCATCACGCGGCCCGACGCCGGGTCGGCCGCCCGCGCGGCCGGCCGGAGTTCGCCCGCCTTGCCGTTCACGACGAAGTTCGTGTCGTAGCCCACGGGGTCGCCGCCCGTCTTCGCCAGGTCCTGGCCGATCTTCTTCGCCTTCGTGAAGTCAAAAGGCGTCCCGGCGACCGGGTCGATCGTCCCCTTCGGCACGAGCGTCGCATCGCCCGGCGTGTAGCGGTCGCAGTGGAGCTGGAGTTCCTGGCCGAGCACGGCCCCCGAGCCGTGGCCCGCGAGGTTCCAGTAGGTGTGATGCGCGAGGTTGACGAGCGTCGGCTTATCGGTCGTCGCCGTCATCTCGACTTTCAGCTCGTTCTTCGGCGTGAGCGTGTAAGTCACCGTCGCCTTGACCGTCCCCGGGAAGCCTTCCTCGCCGTCGGGGCTCGTCCGCGTGAACGAGACCCACGCGCCTTCCGCGCCCTCGCCCGACGTCGCGTCCCAGGCGTACTTGTCGAACCCTTTTGCGCCGCCGTGGAGCGTGTGCGGGCCGTTGTTCGCCGCGAGCGCGTACTCCTTCCCGTCCAGCGTGAACTTGGCATTCCCGATCCGGTTGGCGACTCGGCCGGCCGTCGCGCCGAAGAAGGGGTGCTCCTTGAAGTAGTCTTCCGGCTTGTCGAAGCCGAGGACCACGTCGGCCATCTTCCCCGACCGGTCGGGCACCCAGAGCTCGGTCAGGATGGTGCCGTAGTTGGTGATCTTCGCGGTCATCCCGGCCGCGTTCTTGAGCGTGAAGAGCTTGACCGCCTTGCCGTCCATCATGCCGCACTCGACGACCGAGACGCCGGCCCCGCCGCCCGCCGTCGCGCACGACGCGCAGGCCAGGCAGAGCGCCCACCGGAGAAATCTCATCGCCGCCTCCCTCTGAATTCGATCCCGCGCGGCGAGTATAGCGGCTCGACCCGTCTGCCTGAATGATTTTCTGCGCCGGCCCGGCCAAGCTAAGATGGCGGGATGAAGGTGCTCGTGAGCGGCGGCGCGGGATACATCGGGAGCGTCGCCTGCGAGGCCCTCCTCCGCGCGGGCCACGGGGTGGTTGTCTTCGACAGCCTCGTCCAGGGCCACCGGGCCGCACTCCCCTCCGAGGCCGCGTTCATCCAAGGAGACCTCTTGGACCTCGCCGCCATCCGGGCCGCCGTCACCGCGCATCGCCCCGACGCCGTCATGCACTTCGCGGGCCACGCCCGGGTCGGCGAGTCGATGCGCGACCCCTTCCCCTACCTCGCCGACAACGTCGCGCAGGGGCTGAACCTTGCGCGCGCGGCCGTCGAGGGCGGAGTCCGGCGGTTCGTCCTCTCCTCGACCTCCCACCTGTTCGCCCGACCCCGGCGGATCCCGATCGACGAGACGGAGCCCCTCGATCCCGCGACTCCCTATGGAGAGGCGAAGCTCACCCTCGAGCGCTCGCTCGCGTGGCTGGAGCGGACGCACGGGCTCCACTCGGCGTCGCTTCGCTACTTCAACGCGGCCGGCGCGACCGGTGAACGCGGCGAGGACCACGACCCCGAAACCCACCTCATTCCGCTCGTCCTCCAAGTCGCGCAGGGGCGTCGCCCCAAGGTTTCGATCTTCGGGACCGACTGGGAGACGCCCGACGGGACCTGCGTGCGCGACTACATCCACGTCTCCGACCTGGCCGACGCCCACGTGCTCGCGCTCCAGGCGCTCGACGGCGGGAGCCGGGCCTACAATCTCGGGAACGGGACCGGGTTCAGCGTGAAGCAGGTGATCGACTCCGCGCGCCGCGTGACCGGCCGCCCGATCGTCACGGAGCCCGCACCGCGCCGCGACGGCGACGTCGCCCGTCTCGTCGCCGACTCGATGAAGATCAAAGGGGAGCTCGGCTGGGCTCCCCGCATCCCCGACCTCGACCGGATCGTCGAGAGCGCCTGGCGCTGGATGGAGAAGAACTCAAGGGGATACGGAGACGCGGGCTAGAAGGGGAACAGGATCCCCTTGTCGCGCAGCTTTTCGAACTTCCTCGCTGCGAACGAATAGAGCTTCGCCGGGCGCCGGCCTTCCGACCTCGTCCGCCCCGTCGCGCGCACCACGTCGAGCAGCGCCATCTTCCGTCGGAAGTTCCGCTTGTCGATCCGCTTGTCGAGGATCGCCTCGTAGACCTCCTGGAGTTCCGAGAGCGTGAACTCGCGCGGCAGGAGCTGGAACCCCACGGTCGTCCACTCCAGCTTGTTCCGGAGGCGCTCGAGGGCGGTGTCGAGGATGTGCCGGTGGTCGAAGGCGAGGGGCGGGAGCTCCTTCGCGGGAAACCAGCGCGCCTCGGCGGCGTCGCTCCCCGCCTGGAGCGTCGAGTGGTCGGGCGCAATGAGCGCGAAGTACGCGACCGTGACCACGCGGCTCCGCGGATCGCGCTTCGGGTCGCCAAAGGTGTAGAGCTGCTCGAGGCGGACGCCGTAGACGCCCGTCTCCTCAAGGAGCTCGCGGCGCGCCGCCTCCTCGAGCGACTCCGGCTCCAGGACGAACCCGCCCGGGAGCGCCCAGCGATCCAGGAAGGGCGGGATGCCGCGCTTCACCAGGAGGACGCGGAGCCGACCCTCCTGGATCGTGAAGATCACGACATCGACCGTCACGCGGAGGCTCATGCCGCCCCGGCCACGACGAGGTGCGCCTTCACGGACGCGGTGCGGACCACCGCCCGCGCGCCGGAGTCGAACGCGAGGGTGTCCGCCTCGACCCCGTCGCTGAAGATTACTCCCCCGGAAGGCATGAGGGACTCTATCACCAGCTCCCCCCGGGGCTCAAGGATTCCCGCCACGAGGCCCGCCCCCGAATGGCGGCTGGCGTAGGGCTCGCGGACGACGAACACCAGCCGCGGATCCTCCCATTCCAGCGTGGGCCGGCGGAGGGCGCCGCCGCCCGCGAACTTCGCGATCCCCGCCGCCATGTTGAACACCGACGAAAGCCAGCCCGTAGAACCCGCGCCGGTCGAGACCAGCACGCCGCTGGACGACTGAGTCTCGGCTTGTCCCGCAAAGTGGATCCGGTAGCGGGCGGAGACGTGGGACCGCGCCCCGATGAAGAAGTCGTTGAAGGCGAGCAGGCGCTGGCCGTCGTTGAGAGTGACCTCGCCGAGCGTCACCTTCCTCACCGGCGCGCGGCTTTCCAGGACGCGCTCGACCGCCCCCCTGGCCTCTTCCGGGTTGAAGCGCAGAAGAATGCCCTCGAACCGCTCTGGGTCGGGGTTGACCGCGACGATCGGCTGGGAGCCCACGTACTTGGCCGTGTTCGCGACGAGGCCGTCCTGCCCGATCGGGACGATCACGTCGGTCGCCGTGAAGAGACAGGTCGGGACGAGGTCCCGGTCCAGGACGTGGAGCTTGAGGCCGATCTCGAGCGACCGGCGGACCTTCTCGAGCGACCGCCGGTACGCGTCGTCCTCGCGCTCGTAGTCGGAGAAGTCGCCGCCGGCGTGCTCGATGTAGAACTTGGCCTGGCCGCGGCTGTTGAACCGCTCGACCAGCCCGGCCAGCCTCGTCTTGCGCGTCACGACGACGATCTTCTCGTACACGGGTCACTTCCCCGGGGAACCCAGCAGGGACTTCAGAAGGTCCGGCGTGATGTTGAGCTCCCCGATCTTCTGGGCGTTTTCGGCCAGCTCGCGGAAGGCCAGCGCGATCATCAGCTTGGGGTCGGCCCCGCCGGGCGCGACGGCCATGAGCGTCCGCCAGTCCACGTCCTTGACGGGCTTCAGCACCGCGTCGAGCGCGTAGGCGCGGCTGTCGGCGTCCTTTCGTTCGTTGTCGACCCGCCGGTCGATGAGGGCCGTGCGCTGCTCCTCGACGGCGATGTCGGCCGCCATCTGGGTCTCCCGGATCAGCTTCTTCTTCTCCTCGACGGCGATCTCCGTCTGGAGCTCGCTCTCCTTGATGCGCCGCTCCTCCTCGACCGCCGCGTTCCGGCGGGCGTAGATGGCCTGGTCGGCCGACCTCTGGAGCGCCTCCCGGGCCTCGGCCTCGAGCGCCCGGGCCATCTCGGGCACGGGCCTGATCGAGAGGATCGAGAGCTGCAGGACCTCGACGCCCATCATCGTCACGGCCGGCGCGGCCCGGAGCGCGGGGAGCACCTCCGCGACGATCTTCTCGCCGGCGGTGAGCGCGTGGCGGAGCGCGAACCGGACCACCGCCTCGCGGGCGAGGACGTGCGTCACGGCGACCAGCCGGTCCCGGAGCGCGCCGGGATCCTCGGAGACATACTGCCCGCCCGCCCCGACGCTGAAATCCATGAGCTCCGCGAGCCGCCGCGGCTCGGCCACCCGGAACGTGAGCTGCCCCTGCAGGGTCACCGCCTGGAAGTCGCTCGTCGCCTCGTTGAAGGCGAACGGAACGTCCGTGGCCCCCAGCGGGACGAGGGACAGCGACGAGGTGGGCCCGTAGTAGAAGAACGAAAGCCCCGCGCCCTCGCGCTTCACCGCCCCGTTGGCATGGTGCAGGATGTAGGTCGTCGGCGGCGCCTTGATGAACCGGATCCCGAGCATCGTCCACCTCCTAGTTGGTGTCTTTAAGACACTAATATAGTGTCTTTGTGACACTATATAAAGAAGAAAGAGGGGTGACCCGGCGGGCGACGACGGACGGCTACGCGAGCGTGGAGAAGGCGAGTGCGAGGGCCACGGCGACCCAGAAGTGAGCCACGTCCACGGTGATCCAGGCGATTCTCATCGACCCATTCCCCCCGGTTCATAAGATCGGGGAGGAGGCGCGGGTGCCCGCGCCTCCACCCCGGAGCGGGATCTATGCCTGCCGCTTCATAGCGCCTCCCGCCCCCGGCGTTACGGGAATGTCATGACAGCCCTCCGCGAATCGGGGTAGGCTGGGATGGTGAAGCTGACTCCCCGTCGGGCGATCTTGCTGATCCTGCTCGCCCCGGTCTCCTGGGGATGCCTGGCGGGAGCGATGTTCGTGTACGGAAGACATCGCACGACCCAATTCAGGGCGTCTCAAGCGGACGCGGCCAGCCGGTTGGAGATCGAGCTCGACGGCGAGGGGGCGCCCAGGGTCATTCCCATCACCGATCCGCATCTCCTCAGGGTCATCCTGGATCCCCTCAAGCAGGCGGAGTACACCCTGCCGAACCATCCCCACAAGGAGCAGACCTACTACGTGCGTGTCCATCGCCGGGAATCGCGCGTGGACGAATACGAGATTCTCCTCGACAGCCGCGGCGCCGGGTACGACCTCCTCCACGTGGTCCACCGCGAGGGAAGGACCACCCACCACGGGAGCGCCTTCAAGACTCCGGGACTGAGAAAGCCATTGCTCGAAGTGCTGGCCGCGGTCTTGATGGAGCAGAAGTAGACGAGCGTCAGCGGTTTCCCGCGACGAAGTCCTGGCGGGCGGGATCCCAGCGGGGGTGAAGGAGCCGCACGGCCTCCGCCTCCTCGCGCCAGTCCGCGTCGTGGTGGACCCCGCGGTGGGAAAGCGTGCCGCAGGTGCCGTGCTTCGCGGCATGAATCGATGAGAGCGCCGCCAAAGCCAGCGCCCGGACCCGGCCCAGCCCGTAGTTCGGCTCGGTCTCACCAAACACTCTCTTCCACTCCTTCGTGATCGTCAGACCGTCTACGATCTCCACCGGGCTGCTCCCGGGAGCCAGCGGCCTCTCCCGCAGACTGCACCGCTCGCGACAGTACCTAAGGTGCACCCGCGGGCTTTCCGCCTTGCCAGCCAGGCCGTAGCCCCCGACGAGCAGGAACGGAAGGTCGTCCCTGAGGACCAGGGGGAAGATCGGGAATTCCGCGTGCCCTTCTTCCATGGGAACGTCGGTCGCCCCGATGTGCATCGGGGGGAGGGTCGGATTCCCGTCGGTTCGCTGAAAGAGGACCCGGAGGACCAGGAAGATCCTCTGCTCGTCCAGGAAGTACTTCATCCGATCGTCATGCGCCAATCCAGTCACGAGATCGTGGTAGGCATGAAGGGCGTCCAAGGCTCGCTCCTTCCCCGCCGGGTGGAGCGCATTCGCGGCCCGGATCAGCGCGATCGGGTCAAACCCGATGATGGCCGGGCCGGGCGCACGATGGACCGCTTTCACCAGGGGATAAAGATCCGGGTCAATTTTCGCGCGGAGATCCGGCAGGCCGACGACTTCGACCGACTCGACGAGCGACGACGGCGACTCGTCGTGAACGACGAACAGGTCAAAGTCCTCGTCCAGCGCGTAGAGCGTGTGCCAGCGATTGTTGCTCCCCCATCCACGCCACCCGCCTTCGCGGGGCCTGGACGACGTGCGAATCTTCCCGATGAACGTTTCGATCTCGGACTTCGGCGTCCCCGGCTTGAACTCGCCGCACTGCTTCTTCCAGAACGCCCGGCGGATGTCCTCCGGCGCGGTCCCGGGCGGACCCTGGATTTCCGGGGACCCGCACGCCGCGAGGAGAACGATCAACGAAACGGCGAGGGCCCGCGCGCTCATTTCGCCTGCCGCGCGATGTCGTCGCTCGACAGCGCCTTCGAGAAGATCCGCAGCTCGTCGAGCAGGCCCGAGAGCGAGGCGCCCAGCGTGAGCGGCGCGTCCGAGGTCGCCGGCGTCCCCGTACGGCCCCGCGCCGCCTCGGGCACTCCGTCCAGGTAGACCGAGCCGTGGCCGCCCCGGACGATCGCCCCCACGTGCGTCCAGCGGCCCGTCTCGAGCGCTTTCGCAGGCGCGACCGTCAGCACCGCGCGGCCCGCGGAATCCCTCTGCTCGAACACGATCCGCCCGCCGGGCACGAGCCACACGCCGTAGTTCCCGCCCTTCCCGACGAGCAGCGTCCGCTCGCCCGGCGCCGCGGCGAACTTCACCCAGAGGGAGATCGTCAGATCGCCCTCGATCCGAAGGTTCGCAGAATCGCGGACCGTCGCGCCCGCGCCGCCCTTCAGCGAAAGCGCGTTCCCGGACTTGCCGGGCTCCCAGCCCGCGTCAAGCGGGAGCGTCGCATCGTGACCGTTCCCCGAAAGATCCGCCGCCCCGTCGTCGAAGCTCCACCACGCCGCGAGGCCCGGCTCGCCGGGCACCGCCGACAAAACCCCCGGCTCGGGCTCCCGGCCCTCCTCGAGCGCCTTCAGCTCGGAATCGCGCGGCGCCACGGCGCGCGTGGTCGACACGACCGCCCGGGCCACCGCGAACCCCTGCTGCGCCGTGACGAGGCGGATCCGTTTCGCCCCCGGCGTCTGGAATCTCGGAAGCGCCACTTCGATCCAGCCCCAGAGCGCCGGCTCCTTTGGGCCTCCGTGCACCGCGTGCGTCGCGGGCGGCGTCACCGCCGGAAGAGCGATCGCCACCGCGAAGAGCGACCCGGGCTCGGCGCGCGCCCGCTCCTTGGGCCTCAAGGGATGCGGAACCAGGAGATCGGTCACCTGGAAGAAGGCCTGGAACGTCTCCGCGCAGCAGCCGCCGACCTGCACCCAGCAGCGGTACGTCTCCGCCTCCATCACGCCGATTTCGAATTCCACGAAGTTCTCGTTCCCGCGGGTGAAATCGGACTCGGAGGCCGACGCCCAGCACGCGCCGACCGCGGGGCGCGACGCCTTCCGGAACGTCCCGCCCGCAATCATTTCCGACGCGCCGAAGAAATAGTCGCTGCATCCCTCCGTCCTCTTCGAGATCCGCTTGGAGGCGTGGCGGTACAGCGTCGTGTCCGCGTAGTCCTTCGCGAGCGAGCGGTACCGCTGCACCGCCATCCCGCGCGACGCCATCGACCGGAACTCGCGCTCCGCCGCGACGTAGAGATCCCGCGCGTTTCCCTCCCGCCGGCGCGTGTCCGGGTCGACCTCCGGCGGCTGCGCTCGCGAGCGCGCCACCACCGCCCACCCCCAGTACTTCGCCGGTGCGTCGTCCAGCCGCGCGAGGTGGGACTTCGCCGCGTCGGAATGGCCCTCGAGCAGGCAAAAGATCGCGAGCATCCGGGCGTCGAGTTTTCCGCGGAAGAGCGCGGCCAGCGATGACGACGTCGCGTCCGCCAGCTCCACGAAGACCGTCTCCCGCGCGCCCGCCACGCGAAGCTCCACGCGGTCGCTGTCCCCCTGGACGAGCGCGCCCGCAACCTTCCCGCCCGCCGCCTCGAGCGTAACCGGCGTCCCGCGCGGCAACGCCTCGAGCCGCCGGCCGATCTCCTCGACGAGGAGCTTCACCTTCTCGAGATCGTCCAGGTCCGACGCCGCCTCCCGGCGCATCTCCTCCTCGCGGACCGTCTTCGCGGCCCGCCGAAGGTCGGGCAGCGCACGGTCGTAGTCCCGCCCCGCGGCCCGGGCCATCGCGCGCTCCCAGTCCTCGACGTAGGCAACGGCCTCCTTTGACTTCGGCGGCGGGGGCGGCGGCGGCACGGCGCCCAGCGACTTCTCGAGCTCCTCGGCGTACTTCGCGAGGCCCCACCGCGCGACCCGCTCGCGCAGCTTTACCTGCTCCGCCGCGTCCCGCGTCTCCCCGGCGATATCGCGGATCGCCGCGAACTGCGCCTCGGCCTTCGACTTCACCGCGCCCTCGCGCTCGCCGACACCCTCCACCCAGAGGGCCTCCTCGTGCCGGTCCGCCGCGCGGGAGAGCAGGTCGAGCACCCGTTTGAATTCCTCGGCCGCCTCGAAGCCGGCGGTCTCCTGGTCGAGAGCCGCCAGTTCCTCCTTCAGGTCCGCGATCCGCCGGAGGCGGAGCGCCTCCGCCTCCTTCTTCGCTTCGAGCGCCTTTCGCGACCCGTCCTCCGCCGGGACCTCGACCTCGGGAGCGGGCGAGGAGACCACGGGCGGAGCGACCACCGGCTTGCGCGCCGGGCGGATCGCGATCACCCCCGCAAGCGCGAGCACGACCGCGGCCGCGGCGACCCAGAGGAATCGACGGGCCGCGCGGGGCGGGCTCTCGTCGATCGAGACCCACGTGCCCTGCGGGGCGATCGTGATGCGCCGGGTCGGCGCCTTCTCCTCGGAGCAGTCGGTGCAGAGCGGCGCGACGTTCGGCGGAAGCGGGCGGGGCGACGAGAGCCGCGCCCCGCAGGAGGTGCAGAGGACGATCCCCGCGGGAATGGGCGTCAGGTCGTTCACTTCATCGGCCGCGAGTTGTCCTTCGATTCGACGAGCGACCGCGTGGCGCGGCGGAGGAAGAGGATCGCGAAACAGGTGTCGAGGGAGCCGCCCCACTGGCCGTCGCCGCCCTGGTTGTCGACCAGGTACTGCGCGCCCTCGGCGTACCACTCGCGCTTGCCGTAGGTCTCGATCCCGTAAAGCATGCCCGCGCGCTCGAGGCCATAAAGGTAGTAGTAGTGGTGGTTCTGCTTGCGCCCCGGGTTCTCCGTGACGGAGAAGTTGTCGCGCAGCCAGTTGTTGCCCGCGGTGAGATGCTCGTCCTTCTTCCAGTCGACGCCGAGGATGTAGTCGCAGATCGAGAGCGCGGCGACCGCGCCGGCGGTCATGGATCCATACGGCGAGCCCTTCATGCTGTAGCTCCATCCGCGCGAAGGTCCGGCGCCTCCGGGCGTGGCATTCCCCTGCGCCGCCGCTCCATGGTCGCACTGGCTGTCGTGCCACCACTTCTGCGCCTTCTCGACCCCGTCGCGCGGGAGAATGATCCCCGCGTCGTGGCACGCCCGCAGGCCAAGCGCGGCGTACTGCGAGTTCGAGTTGTCGCCGCCGCGGCCGAAGTCGCGCTGTTTCTGGACCTGGATCTTGTGCTTCACCGGGGGCTTCTCGCCGGGGTGCGGGTCGCCGAACATCACGACCTGCCCGGGCTGGATCGTCGCGGGCCCCGTGGCCACGTCCTTCCACGAGGGCGTCGCGGGCTCGGGGTACGTGGTCGGCTGACCGTAGCTCCACATCCCGTTCGCGGCCTGGTTGTCGACCAGGAATTGCGCGCACTGGAAAATCCGCTTCTGGTATCTCACGCGGTCGAGCTCCTCGAGAACCATCGCCTGGAGCGCGACGCGGTAGGTCATCGCGAGATCCTCCTCAAGCATGTCGCGGAGCATCGCGGCGAAGACCGGGTCGCTGGGGCGGACGCCCGAGTGGACGAGGGCGAGGAGGATGAGCTCGCGAAGCTGGTTTCCGCCGCGGCCCTTCCCGACGGGGTTTTGCTTGAGATACTCGACGCCCCGACGGATCGCGGCCTCGACTTTCGCCTCAAGGTTCTTGTTCGCCTGCTGCTGCTGGGATTGAACGGCGAGAAGGGGCGCCAGGACGAAGGCGATCAGGGCGGCGCGGCCGGCCATGCGGTGTCCTCCGACGACGTCCTAGACACGTCAGTCTAGTACTTATTGACGCGAGTTTCGAGTTCTCACGTGACAAGAATCCACAGGCCGTGTATCAGAAGGTGATCCATGCGACTCCTCCTGGCCGTTCTCCTCATTCCCCTGCAGGACCCGACGGTCACGATCACGGTCCTCGATTCCGACGGCGGCCGTCCCCTCTTCGCCCGCGCGGTCGTGAAGAACGGTGCGGGCGAGGTCATCGGATCGACGGGCTACCGGACGCTGAACGGTCATTTCGTCCCGCCCGACGGCTGGAAAGTTGCGCTTCCAAAGGGCAAGTATTCGGTGCACGTTGACGCGGGGTTCGAGTTCTTCGCGCTCGACGAGGAATGGGCCTTCGACGGCGCGGCGGAGAAGAAGATCGAGCTCAAAAGGTGGGTGAATCTCCGGAAGGAAGGATGGTACGCCGGGGGCGATCACAACCATCTGAACCGCGAAGGGACGAAGGACAAGAACTACGGGAAGACGCAGGTGACGATGGAGTTCGCGGCGAGCCTGCTGGCGTCGCGCGGGTGGAGCTATTACTCGGCGGGCGGGGGCGGCCCGTGGGTCGTCGACGCCAATCCCACGCAGGAGTTGCACGGTGGCCGGCGCACCGAGGCGTCGGCGGAGGCGTGGAACAAGAAATACGGCGGGCACCTCCACCTCGGGTGGAACAACGAGTCGATCAAGGGCCGCTTCGGCCACGTCTGGGTGCTTGGGGCGAAGATGGAGGGGCTCACCTACCCGTTCACCGACAAGCCCGGCGACGCGTGGTGGTCGTTCTACGACGACAGCTGGGACCCGTGGCAGACCGGTGACAAGTCGAAGCCGCTCGGGCCGTTCAAGTCGTCCCAGTGGGACAACCCGCCCGTCTTCGATTGCATCAAGGGCTGGCGCGACCGCGGGATTCTCTCGATCTACGCCCACCCGACGCGGACGTTCTTCATCGGGAAGAGCCGCGTGAGCAACATCGCGGCCGAGTTCCCCTTTGACCTGCTGGCGGGCGCGCCGGTGGGCGGCCTCGCGGTGATGGGCGACGCGCCCGACCACGCGGGCGACCAGGCGCTCTGGTTCACCGCCCTGAACGAGGGCTATCGGGTCCCGGGCTTCGCCGAGAACGACATTGTGTTCGGAGACGCGGACATCCGATCCGGGCCTCATGTCACCTATGCGCACGTCCCGGACATGGGCACGACAATCGATCTGGCGAAGATCGTCGATGCGCTGGGCGCGGGTCGGAGCTTCATGTCGTCGGGCGCGTTCTGCATTCTTGAAGCCCAGAAGGACGGACTGTCGATCCGCGCCTGGGCGTCGGCCGACCCGAACGACGCGATCGACCGGCTCGAGGTGATCGCCGACGGGAAGGTCGCGCAGTCGGTGGAGGCCGCACGCGGGAAGCGCGAATGGAAGGGGAGCGTCCCGGTCCGCGGGGCGAAATGGGCGATCGCGAAGGTGGTCTGCCGGAACAAGTCGGCGGTGGGAATCGCCAATCCCGTCTACTTCACCCCGGCGGCGCCGGGCCCGCTCAAGGCGACGGTGTCAGGCAAGGCGACTCAGGGCGGCAAGGGCGTGCCCGCCGAGATCGTCGTGAGCGCCTGGGGCAAGGAGGTCTCGCGCGCGAAAGCCAACGCTGACGGGACCTATCGAGTCGAAGCGCCTCTCGCCGCACACCTCACGTTCACGCAGGACGGAAAGTCCGTGGAGAAGGTCATCCTCTGGGACGACCCCGAATTCCACGCGATCCACTTTGGGATCTACTCGACAAGCCACGTCGGCCAGCCGAGCGTGATGTCCGACTGCATGCCGGGAGACATCTTCGAGCGCCTCCGTGCGCGGGCGAAGTCGGTCGCGATCGACGCGGACTTGAAATAGCGGATTTCTTTGCCCGGCCGGCCTCTTTCTGATGAACTGGCGGTCATGGCCGCCAAGAAACCCGCCGCACCGAAGAAGCCGCGCGCCAAGAAGGGCCGCGCCGAGGCGAAGTCAAAAGGCCTCACCCCCGCCGAGTGCAAGCTCGAGGGGCCCGGCGAGCTCAAGGACCTCGCCGCAAAGATCGAGTCGGACGGCGGCGCCGTGCTCGCGACCTACCGCGAGCCGCTCGGCGGCCGCCCCACGATCCTCGCCATCCTGCCGATCGACAAGGTCGCGCCCACGCCGTTCCAGCGCGATCTCTCCGAGGCCCACGCGAAGCGACTCAGCACCACGATCGGCAAGATCGGCCGCTTCCTCGACCCGGTCATCGCCGTCGCCTCGGGCGACCAGTACTGGACGCCCAACGGCCGCCACCGCCTGGAGTCGATGATCCGTCTCGGCGCCCGGTCGATCACCGCGCTCGTCCTCCCCGATCCCGAGATCCAGTACAAGATCCTCGCGCTCAACATCGAGAAGGCCCACAACCTGCGCGAGAAGTCGCTCGAGGTGATCCGCATGTACCGCGCGCTCGCGGCGGCGGGCGGCGGGGTCGAGAGCGCCCACGTCCTGGAGTTCGAGGAGCCCGCGTTCGCGACCCTCGGGATCTGCTACGAGAAGAACGGTCGGTTCGGCGGCGGCGCCTACAAGTCGATCCTCGCGCGCGTCGACGGCTGGTTCGAGAAGCCGCTCAAGGAGGCGCTCAAGGTCCGCGAGGGGCGCGCGGAGAAGATCGAGAAGCTCGACGCCCGCGTCGCCGAGATCGTCGCCGCGCTCCAGGCCAAGGGCTTCAGGAGCCCCTACCTCAAGGCGTTCGCGATCGCGCGCTGCAACCCGCTCCGCTTCATGAAGGTGATGCCCCCCTTTGACGAGGCGCTCGACGACATCTCGAAGCGCGCGGCGAAGTTCAACGTCGAGGGGGTGAAGGATTCGGACATCGCCGCCACCGCCGGCCCCGCCCCGGAAACCGAGGGCTAAAGTGATAAGCCGAGTGCGGCGCACTCCGCTTATCAGCCGATCCGCCGCCCTTGAGAATCCGCAATCGTTTGAAGCGGGGGCCAACTCAAGAAGTGATAAGCCCAGTGCGGCGCACTCCGCTTATCAGCGCTATTTGGGGCGGCCGAAGCGGACGACGGCGGCGGTGTCCTTCGAGCCGGGCTTGAGCCAGGCGTAGGCCAGGTAGCCCACCCGCGGCTTCTGCTCGAACTTCTCGAGCGCGACGTAGGTGACCGTCGCGTCCTTCGGAATGTAGAACGGCAGCTCCTCGCCGTTCTGCCGGACCGTGACCAGGATCAACGGGCCGTCGTCGAAGACGCTCATCACGCGGCCGCCCAGGTCGGGATACTTCTCGCCCTTGGTCACGATCGACTCGTCGACCGGGAAGGGCTTCGGCGGCTCGGGCGGTGGTTTCGGCGGCTCCGGCGGCTTGACCCCCTCCGCCGGCTTCGGCTTTTCCGCGGGCTTCTCGGGGGCCTTGACCTCCGGGACTTTTGGCTTCTCGGCCGGCTTCGCCTCCTCGCGCTTCCGCGACGCCTCGATCCGCACCGCGACGTCGCGCCGCACCAGGACGCGCACCGTCGTCCCCGGCTTCAGGTCCTCGAGCTTCGCCTTCTCCCCGTTGACCGCAACCCCCGCCTCCTTGTCCACCTTGAGCGGAAGCTCCGCGGCCTTCTGGCCATCCCTCTTCACCAGGATCACCAGCGTCCGGTCCTCGAGCCGCACGACCTCGCCGTCGACCGCGGTCCCGTCGCGCTCGCCGCCGGGGACCTCGACCCTTTGGACCACGTCCCCGCGGACGAGGATCCGGATCGTACGGCCGGGCTTCAGGTCCTCGAGCTTCCCCCGCGCGCCCTCGATGACCACGGGCGTCTCCGCGTCGACCTTGAACGTCTGCTCGGCCGTCTTCCCGCCGTCCTTCTTGATCGAGACCGTGACCGTGCGACCCTCAACGCGGACGACCTCGCCCGCGACGGCGCGGCCTTCCTTGCCGTCCTGGGCGATGAGCAGGAGGAGTGCGATCAGGTGCATGAAGACCTGCGGCCTAGTTCTGGAAGATCGGCAGGTAGTTCAGGGGGATCGAGAGGATGATCGTCGAGATCGCCGTCGAGTACGCGATCCCCACGCCGTCGTCCGAGCCCTGGTTGGTCAACGAGCCCGTCGGCGCCTGCGTCGAGAGGAGCCGCTTCTTCGTCTTGGCGTAGTACTCCTCCCACTTCTTGCCGCCGACCTGGTGCATCGCATGGGCGGCGTAGTACTGGCCGTACCAGTAGTGGCGCTTCTCCTCTTTCGCCTCGAGGAACTCGACCGCCTTCTCGATCTCCTTCGCGTCGTAGTTCCCGGTGAGCTGGAGGACGCAGACACCCGCGGCGGTCCGCGCGAAGCCGGGGTCGGCGCGGCCGGGCTGGTAGTTGTACCCGCCGCTCCGCGGGTCATAGCAGGAGTTGATGTACTCGATCGCCCGCTTCAGCGTCGCCTCGGGCACGTGGAGCCCGCTATTCTTCGCCGCGCGCAGCGCCATCACCTGCATGATCGTGACCGAGATGTCGTGGCCCGTCGGCTGCGGCTCGTAGCGCCAGCCGCCCTCGCGCGTCTGGCAGCGGACGCTCAGGTCCACCGCCTTCTCGAGCACCGCCTTGATCTCGTCGTCGCCCGTCATCCCCCAGAGCTCCGAGAGCGCGAGCGTCGCCATGCCGTGGCAGTACATGTTCCCGCCGCGCGAGCCGACGAGGTAGCCGTCGCCCGGCCGCGCCGAGGCGACGAGGAACCGCGCGCCCTTCGCCACCTCGGGGCCGTAGAGGCCCTGCCCCGGCAGGTGGCCCTGGGACATGAACGCGAGGAGGACGAAGCCCGTCACCGCCGTGTTGTGCGGGTAGCGGTCGCCGCCCCACGAGCCGTCGGTGTTCTGCTGCGACGCGAGGAAGTCGAGGCCCTTCGCCGTCGCCTTCTTCGTCGCGTCGTCCATCGTGACGTCGCCGGCGAACGCGGGCCTGCCTCCCGTAGGCCCGGCGAAGGCGGGAGCGGCGAGGACGAGCGCGGCCAGGAACGCGATCTTCACTTCTTCTTCTCCGTCCCGGCGGGCGTCGTCGCGGCGCGACCGCGCGCGAGGTTGACGTAGTACTGCTGGATCTGCGCGGCGTACTCGGCCGGCAGCCCCTCGCTCAGCGCCTGGCGGATCAGGTCGCGCTGCTTCGGCGGGAGGTAGAGGAACGAGTCGCCGCCCTTGAGGTCGAGGAGCGAGGACGCGGTGTTCTTCAGCGTCCCGTCGGGGTTGCGGTCGCCCTTGCCCTGGGACTGGTTCTGCTCCTGGCTCTTCCCGGGCTTCTGGCCCTGGCCCTGCCCCGGTTCCTCGCCCTGTCCCTGGCCGGGCTCCTTGCCCTGGCCCTGGCCCGGCTCCTTGCCCTGGCCCTGCCCGGGCTCCTTGCCTTCACCTTGGTGGGGCTCGCCCTGCGCGGTCGCGTCGGACGGCTGGCCCGGATGGACTTCGGGAAGGCCCATCGCGGCGAGCTGCGCGTTGAGCGCGGCCAGAGCCTGGTTGAGCGACTGGAGCGCCTGGCCCTGCGCCTGCGCGGCCGGAGCGGGCTGCGCGCCCTGCAGCGCCTGCTGCGCCTGCGCGAGCGCCTGCTGCGCCTGGCCGAGTTGCGGCTGCACGCCCTGGGGCGCGAGCGCCTGGGCCTGGCCCGTCGCCTGCTCGGCCGCCGCGTTGGCGTTCTCGGAATTCAAAAGGGCCTGCGTCGCGGCGAGGAGCTCGGCCTGCTTCTGCGCGAGCTGTCCGGGCGTGGGCTGTCCCTTCTCGCCTTGACCTTTTTCTCCCTGGCCTTTCTCGCCCTGGCCCTTCTCCCCTTGCCCCTTTTCGCCTTGACCCTTTTCACCCTCGGCCTTCTCGCCCTTTTCAGCCTGGCCCTTTTCGCCTTGCGGCTGGGCCGGATGCTCGCCTTTCTCCGCGGCCTGCGCGAGCTGGGCCAGCGCCTGGGCCTGTTCCTGGACCGCCTTGTGGAGGTCGCCCTTCTGGAGCGCCTCGGCCGCCTTGTCGGCGGGCTTCGCGGCCTGCAGGCCCTGCTTCTGCGCGTCCTGCGCCACCTGCTTCTGCATCTCGGCCAGGTTCGGCTGCTGCGCCGCCTGCTGCGCGTTCTCCTGCGCCTTCTGAGCCTGCTCGATCGCCTTGGCGACCTGCTGCGCGGCGTTCGGGAGCGCCTGGTCCTGCGCCTTCTGCGCGTCCGCGAGCGCCTGGTCGGCCGCCTTCTTCGCCTCCTCGAGCGCCGCGATCGCCTTCTCCTGGTTCTTGGCCGCCTCCGGCGCCTTCTTCTCCTCGAGCGAATCCTTCGCCTTCTCCATCGCCGCGGCGGCCTTGTCGAGCGCGGCATCGACCTTCTTGTCGGGGAGCGGCTGCGTGTTGAGCTCCTTCGTCCGCTCGGTCAACGCCTGCTGCTCGGGCGCGATCTTGGGAAGCTCCTTCGCGTCCTGCTTCTTGTCTTCCGTCTTCTCCTTCGTCTCCTTCTGGTCCTGGATCAGCTTGTCGATCGAATCGGAGAGCGCCTTGAGCGCCGCGATCGGATCCTCCTTCGCCTTCTCGGCCTCCTTGATGACCCGGTCGAGCTCCTTGAGCGCGTCCTTCAGGATCGACACGGCCTTGTCCTGCGCGGGGGTCGACTGGGCGAGCGCCTGGTCGCGAAGCGCCTCCTGCGCGTCGCGCATCAGCGCCTCGGCGGGCTCGATTTTCGCGGCCACCGACGCGGCGCGCGGCTTGAGGAGCGCCTTCGTATCGCGCGTGTCGAATTCGATGCGCGCCTGCCGGTCGCCGAGGTCGCGGGCGCGACGCTCCATCCGCTCCCACTCCTTGGACGGCGGCGGGAGGACCGCCTCCTCCTTCAGGCCCGACTCGCGCTCGATCGCCTGCTCCAGGAGCTGGCGCGCCTCGCGGAGGGCGTCCAGGTCCTCGGCCGGCGAACGAAGGGCGCGGGCGAGGTCGCGGAGATCGCCGGCCGCCTTCCACTGCAGGAAGCCCGCGGCCTTCCACTGCGCGGCCCTCGGCGCGGGCTCGCTGCGCGAGCGGAGCTTGCGGATCGTCTCCTCGAGCGCCGCCGCGATCTGCCGGTCCTTGTAGAGCGCCTCGACCTTCGCGAGCCGCTCCTGGTGATCGGCGGGAAGCTGCGGACGGAGCTCGCCCAGCTGGCGGAAGAGCTCGACCGTCTCGCGCTGCGTGTCGCCCTGGTCGTCGGCCAGCTTGTCGGCCATGACCTGGGCCACGCGGTCCATCCGCTTGCGATATCCCTGCGACGCCTGCACGAGGTTGAGCTTCCGGGCCTCGTCGGTCTCCTTGGCGAGCGTCTCGTCCGTCTTCTGGATCGCGGCGACCAGCTGCCGCGCCTCGCGGGCGAGCTGCGCGTCCTGGAGGAAGAGCTCCACCTCGTCCTTCGCGACCTTGTCCATCCTCTCGGAGGCCTGCTCGAGGCTGAGGACCGCGTCGAAGCGGGAGAGCAGCCGGTTCAGCTGGTCGAGGATCTCGCGGTGGCGCTTGTAGGCCTCCTCGATCTCCACGCCGGCCTTCTGGTCGTCCTTGGCCTTCGTCGCGGCCTCCAGCTTCGCGAGGACCTGGATCATCTGGTCCTTGCTGAGGCTCGAGAGCGTCCCGGCCACCTCGCCGAGGATCCGGTTCTCCTCCGACTGCTCGATCTTGTGATAGCTCATGACGCGGAGCATCGTGTTGATGCGGCGGACGGTCTGGTCGGTCTCCGCCTGCACGCGCTTCTGCAGCTGCTGCTGCAGCGCGGTGTCCGAGCCCTTCGGAGGCTCCGCCTGCTGGGCATGGGCGGCCGTGCCCGCGAGGACCAGGACCAGCGCCGCGATCGCGTGTTTCATCCGATGTCTCCCATCACATTCTATATGCGTATAAAACACCCCGCGGACCCAAAAGACTCGCTCACAAGGAGATAAACTGGCAGGCCCGAAACGTTACCGGTTTCGCGGGCCCGGTTCATCGGTCCCCCTCCGGCGTGAACACCCCGCGCTGGCGGGACTCGAGCTGGCGGATCCGGTCCCGGTGCTTCAACGACTGGAGGATCCAGTCCATCAGCTGCGGGTGGGTGACGAACGCCTTCACGCGCGTCTCCGAGCGGCCCGGCACTCCCGCCAGCGCCGGGTTGCGCGCGAACACCTCGATGCGAACCTCGATCTGGTCGCCCACCTGGACGCCCGCGATGGGCTTCGTCTGGAAATCGAAGCAGCCGCCGCCCTCGGTCCGGCCGTGGAGGTGCTCCGGATCGGCCGAGGGCATCGGGTGGAACTCCACCTGGTCGCGGAATCCGGTCTTTTCGAAGTGGCCGCGGCGGAGATCGTACGGGCCCGCCTCGACGGTCGCGCGCACCTCGCCCAGCGGCAGGAGGAGCCACGGGACCTCCGGCGCCCCCTCCTCGGCGGCCCTTCCCCCTTTGATCAACCGGTACGAGAGCCGCGCCCGGTCGAGCCCATAGGGATGCGCGCAGTAATACGCGATCCGGATCGCGCTCCCGAGCGGGATCGGCATCCCCTCGACTTCCGAGTCGTCGGTCAGCAGCGCCTCGCCGGGCATCGAGAACCGCTCGGGCAGGAGCAGCACCCGCGGCGGCTCCTCGGGCACGATCGCGATTCCGCGCTTGGGCGGCGTCGAGTTCCCGAACCCGTGCTCGTCCTCCACCAGGATCCGGTACGCCGTCTCCCCCACGCGCAGGTCGAACGTCGCCACCGCCTTGCGACCGTCCATCTTCAGGTCCACGTTCCTGAGGACCGACTCGACGAGCGAGTCGCCGCTCGTCCGCCCCAGGAGCTCGATCGTCCCCTTGACCACCGGCTTCTGGCATTCCAACGCCACGCGCGCGGACGAGCCGAGCGGCCCCGCGATCTCGCCGCGCATGCGGTACTGTTCATAAGGCGTCCCGTCCGGCCGCAGGCCCACGTACACGGGCAGCAGGACCCACGCGTCGATCTTCTGCATCACGGGCCGCGGCACGTAGGCGAGCTCCGCGCGCTTCCTCGTCCGACCGTCGCGGAGCCACGCGCGGTATCCGAAGTCGACGGACGCCGGCGGAATCGTCGCGACGAAGGTCGCCCCGCCCTCCTGGTCCTTCGCCTCGAAGACGACCGGGTAGTCCTCGTCCGGCCGGCCGGCGGGCTCGATCCGCACGGAGCCCGCGATCGACTCGAACGCGACCGCGCCCCTCGCCCGGAAGCGGAGCTTCACCTCTTCGCCGCTCGGGCGCACCTGCTTCACGATTTCCGCTTCGATCGCAACCGACCGCGGGATCTCCCGTTCCGCGAAGAACTGCCGCGAGAGGAGCACCGGCATCGTTTCCGGCGCCGCGAGCGCGAGGAGGACCGCGACCGCGGCCGTCCCGGCCGCCATCGCCGCCCCCCTCTTGAGCCGCAGCGAGTCGACGCGCGAGGCGAAGTCGGTCCGAGTGGCGTGCTCCTCCGCCTGTCGCGTCACGGCGGCGAGCAGCTCCACCGACATACCCTCGAGCGGCGCGCCGGTCCGGTTGAGCTCGACGGCGGTGATGATCCGGTGACCCAGCTCGGGGAATTTCCCCTCGGTCCAGAGGGCGAGCTCCCGATCGGGGAGCGGCGCGCCGAGCGGGCGGAAGACGAAGACGACCGCCGAGGCCAGCCAGAGGATGGCCTGCGCGACGAACATGAACGTGCGAAGGCCCGACGGCGTCTCGGTCCGCAGGTCGACCAGCCAGTCGACGAGGCAGGCGAGAAGCAGGGCGCCCGCGGCGAGCGCGAGCCAGCGCGCGGCGCCCCACGCGAGGCGCATCGCCTTCTCGCGCGCCCTCACGCGCGCCAGCCGCTCCAGGATGATTTGAGGAACCATCTTGTCTTCTAGCTCAGGTTTGAGAACTTCCTGAGGATCCACTCGATCGTGATCAGGCCCACGAAGATCAGCAGCATCGGCGCGTTCCAGAGCAGCGTCTCGTGCCGCTCCGTGAACGACGCCTTCTGGGGACGAAGGTTCGCGGCGAGCGTGTGCAGGTCCTCCTCGCGGTAGAACGCGCCGCCGCCGGCCAGCGCCGCCCCGCGCAGGCCTTCCTCGTCCATCGAGCCCACCTGGAGCTCGTGCTGCGGGGGGAGGCTCACCTTGTATTCCAGCGCCGCGCCGGTCGGCTCGTCGACCTTGAGCACGAAGCGGCCGACCGTGTCATGCGAGAGCAGGACGCGGTACTCGCCGGGCAGGCCGGGCACGGGGTCGAGGACGACCCCGCGGGAGCGCTCCTCGCCCGGCGCCGCGTCCGTCCTCTCCAGCCGCCCGTTCACCTTCTCCCCGGAGAAGGGCCGGAACTCCGCGTCGAAGACCCGCGCGTAGACGTGGAACCGCTGGCCGGTGACGATCTCGGGCCGCTCCAGCGCCAGCTGCACGCGCTTGGGCATCCCGATCACGTGAGGGAGCCCCATCTGGTAGATCACCTGGCCCCAAAAGCGGCCGAAGATCTTCTCGCCGCCGTTCGCGCGCCACCGCCACGTCTCGTCGGTGCCTATATAGAGAACCTGGCCCTTGCCGTAGTACTGGGTCGCGAGCACCGGGACGGACTGCTCGCCCGACTTCTGCCGCGGGTGGACGAGGAGCGCCGTCGCGCCGGGCCGGAGCTTCGTCACCGGGTAGTTCCAGTAGAAACCCGGCAGCGCCTGCCAGGCCCGGGCGTTCTCGTCGGGCGTGTCGGCCAGGGCGAGCATCTCGGAACGCTCGCCCGCGCGCGTCAGCTGCGGGACGAACATCTGCGGGCGCTCGAGGTCGAACGCCGTGAACCTCGCCGGCGCGAACTCGACCGGAAGGACCTCGGCCAGCGGCGTCGCCGCGTACTCGGAGGGCGCGTGCTGGCGACCCGCCATGAAAGCAAGGCTTCCGCCCTCGCGCACGAAGTCGCGAATCCAGCCGACCCGCTCGGTGCCCACGAAGGCGAGCGGCACGTCGCCGAAGATGAGGACGTCGAACGCGAAGAGCTCCGCTCGCGCCTTCGGGAATGACGGCAGGTACGGCCCGCCCCCGGAGACCGCGCGCGCGTCCGCGCTGGCCAGGAGGAATTTCGCCTCGACCCGCCGGTCGCGCAGCAGCGCCGTCTGGAGGAACTTGTACTCCCAGCGGGGCGATCCCTCGACGTACAGGATCTTGACCTTCCGGTCGACGAGCGTGATCGCCCGCTTCACCTCGTTGTCCTGGCTGAACGTCTCGTTGCCCTTGTATCGGATCACCGCCTTGAGGTCCGCCTTCTCCTCGCCGCCCGCGGTCTTGCGCGGCGTGAACGTGAGCTCCTCCCGGAAATCCTCGCCCTCCTTGACCGCCACGTCCTTCCGCGCGACGACCCGGTCGCCCAGCAGGAGCGTGATCTCCGCGCTCCCCTGCTTGAAGCCGCGGCAGCGCCACCGCACCGGGACGGAGACCGTGTCGTCGAAGAAGATCGTGCCGGGCACGACCATGTCCTTCATCTCCAGGTTGCCGATCTCCGAGGATCCCACGCCGTAGACGTGGAGCGGGATCTTGAGGCGGGCGCACTCCTGCGCCGCCTCGTCGACCGAGATCTTGCTGTTGTTGTCCTGCCCGTCGGTCATGACCACGATCGCCGCCGGGAGGTCGCCCTCGCTCCGCGTGAGGACGTCCCGGATCGCGTCCGCGAGCGCCGTGCGGATCTCCTCGTTCTTGAGCTCGGCGTCGATCCGAGCCGCCAGGGGCGTCGGCGGGACGCCGGGCGCGCGGGACTCCTCCGGCAGGTCGCGCACGCGCTGCCCGAAGAACGCGACGCGGAGCGGCCCCAGCTTCTGCATCCCCTCGAGGAGCCGGAGCCGCGGGTTGACGAGCACCGCCCGGACGAGCGCCGCCCGGGCCGGATCCTCCGTCGTCCCCGCCGGCACGTCGGTCGCCGTCGCGGTCTCCGCGATCTTCGTGCCGGGCGCGAGGCGGTCCTCGGCGATCGCGACGCGGAGCCGGTCCGTCACGGAGAGGCGCTGGTCGCGCTGGGTCATGCTCAGGCTGTTGTCGATGAGGAGGACGACCCCGCGCGCGCGCTCGCCGCGCGTCTCGGCGACGAGGACCGGGCGGGCGAGGAGGAAGAGCGCCGTCCCCACGACGGCGACGCGGAAGAGCGCCATCAGGACACGCCGGGGCGCGCCGAACTTCCCGCGCTCCTTGAAGTAAAGGACGAAGATTCCGACGGCCGACGCCACGAGGAGCACGAGCGCCACCACGGGCGGAAGGATCCCGTGGAAGCTCACGCGGGCCGATTCGAGTTCCATCGCTCTACCAGCCCCTTCCGCAGTACCACGCCAAGACCGTCTCGAACGCCACGATCGCCAGCATCACCAGGAGCACCCACGTCGTCCACTCGGTCTTCAGCCGCTCGCCGCCGGCGTAGACGCCCGGGTCGTCGCCCGCGGTGACGTGAGTGACCTTGAAGCCGAGCCGCTCGTCGACCTGCTTGTCCGTGAACGATTCCAGGTCCTCGGTCTCGCGCGGGTCGGGGGTCACCGCGAAGAGGGCGCCGGGGTCCTCGGGGTCCTTCTCCTTCACGATCCGGTAGGCACCCGCGCGGGCCGTCGATGTCGCCGTCACGAGCGGCAGCCCCTCGTTCATCGTCGGGACGCCGAGGCGGGTGCGCCTCCCGTCGGGATCGACGAGCGCGAAGATCTTGTCGCCGTCCGCGGGGGACGGGCGCCACTGGATCGGCTCGCCCGCCACGCGGTTGAGGGCGGCGCTGGGCCCGTCCAGGAGATGGCTCAGCGCCACGTGGACGAACGGCAGGTACGTGAAGCGCGGCGGCCAGTCGGTCCACTTCGGGTCGGCCGACGTCGTGACGAAGACGACCTCGCCGCCGCCCAGGAGGCGGCAGACCACCGCGGGCCGGCCGTTCGTGTACCGGAGCGGGATGTGGCAGTCCTTCGCCTCCCGCTCCTCCACCCCGATCCACTGGAAGACGTTGGTCTGCGCCAGCCGGCTCAGCGGCTCCTCGCGGAACGCCGCGAGGAAGGACGATCCGTCGGCCGAGGAGGGATCCGGGTGGAGCGGGCTCGCCGCGGGCGCGCTCTCGGCCGGCAGGAGCTTGAAGGGGAGAAGCGCGTGCTCGTCGAAGAAGACTCGGTTGTACTGCTCCGGCGAGACGCGCGGGCCCGCGAAGATCAGGAGCCCATGGCCCTCGCGGACGAACCGCGACAGTCGCTCGGCGAAATCCTGGGGGATCGCGCCGGGCGTGTTCTCGCCCGCCGCGGGAAGCGGCACGTTTGCCAGGATGCAGGCGTCCACGTCCGCCAGGAGCGCGGGCGACGCCTCGAGGGGCGTCACCATCCGCGGCTGGACGTGGTAGGTGACCCACGCCGACTCGGGGACGGGCCGGAGGCTGTGCATGAGGTAGAAGCTGGCGCCGGTCTCGGGCCGCTGCTCGCTCGGCGAGCCGTCGACCACGAGGACGCGCGTCTGCTCGCGGACCTGGAGCACGCGCGTGAAGACGTTGTCCGCGTCGAGGTCGTCGGGCCCGACGGTGGCGGTGACGGTCCGCAGGCCCGACTTCTCGAGCTTTGCGGTGAGCGTGACGGCCGTGGTCTCGCCGGGGGCGAGGACCTGGATCGCCTGCGACTCGCGCTCCTTCCCGCGGCCCTCGACCTCGAGCGTGACGGTCAGGTCCCGCACGGGCTCGGCGCCCGTGTTGCGGACGAGCACGGCGAATCCCACGCGCTCGCCCGTGTGGGGGATGCCCGACTGGGCCTGGACGGCGACGATCGAGACGTTCCGGGGCGCGCGGGTCCCGCAGCGCACGAGGGTCACCGACGCGGTCTTCGAGATCTCCTTCAGCCGGGCCTGGAGCGCCGTGGCCTGCCGCTCCCAGCCGGACTTCTGCATGTCGCTGAAGAGGTAGAGCTCCTTGTTGGGCGAATGGCCCGACTCCAGGGTCCGCTCCGCCTCGAGCACGCCGGGGAAATGATCGGTCGAGAGGTGGCTGAGCGGAAGCGACTTCACGATCTCGCGCGCCTGGTCGAGGTTCGAGGCCGCCGCGGGGCCGAGCGGCATTTCGCGGTCGGCGGTGGCGATCACCTGGACGGTCGAGCGGGCCGGCAGGCGGTCGATCACGGCGAGCGCGCCGTCCTTCGCGCGCTCGAGCCGGGTTTTCGCTCCGTCGCGCGCGCCCATACTGGTCGAGACGTCGATGAGAAGGACGGCGTCGACCGCGTCGCCGTCGGCGGAGCCGCTGCGCGCGACCGTGGAGGGCCGCGCGAGCGCAAGGGCGAGGAGGAAGAGCAGCGCGGTGCGGGCGGCGAGGAGGAGCAGTTCCTGGAACCGGAGGCGGCGGCTGGTCTGCTCGACGGAGGTCAAAAGGAACTTCATGGCCGCCCACGGGACGGTGCGGTAGCGCGACCGGTAGAAGAAGTGGAGGATCACCGGCAGCGAAGCCGCCGCGAGGCCCCACAACATCATCGGCGCGAGAAAAGCCATAAATTAGAAAGAGAAGAAAACCACAGAGACACAGAGACACAGAGAACCTGCGGTTATCTTCATATTCTCCGGATTCTCAGGCGGCGGGCGAGGTACTTCGTCAGCGTCTCGGCGAGCGGGCGCGACGTGTCGATCGGCACGTAGTCGATGCGGTTCGCCTCGCAGCCGTGCTGGAGTTCCTTCAGGTAGGCCTCGAGCGCGCGGAGATACGAGGGGCGGATCAGGTGCGGCCGCGTGAGGAGGTGCTGCTTGATCTCCATGCCGTCGAACTTGATCATCCCCTCGAAGGGGAAGCCGGTCTCGTCGGGGTGGAGGACGTGGAAGACGGTCACCTCGTGGCCCTGGAACCGGAGATGGCGCAGGCCCTCGAGGACCGGCTCGACCTCGTCGAAGACGTCGGAGATGAGGAAGACGAGGCCGCGGCGGCGGGCCTTCTCGGCGAGCGCGTGGAGGAGCGGGCCGATCGAGGTCTTTTCCTCCGGCTGCGCGCTCTCGAGGGCGCGGAGGATCTGCTGCACGTGGCCGGGCTGGCTCGAGGCGGGGAGCTGCGCGCGCCAGACCGAGTCGAAGACGTAGAGCCCCGCGCTGTCGCGCTGACCGATGATCAGGTAGCCGAGCGTGGCGGCGAGAAGCTTCGCGACCTCGAGCTTGTTCTGCGCCCCCTCGCCATACAGCATCGAGCGGCTCGCGTCGAGGAGGATGTGGCCGACGAAGTTCGTCTCCTGCTCGTAGAGCTTGATCGCGTAGCGCTCGCTGCGGCCGTAGACGCGCCAGTCGATGTGGCGCACGTCGTCGCCCGGGACGTACTCGCGGTGCTGGATGAACTCGACCGAGAACCCGTGGTACGGGCTCTTGTGGTCGCCGACGCGCATGCCCTCGACGATGGTCCGGGCCTTGATGCCCAGGGCCTCCGCGCGTGAAACGACATCCGGCTGCAGGTACGACGCCATCGCTCTCGCCCCTCCAGGACTTCCGCTCCGAGGTCGCTCGACGGTGCTAGGCCGCGGCCTGGTTCTTGGGGACCGAGTCCAGGATCTTCTTGACGATGTCGTCCGCCGTCACGCCCTCGCTCTGCGCGGCGAAGCTGGGGATCAGCCGGTGGCGCAGGATGGGCGGCGCCACGGCGGCCACGTCGTCCGCCGAGACGTGGAAGTTCCCGGCGAGGATCGCGTGCGCCTTGCCCGCGAGGATCAGGTTCATGCTCGCGCGCGGCCCGGCGCCCCACGTGAGCCACTTGTTGACGAAGTCGCCCGCCTCCGGCCGGCCGGGCCGGGTCATCCGGGTGATGCGCTTCGCGTAGGCGAAGACGTGGTCGGCCACCGGCACCCGCCGGATGATCTGCTGCAGCTTCAGGATGTCCTCCCCGTGCAGGACCTTGGCGATCGTCGGCTGGACGTCAGCCGTCCCCAGCCGCATGATCTTCTCCTCCTCCTCGTCGGTCGGGTAGTCCACCTTGATGAGACAGAGGAAGCGGTCGAGCTGGGCCTCGGGGAGCGGGTAGGTGCCTTCCTGCTCGATCGGGTTCTGCGTCGCGAGGACGAAGAACGGGTTTTTCATCGGGTAGTCGGTCCCGCCAATCGAGACCTTCCGCTCCTGCATCGATTCGAGGAGCGCGGCCTGCGTCTTCGGCGGCGTGCGGTTGATTTCGTCGGCGAGGACGATGTTGGCGAAGAGCGGCCCCTGCAGGAACTTGAACTGCCGCTGCTTCGTCACGGGATCGTCCTGGATGACCTCCGTGCCGGTGATGTCGCTCGGCATGAGGTCGGGCGTGAACTGGATGCGCTTGAAGGTGAGGTCGAGCGCCTGGGCGAGCGTGCTCACCATGAGCGTCTTGGCAAGCCCGGGCACGCCGACCAGGAGCGCGTGGCTCCGGCAGAAGATCGCGGTCAGGAGCTGGTCGAGGACCTCGCCCTGTCCCACGATGACTTTCCCCATCTCCTCCCGCAGCTTCTTGTGCGCGGCGCGGAGCTGCTCGACAAGCGCGACGTCCGACGGCGAGACGGCTGGATCCGGCATGGTTCGCCCCCTATCAATGGTTCAACCCGGACTTCCGAGATAGCGGACGCCTCCCCAAACGTTGCAGCGCCCCAAAAATACAGCGACGCCCGGCCCCGCTTCTCACTCTATATAGGCCCGGCCGCCGCCGGAATTTCAGAGGAGATACGGAGATCCCGGGGATAGGGAGATGGAGGTTCCAATCTCCGCTTCTTCATCCCCCGATCTCCGGTGCCGTTGACGTAATTCCTGGGAGTCCGGTGGTTTGACCGCTCATCTCCTCAAAATCTTCCTGTACGATCCTCCCCGGATCTGGTATCCCATCTCCGGGACGAGATGCCATCCACGCCGAGCCTCCGGACGCGCGCCAGCGGCGTTCTCCTCCACCTGACCTCGCTCCCCGGGCCCCCCGGCATCGGCGACCTGGGGGACAGCGCGCACGCGTTCGCCGGCCAGCTCGCCGCCGCGAAGCAGACGTGGTGGCAGATGCTCCCCATCGGGCCCACCGGGTTCGGAAACTCGCCCTACTCCGCGCTCTCGGCCTTCGCCGGGAATCCCCTGCTCATCAGCCTCGACCGGCTGGCGGAGCGGGGGCTGCTCCGGAAGGAGGAGGTCACGCCCGTCGGCACCTGGCTCCGCGAGCGCGTGCCCTACCGAGAGGTCGAGACCTTCAAGCTCGACCGGCTCTACCGCGCCGCCGTCGCGTTCGACGGCCTCGCCCCGGAGGATGAGCGGAACGCGTTCCAGGGCTTCCGTGCCGCGACGCCCTGGCTCGAGGACTACGCGATGTACCGGGCCCTCAAGGACGCGCACGGCGGGCGCGTCTGGACCGAGTGGGACGCCGGCGCGCGGGCGCACGACCGCGGGGCGCTCGCCGAGGCGCGCCGCAAGCTCGCCCCGCAGATCCGCTTCCACGAGTTCGTGCAGTTCGAGTTCGACCGGCAGTGGCAGGCGCTCCGCCGCCGCTGCCGCGAGCTCGGCATCGGCCTCGTCGGCGACGTGCCCTTCTACGTGCCGCACGACAGCGCGGAGGTCTGGGCCCACCAGGACCTCTTCGATCTCGGCCGCCGCGGCAAGCCGATGCGCGTCGCGGGAGTCCCGCCCGACGACTTCGCGAAGGACGGCCAGCTCTGGGGCTTTCCACTCTACAAGTGGGACGCGATGCGCGCGCGCGGTTACGACTGGTGGCTCGCGCGGTTCCGCACGACCCTCGCCCGGTTCGACGCGGTCCGCATCGACCACTTCATCGGCTTCCACCGGGCGTGGGCGGTGCCCGCGCGCCTGAAGAACGCGCTCCGCGGCCGCTGGATCCTCGCGCCGGGCGCGGAGGTGCTCCGCAACCTGCGCGCGGAATCGGGATCGCTCGAGATGATCGCCGAGGACCTGGGGGTCATGACGCCGGAGATCGAGCACCTGCGCGACACGTTCGAGCTCCCCGGCATCCGCGTCCTTCAGTTCGGCTTCGGCTGGGATCCCGCACAGACGCACCTGCCCCACAAGTACCCGACCCGCTGCCTGGCCGCGACCGGTACGCACGACAACGACACCTCGCGCGGCTGGTTCGAAAAGATCGACCATCCGGGCACGCGCGAGTGGGTGTGCCGCTACCTCCAGACCGACGGGCGCGAGATCCACTGGACGATGATCGAGGCGGTGATGAAGTCCCCCGCCGACACCGCGATCACCCCCGTCCAGGACCTGCTCGGGCTCGGGACCGAGGCACGCATGAACCGTCCCGGCGTGGCGACGGGGAACTGGGAGTGGCGACTTGCGACCGGCGAGCTGGTCCCCGAGGCGCTCGACCGTTTGCGCTCGCTCACCGAGTCGATGGGCCGCGTTCCCGCGCGGTAGGAAAGACAGCCGGAGCGCCTGGATTAGAGCCCGTCGATCTCCCCGAGGAACGGCGCGGGGTCGACTTCGTCGGGGAGCCGCAGGTCGCCGCGCGGGGAGAGGCTGACCGATCCCACCTTCGGGCCCGGCGGGAGCGTCGTCCTTTTGAATTGCTGGCGATAGAAGCGCTCGAAGAACACGCGAAGCCACTTCCGGACCTCGGCCGGCGTGAATTCCCCCGCGAACGCCCGGCACGCGAGCGCGTGGATCCGCCGCGGGCCGGCGCCGTACCGCTCGTGGTGGAACAGGAAGAAGTCGTGGAGAACGTAGGGGCCGATCGCCTTCTCGGTGTCCTGCACGATCTCCCCGTCCTTCCCCGGCGGCAGCAGCTCCGGCGAGATCGGCGTCGCGAGGATCGCCTCGAGCACCGCGCGCGTCGCCCCGTCGGCCACGTTCTCCGCGTACCAGCGCACCAGGTGCGTCACCAGCGTCTTCGGCACCGAGACGTTCACCGCGTAGTTCGCCATCTGGTCGCCGTTGTACGTGCACCACCCGAGCGCGAGCTCCGAGAGGTCACCGGTCCCGACCACGATCCCCCGGTGCTGGTTCGCGAGGTCGAACAGGATCTGCGTCCGCTCCCGCGCCTGCGAGTTCTCGTAGACCACGTCGTGCACGGAAGGGTCGTGGCCGATGTCCTTGAAGTGCTGGGAGACCGCCGCGACGATCGGGACCTCGCGGAACGTCGCGCCCGCGCGGACCGCGAGATCGGCGGCGCTCTTCCGC
The DNA here is from genome assembly GCA_041482015.1 of Planctomycetota bacterium. Lineage (GTDB taxonomy): Bacteria > Planctomycetota > MHYJ01 > MHYJ01 > JACPRB01 > JACQFK01. The sequence goes on along the minus strand of JBGPCZ010000008.1, from coordinate 26,554 downwards.
GTCCGTTCCGTCGTCCCCATCCCGGGCATGCTGACCGCGAGGATCGCCGACGCCGGCCGGGACAGCCTCCTCATCGTCTCGACCGTCACGAGGAGCGCGAGCGTCGAGTCGAGACCTCCCGAAATGCCGATCACCGCCGTCGCCGAGCCGCTCGCCTCGAGCCGCCGCGCGAGGCCGGTGGCCTGGATCGCCAGGATCTCGCGCGCCCGCTCGCCGACCAGGCCGGGCGTGTCGGGGACGAACGGGGTGCGCGAAAACGCGCGCTCCAGCGACGTGAGCGGCGGAGGCGACGGCTCCAGCCGCTGGACCGTGTAGCCCGGAGGGCGAAGCGCGTTCGCGAACGTCATGTCGCGCGCACGGTCGTGCATCAGGCGGTCGATATCGAGGTCGGCAAAGACTGCCGTCCCTTTGAATTCGAATCGCGGCCCCTCTGAGAGGATCGTCCCCGCCTCGGCGATGATCGCGTGGCCGCCGAAGACGACGTCCTTCGTCGACTCGCCCGGACCGCACGAGACGTAGACGTACGCGGCGTCGAGGCGCGCGGACTGCATCCGCACGAGGTCGCGGCGGTACTCCGACTTGGCGACAAGCTCGTTGCTCGCGGAGAGATTGAGGATCACGTTGGCGCCCGCCACGGCGTGGGCGCCGCTCGGGGGCTCGTGGGCCCAGAGGTCCTCGCAGACCTCGACCGCGAAGACCATCCGGCCGACTTCGAACAGCTGGCGCCGGGAGAGGCGGAACTCCCCGAGTAGCTCGTCGACGATCCCGTAGTCCGCGGGCCCGCCCGGGACGAACCAGCGCCGCTCGTAGAACTCGCCGGCGTTGGGAAGGTGCGTCTTGGGGATCGCGCCCCGCACGCGGCCGCGGTGGAGAATGAAGGCGGCGTTGTAGACCCGGCCGTCGGGCGCCTGGTACGGGGCACCGACGGCGATCGCCGCGGCGAGGTCCTTCGTCTCCGACGCCAGCTGCGCGATCGCGCGGCGGACGTCGGCCAGAAAACCCTGGTTCTGGAAGAGGTCCTCGCAGGAGTAGCCCGCGATCGAGAGCTCCGGAAAGAGGACGAGGCACGCCTCGCGGGCCGCCGCGGTCTCGGCCGCTCGGCGGATCGCCGACGCGTTTGCGCGCGCATCCCCGGGACGGACCGGGATCTGGACCGCGGCCACGCGGCAGAATCCGAGAGCTCCGAAATCCGTCACGGCGGCATCATAGCAAACCAGCTCTGGCAATCGCGGCCGTTTCGTGGTAAGCTCCGGCGCCCCTTGCTTGATCTGGAAGACCTTTTGTGACGAAGCACACCGAGACGCGGTACCGCGACGCCGAGTCGAACATCCCCCTGCGGGCCTTGCCGGCCCGTGCCCTGCGCGAGTCCATCCGGCAGGGATACACCGCCGCCACGTTCCGGAGCGACGTGCTGGCTGGGTTGGTCGTCGGCGTTGTCGCGCTCCCGCTCTCGATGGCCCTCGCCATCGCCGTCCAGGCCCCCCCCCAGCAGGGGCTCTACACGGCCATCGTGGCGGGTTTTCTCGCCGCGGTCCTCGGGGGCTCGCGCTGCCAGGTGACGGGCCCGACCGCCGCCTTCGTCCCGATCCTCTTTCCCATCGTGGCGAACTACGGGCTCGCCGGGCTCCTGGTCGCGGGGATCATGGGGGGCGCGATCCTGGTGACCATGGGCCTCCTGCGCCTGGGGAAACTGATCGAGTTCATCCCCCACCCGGTCACCACCGGCTTCACCGCGGGGATCGCGACCGTGATCGCAACGCTGCAGCTCAAGGACCTCTTCGGGCTAACGATGGCCAAGAGCCCCGACCATTTCTTCGAACGCATCCACGAGATGTGGCTCTCCCGCGGCACGGGAAGCTCGTGGGAGCTGGGGATCGGGCTCCTGACGCTCGCGATCCTCATCGTCTTCCCCCGCGTGACCAAGAAGATCCCCGCCCCCCTCGTCGCCCTCCCGGTCGCGGCCGTCGTCGCGTGGCTGGTCATGAAGCAACTCCCCGACGTCCATCTGAATACGATCACCAGCCGGTTCCACGGGATCCCGCAGGCCCCGCCCCGACCGATCCTTCCCTGGAACGCCGGGGGCGCCGGCGGCAAGCCCTTCCACCTCGATTTCCACATGATCCAGGCGCTCCTGCCGGGCGCCTTCGCGATCGCGATGCTCGGGGCGATCGAGTCGCTCCTCTCCGCCGTGGTCGCCGACGGCATGGCGCGGACCAAGCACGACCCCGACGCGGAGCTCCTGGCCCAGGGGGTCTCGAACCTGGTCTGCCCCTTCTTCGGCGGCATCCCGGCGACCGGGGCGATCGCGAGGACCGCCACCAACATCCGCTCGGGCGCCCGGACCCCCGTCGCTTCGATCGTCCACGCGGCGACGATCCTCGTCGCCATCCTCGCCCTTGCGCCCCTGATCGGCTACCTGCCCATGGCGTCCCTCGCGGCGCTCCTCATGCTCGTGGCCTGGAACATGTCCGAGGCGAAGCACTTCATCCACATCGTGAAAGTCGCCCCGCGGAACGACGTCGCCATCCTGCTGGTCTGCTTCGGCCTGACCGTCGCGACCGACATGGTGATCTCGGTCACGACGGGGATCGTGCTCGCGGCGCTCCTGTTCATGCGCCGGATGGCGCTCCTCACCCGGACGAAACTTCACCAGGGCGTCCACCCGGCGATCCCCCGGTCGATCCCCGACGGCGTCTTCGTCTACGACATCGCCGGGCCGCTCTTCTTCGGCGCCGCCCAGAAAGCCATGGCGACGCTGGGCGTCATCGCCGACAAGGCCAGGGTGGTCATCCTTCGAATGGAGCAGGTACCCGACATGGACGCGACGGGCCTGGTCGCGCTCGAGAGCGCCCTGGAACGCCTCGATCACTACAAGTGCCTGACGGTGATCGCCGGGCTCCAGCGCCAGCCCCGGCAGCTCCTCCGCAAGGGCAACGTGAAAGCCCGCTTCACCCGCCTTCGGATGCGGCCCGACATCCACACCGCGCTCTCGACCGCGGAGGAATACCTGGAGGAGAGGAAGGACGGCAAGGGATCGAGCATCCGCCTCCAGCCCACTCCCCCGAAGCCCGCCTGACGGAGGTCAGTCCGCGTCGGCCTTCTCGAGGAGCGCGGCCCAGAAGGCGCGCGCCTCGTCGTGGAAGCGCATCACCTCCGCGCGCTTCATCTCGTCCGTCTCCTTGATCCGGCCCCGGCGCTCGTCGACCCAGTCGACGAAGAACTTCGCCGACGCGCGGCTCACGCGGCGCTTCGCGTCGCCGATCTCCACGTAGAACGGGGCCGTCGAGGCGAAGCGGAAGGTCTTGTCGGTCTCCGCGAAGCAGCGGACGAGGAACCAGCCGCTGCGGTCGAACGTGAGCGTCCCCAGGTCCTGCGGGGAGACCGACCTCTCCACTTTTCCGTCCCGGACGATCTCGACGGCCCGGACCGGATCGTTCGAGACGACCGTCGCCTTCAGCGCCAGCTCCTTGGTCTCCAGGAAGACGCTCCCGGGCGGCCTTCCGTTCGCCGTGACCTCGAGGAGCGGCCCGTTGGTCACGAACGACCGCCCCGCGCGCAGCCCCTCCCACCATTTCTCCCACGTCAGTTCGGGCCCGACGTGGACATAGACACGGTTGTACCCGACCGGGTTGGGGAGCACGCCCGAGGCGCTGCCTGCCGACGGCGGGATGCGGAGGCCGCAGTTCAGAAGGTGATAGTAGATCTCCTGGGTCCAGAAGCCGTTGCCCCGCGGGGCGGGCAGCCGCTTCGCATCGCGCGGCCGGCCCCACGCCTCGTTCTCGTACATCTGGCTCCGGCACATGTGGTTGTTCGCGATTCCGATGGTGTCGGCCTTTCCGATCGACGCCCAGACCGGGACGTCCCACCAGAACGGCTTCTCGATGTCGACGTGCGCGCCCGGCGTCTTCCGCGCCTCCTCGAGGAAGGTCATGGGAGACGGGTGCTCGCGCGAGGCCGCCGTGATCGGGACAGGCTTCGGCAGGTGGAAGTAGAGGAGCGCGCCGCCTTCGCGTTCGTCCTCGCCCGCCATCGCGAAGATGAATCGTCCGTCGGCGGTGCGACGGAGAAGCTCCGGGGGAGCCGGCTTCGACGCCCACAGGTTGGTCTTGTTCCACCACGTGATCACCGGCGCGATGTGGAGATCCTCGGCCGAGGCGTGGAGCTCCGCCTCCTCGAGCGCGCGGTGGATGTGGAGATCACCCGACCACCAGCCGTCGACCTTCAGATCGGCAATCCTCTTGAGGACGATCTCCCTCTTCTGGATCGCCGCGTTGAACGTGCCCGGGGCGCGCGACCACTCCGGGCCGCGTTCGACTTCATAAGAGTACTCACCCGTCGGCAGGTCGAGGGTCGCCGAGCCCGCGCAGACGAAGTGATCGCGCCAGAACGGGAGGCCTGGAGGCTTCACCGGTTTCCCCGTCGCGTCGAGCACGTGGAAGCGGCACGCCACGGGCTTCTTCGTGGCCTCGTCCACGACCGTGAGCTCGATCCGGAAGGGATCGGGGCGGGCGGGGACGAGCGCGAGGGCGAGCACGACGGCGGCGCGGACGAGGCTGGACATGGGCATCCCTCCGATTGCTCTTACGTCCCCGCCCGGGGAGGTGTACCATGCACAGAGAGAATTTGAACGGAGTATCCATGTCGACTTTGCTCGCGGCCCTCGCCTGCTTCCTCGCCCCGGCCCAGGACGATCGCGCGACGATCCTCGACGGCGTCGAGTCCTGGTACAAGGTCGTGCAGGACGGAAAGAACAAGGGCTACGTTCGCGAGAAGCTCGAGCGGGTCCGGGACCACTGGACCTACTCGTACCGCGTCGACTTCATCCTCGACATCCCGGACCCGAAGGACGCGACGCGGACGGCGGACCTGGTGGAGTTCCGCGACGTCCAGGCGTCGCTCGACGAGGCGTTCCTTCCGAGAACCCTCCTGTCTCACGTCGAGGGTAGCCGGGATTTCTCCATCGCGACGGCGGAGGAGAAGCGCACCCTCGCGGTCGGCGATCGGACCGTGGAGATCCCGGCCGACACCGACCTCTTTGCCCTCCCGACATTCTCCTTCTACTCGATGCGTCAGAACGGGATGCTGGCGAAGGAAGGCCGCCGCTCGGCACGCCTCCTCTCACCGCTGGCCGAGGGCCGCGTGGACGTCGAGATGACCTTCGACGTCGGGGCGCCGGTCCGGAAGGAAGTGATGGGCGCCGCGAAGATGCTCACGCCCGTCCGGTTCCTCAAGCCGCCCGCGGCCTCCCACCCGGACGCGACCTGGTCGAGCGCCCTCGTGGACAAGTACGGCCGGATCGTGGAGATCGCGATGCGCGGCGGCGCTAAAATCGCGCTGGTGGAGGACGACCTGGCGGCGTTCAAGGCCGCCGTCAACATGCACCGGTCGGACCGCCACGACCCCTTTGAGCACGCAAAGGCACGGAAGGGGGATTCGACGCCCTTCCCCGACGAGACGCCGGGGCCCAGGGTCTCCGCGGACGGGCTTATGTCGGCGCTCGCGGACGCGAAGAGGGACTTGAAGGAGCTCGAGGGGATGGAGGCCGCCGGCAAGCCCGAGGCCTATCTGAAGCTGCTCCAACTCTGGAAGGCGGTCCGCGAGAAGGCCCGCGCCCTCGGGCGCGATGACATGGTGGTCGAGGCGGACCGCGTGAGAAATGCCGCCGAGGCGGCGTGGGACGGCGCGGCCCGCGCGCTGGCCGACGCCCGCCGCTGCAACGTCCGCCTCCTCGAGGCCCACCAGCGGACGGATGCGGGCGCCCTCGAGCGCGAAGTGCGCGCCCTCAAGGACCAGGGCCGGCGGATCGAGTTCGAGCTTCGCCCCGAGTCGGAGGAAGTGGCCGCCTGGATCTCCCAGGCCGGGCCGATGGTGGCGCGCTGCCGGACGCGCGCCGAGCTCGCGAAGATTCCGCTTGTCGTGAGCGGCACGGTGATCTCCCGCTCGGAGGAGCCGATCTCCATCGAGATTGCCGCCGGCGTGAGCCACAGCGTCCGATTCGTGCGCGACACCTCGACCGCCGTCATCAACAGCAAGACCTGCCGCGTCGGCGACGTCGTTGACGGCGTCCGCCTCGAGAAGGTCTCGACGTACAGCGTCACGGTCTCGCTCCGCGGCGAGCTCCGCGAGGTACCGCTCGGCAGGTGATAAGCCGAGTGCGGCGCACTCGGCTTATCAGAGGACGAGGGAGGCGCCGAGCTTGCGGAGCCAGGTTTCCGGCTCGTGCCAGCCGGGGCACAGCTCGCCGACCTTCGACCAGAAGCGCGGTGAGTGGTCCGGGACGGCGACGTGCGACAGCTCGTGCGCGGCGAGGTAGCGGGCCACCGGCTCGGGCGCGAGCATCAGCCGCCAGTTGAACGAGAGCGTGCCGTTCGAATAGCACGTCCCCCAGCGGCTCTTCTGGTCGCCGATCACGATCCTTTTGAAGAGCAGGCCGTGGAGCGCCCCGAGCCCGCGGGTCCACGAGTCGAACGCCCTCGCGGCCTCGGCGCGGTACCACGACTCGAGGGCCGCGGCCACCGGACCCCTCGTCCGGCGGCGGACGCGGACGGCGAGCGAATCACCCCGCCGCTCGACGCCCGGATCGCCGACCGAGACGTCCAGGGCCAGGTCGCGCCCGAGGAACGGGACGGTTGTCCCGTGGGAAAGCGGCCGGTCGGGGACGATCGCGGCGAGGCGCTCGAACTTCCGGAGGACGCGGACGATCCAGCGCCGGCGGGAGCGGAGGAAGGAGTCGGCGGCGGAGAGGTCCATCGCCGCGGGGAGCGTCACGCGCAGCCCGGTCCGCAAGCCGATCTCGGCGCGGATCCAGCGGGCGCGGCCGCTCCGGCGGAGCGCGTAGGGGACGCGCCGGCCGTCCAAGTCGATCTCGCGGCTCTCCATCTCTCCGCGGACACTCTACCATGCGGGCCGCGCCGGCTCCAGTTCCTTGACGCCGCGCGCCGCGCGGGGCTATCCTGTCAGAGGGCGCTTCATCGCGCGGGCACCAGGAAAGGAAGCTCCATGATCCACGGGTACGACCTGTACATCGTGCCGCGGGACTGCGACTACCGGCCGACGAACGAGCAGGTCGAGGCGCTCCTCAAGTTCCTGGTCGACCAGCTCCAGATCACCGAGACGTTCACCGTGGACGGCGAGGAGGAGCTGCCGATCGAGAACGCCGTCCAGCACCTCCGCGCGGCCGCCGCGTCGAAGGAGGGCAGCTCCGAGTGCACGGTCTCGCTCGCGGGCGCGCTGAGCGACACCCTCTTCGGCCGCGAGCCCGACGCGCCGGATGACGACGAGCTCTACTCGGCCGACGAGATCAAGATGCACCTCCACGGCTCGCCCTTCCCCTACGGCGACTGGGAGTACGAGGACGCCCACTGCGGGGCGTGCGGGGCGCGGCTGGCGAGCATCCGCGACCTGCTCGACGACATCCGCGTCTCCGGCCGTCCCGTCCCCTGCGCGTGCGGCGCGAAGACGGCGGCCCAGGAGCTCCGCATGACCAGCGGCGTCCGGCTCGCGCAGCTCTCCATCGCCTTCACGGGGAACCGGGGCTGGCTCCACGAGGTGGAGGACGACCGCGAGGCCATCAAGGACGAGGGGTTCCTCCCCGCGATCGAGGAGATCCTGGGCACGCGCGTCGAGGTCCTCGCGATCTCGACGTAGGTCAAAGCAGTTCAAAGCAGTTCAAAGCAGTTCATCTCTTTTATTTCTTTTGCTTCCAAACCCCGATCGAGCTAGCATCATGAATGGGTAGCGGGCGCACGTCTCCACCGGGCAGGAGTGGTACTTGGGTGACTCGAGGCACGGGCAGCATCCTTCCGATACTCTCTTTCCACGCCAATTCCCCCCGCTCGGAAAATTCACCCTGGTCCGCGAGATCGGTCGCGGCGCGATGGGGGTCGTCTACGAGGGGATCGACACCTCCACGGACCGCACGGTCGCAATCAAGCTCCTGAACTCGCCGCCCGTCCTTGACCCGCGGGAGTCGAAACCCTCGGAGGACCGCTTCCTCCGCGTGGCGCGCCTCGCCGCCACGATCCCCGCGCACCCCGGCATCGTCGGGATCCTCGGGGCCGGCATCCTCGAGGGACGCCGCTACATCGCGATGGAGTTCGTCCGCGGCGTGCCCCTGTCCGAGTGGCGCAAGCAGGCGTCGCTCACCGTCCAGAAACACGTCGGGCTGATCCGCGACATCGCGCTCGCGGCCCACCACGCCCACGAGCACGGCGTGGTCCACCGCGATCTCAAGCCCGAGAACGTCCTGATCGACCGGGACCTCCGGCCGCGGCTGACCGACTTCGGCCTGGCCAAGGGTGCCGACGACGGGCCCGCCCTCACCGCGACGGGGATGGCCGTGGGGACGCCCTACTACATGAGCCCCGAGCAGGTGCAGGGGCGGAAGGACGTGGACCGGCGCACGGACGTGTACGCGCTGGGCGTGCTCCTCTACGAGGTGCTCGCGGGCCGGCGGCCGTTCACGGGCGACTCCTCCTTCGAGATCATGACCCGCGCAGTGAACGAGCCGGTCGTGCCGCCCTCGCGTTTCAGCCGGGTCCAGATCAATCCCGTTCTCTTCAAGAACCTGGAGACCATCTGCCTCATCGCGCTCTCGAAGGATCGCGAGGACCGCTACCCCACCGCCCAGGCGTTCGCGGAGGACCTGGCCAAGTGGCTCCGCGGCGAGGACTTCAAGGTCGTCGTGCCACGCGCCTGGAGGGTCCTGCGGACGAAGCAGGCGATGCGCCGGGCCGCCGTCGCCGCCGTCGTCGTCCTCCTCGCGCTCGCGGCGACGATGTTCTTCAGGGAGTCGAAGAGGCGGGCCGGGATCCCGGCCGTCCCGCCCCGCGCCGGCGCGATCGCGGAGTATTACAGCGGCACGAACTTCAACGCCCTCGGCCTCCGGCGTATCGACGCCCGGCCCGCGTTCGAGAGTGGCGGGCAGCCGCTCTGGCCGGAAGGGCCGCGCTACTGGGTCTCGCTCCGCTGGACGGGGCTGCTCGACGTCCCGAGGAGCGCGACCTACGTCTTCCAGACCCTGAGCAAGGAAGGGGTCCGGCTCCGCATCGACGGCGCGACGGTCATCACCAACTGGGGGTTCCATCCGCCCTCGACGGACACGGGCACCGTCGCGCTCCAGAAGGGAAGGCACCCGATCGCGCTGGAGTACTACCACACGACGGAGCAGGAGGTGCTGCAGCTCTCCTGGAAGGCCGAGGGCGACGCCGCGTGGACCCCTCTCGGCCCCGCCACGTTCCTCCACGATCCCGCCTCCTTCGAGCCGCGGGAGCCGTCCTCGCCCCGCGAGTCCGGCCCGGTCGCCGTGGCCGGCGCGCAGGAGGGGGAGAACCTCACCGTGCTCGAGGCGACCGGCGCCCGGCCGATCTCGAAACTCTACGACAGCCACCAGCAGTTCTGGCGCGGGCGGTGGAGCGGGACCTCGCAACTCTGGTGGGGCCGCGAGGTGAAGCCCGGGGACCGGCTCCGCCTGCAGTTCGAGTCGGGGGAAGCGGGCGCGCGCACGCTCGTGCTGGCGCTCACGCGCGCGTCCGACCACGGGATCTTCAAGGTCTCGGTGAACGGCGTCACGATCGCGCCGGCGCTCGACCTCTACGACGCCGACCTCCTCACCGGCGAAATCGAGTTCAGAGGCGTCGATCTCCGTCGGGGGGCGAACGAGCTGGAGTTCCTCATCGTGGGTTCCAACGCGCTGGCGCGCGAGTGGGGGCCCGGCTCCGGGCTCCACAAGATGGCCCTCGACTACGTCCTGGTGAAGTAGCCCGGCCAGGCCTCAACTGTTAAGTGACAGATCGGATCTGTCACTTAACAGTTGGAGCTACCTCCTCCGCGGGAGCCCCGCCGCCAGGGCGAGGAGCGCCACGAGGGCCGGATTCGTACATCGATCTCCGATTCGAGGGCGGCCGGTTTATCCGACCTGCACGCGCTGGCGGGCGACGGCGGGGACGCGGTCGTCGGGCGTGAGGATGCCGCGGAAGTTGAGCGGGTCGGCCGCGGAGACCGAGATGGGCGCGAGCTCGCCCCGCTTCCGCACGGCGCGCATCAGCGAGACGGCCTCGGGGAGAGCGTACTGCTCGCCCGAGAAGCCCGCGACGAACCGGCCCCCGCGGATCTCGCCCCGCGCCTCGAGCGTCCGGTAGACGCGCGCGAGGTCGCGCCACGGGACGGGCTGCTTCTCGCGCTCGATCGTCTTCCGGAAGACGACGCCCGTCCGGCGCAGCAGCTGGCGCGCCACGAAGTCGGCGGCCGGCGGCGGCAGCGCCTCCCTTCTGAAGAGGCTCCACCGCCCCACCGTCGACATCGGCCCGCGGCGCTTCGACGGCGGCACGACCAGCCCGCGCAGCGCGCCGAACGAGTCGCACGTCAGCGCGCCCTGCGCGATCAGCTCGCCCAGGCCCATCTCGACGTGCGCCGGCAGCAGCTTCGCCGCGCGCGCCAGCTCCTGCGGGAACATCGCGCCCCGCGCGAGCATCGCCGCGTGCAGATCCTTCGCCGGGCCCGAGATTGCCGCGAGCTCCGGCGGCAACGAGAGCCCCACCCAGCTGTCCAACTCGTCGCGCGGCACGATGCAGATCGGCGTGATCCGGATCGCGCTCGCCCCCCCGCCCCAGAGCCGGCCCCAGGCCGCCTCTCCCGACAATGTCAACTGGTCCAGCCACTCCCGCTTGTACCCTTTGACCCGCGACGGCAGCACGCCCGCCTCCCACGCCGCCGCCGGCACCTCGAACCCCGCGAGCTGGCGGACAATCTCCGCCACGCCGCGCGGGCCTTCGAGCTTGTGCTCCTCGTCCACGTGCTGCCAGCAGGCGAGGTACCGCAGGAACTCCGCCGCCGTGACCGGCTCGATTTCCTTCCGCAGCCGCTCGACCGTGTACCGGTGGATTCGCGCGAGCAGCCGGCGATCGCACCAGCCCGGGCGGCCTTCAAAGCGACCGCGAAGCACGAGGCCCTGGCTCTCCAGCTCCAGCATCAACGGATCCTCGCTGAAGACGGGGCCGACCGCCTCCATCCGCCCGCGGAGCACGACCTTCGGATCGCGCGACGCCTCGGCCGCGAACCACCGGTCGCCTTCGAGCACGACCCGCCTCGCGAGCGCCAGCTCCTCGAGCCACGACTGCCACGAGCGGCCCTCCTCGACCGTGACGAAGCCCATCCAGAGGAGCGCCTCGTGCACCTCCTCGACGTTCTCCGGCTTCGGCCACGCCTCATCGCGCACCCGCGCGATCGCCTCGGGATCGAGCGCGCCCAGTTCGTCGGCCGATTTCACGTCGAGCGTCCGGCGCGACATCACCGCCTGCGTCCGCCGCTCCTCGAGCGGCGCGTCGTCGAGGAACGCATAAGGGGCCGCGTTCAACACCCCCTGGCAGAAGACCGACGGCTCCGGAGTGTCAATCGCCACGCGCTCGATCGTCCCGTCGCGCAAGCCGCGCAGGATCTCCAGAAATCCGTCGACGTCCATCGCCTCCGTCAGGCAGTCCTCGACGGTCTGCCGGACAATCGGGTGCTCCATGGGCACCGGGAGCGGGCCGCCGGGCAGCGTCTCGGGGCACGCGAGCGCCTGGGGGAACGCCGCCACCAGCAGGTCCTGCGCCCGCATCCGGATGAGCGGCGCGGGCACCTTCTTCCCGCCGAGGAACCGCTCGACGAGCAGCGACCGCGTGACGTTCCAGCGCCACCGGGTCTCGAACATCGGCGCCGCGAGCAGCGCCTGGATCAGCACGTCGCGCGCCGTGTTCGGATGGAGGTAGTCGAACACCCCTTTGAGATCGAAGCTGTGCTGCGGACCGAGCGACAGGACGATCGCTTCCTCGTTCGCCGCCGCCTGGAGCTCGAACCCAAACCCCACGCAGAACCGCTTGCGGAGCGCCAGCCCGAGCGCGCGGTTGATCCGCCCGCCGAACGGCGCGTGGAGCACGAGCTGCATCCCGCCCGACTCGTCGAAAAACCGCTCGAGGACGAGCCTCTTCTGGGTCGGGACGGTGCCGAGCTGACGGCGCCCGGTCGCGACGTAGTCCGCGACCTGCTGCGCCGCCCCCTCCGAAATCCCCGTCTCCCGAACGAGCCACTCGACCCCGGTGCATTCGTTGCGGATCCGGGCAATCTCCGACGAAAGCTCCGCCGTCCGCGCCGGCGCCTCGCCAAACCAGAAGGGGATCGTGGGCGGCTGCCCCTTGGCATCGGCCACCCGCACGATGCCCGGCTCGACTTTCAGGATCTTCCACGAGGTGTTCCCGAGCTGGAAGATGTCGCCCGCGTTCGACTCGATCGCGAAGTCCTCGTTGACGCTCCCGACCTGCATCCCTTCGGGCTCCATGAGGACCTGGTAGTCCGCGGTGTCGGGAATCGCGCCGCCCGACGTGATCGCGGTGAGGCGTGCTCGCTTGGTCGCCATCACGCGCCCGCCGATCGCGTCGCGATGGAGGAGCGCGCGGCGTCCCTGCGCGTGGAGCGACACGACCTCGTCGAATTCCTTTCGCGAAAGCTCCCGGTACGGCCACGCGCGCGTCATCGTCTCGAAGAGTTCGTCCTCGCTCCACTCCTCCGGCACGCAGGAGGCGACGACCTGCTGGGCGAGAATGTCGAGCGGGCGGGGCGGCTGCGGCGTGCGGTCGAGAACGCCGTTCCGGACCGACCGGAAGAGCGCCGCCGCCTCGACCAGCTCGTCGAGCGTGAGAGGGAAGATCCTCCCCTTGGGGATCTTCTTGAGCGCGTGGCCGGCGCGGCCCACCCGCTGGAGGAACGTCGCGATCGAGCGGGTCGCGCCGACCTGGATCGCGAGGTCGATGTCTCCCACGTCGATGCCGAGCTCGAGGGACGCGGTCGCGACGAGCGCCCGCAGCTTGCCTTCCTTCAGCCGCTGCTCGGCGTCGAGACGGTGCTTCCTCGAAAGGCTCCCGTGGTGGCTGGTGACTTGGTCCTCGCCCAGCACTTTCGTGAGTCGCGCGGCAATCCGCTCGGCCATCTTCCGGGTGTTGACGAAGACGAGCGTGGTCTTGTGGGCCTTGATGAGATCCGCCATCTGCGCGTAGATCTCCTCCCACACTTCGTGGGAGCAGACGGCGGTGAGCGGCGACTTCGGTACCTCGACCGCAACGTCGAGCTGACGGAACGCGCCCGAGTCGACGAGCGCGCAGTCGCGACCCTTTCCCACGAGGAAGCGGGCGACCTCCTCCAGGGGCTTCTGGGTCGCGGAGAGGCCGATCCGCTGGAGCGGGCCGGTCAGCTGCTCGAGCCGTTCGAGCGAGAGCGCGAGGTGCGACCCGCGTTTGTCGCGCGCGAGCGCGTGGATCTCGTCGACGATGACGGTCTTGACGGTCGAGAGGATCCGGCGGCCGCCGTCGCTGGTCAGGAGGATGTAGAGGGACTCGGGGGTGGTGACCAGGATGTGCGGCGGCCGCCGGGTCATCGAGGCGCGGTCCTTGGCGGACGTGTCGCCCGTCCGCACAAGGACGCGCACCGAGGGGAGAAAGGGATCCGTGGCCGCGATATCGGCCAGCGGGTTCGAGAGGTTCTTCTGGATGTCGTTCGAGAGGGCCTTGAGCGGCGAGACGTAGAGGACCTGGGTCTCGTCCGGCAGGTACGGGCCCTGCTTGAAGAGCGTGTCGATCGAGGAGAGGAACGCGGCGAGCGTCTTGCCCGATCCGGTGGGCGCGGCGATGAGGACGTTCTTCCCCTCGCGAATGAGCGGCCAGCCCTGTGCCTGGGGCTCCGTGGGCTCCCCGAGACTCGACTCGAACCAGCGGCGCACCGCCGGGTGGAACGCGTCGAGCAGCATGGGAGGGATCTTATCGCGGACGTGTGTCATGATGTGACACTAACCCGCTGATAAGCCGAGTGCGCCGCACTCCGCTTATCAGGCTTGCGGTCGCTTCCGCACCGGGGTCGCCTCGAGCTTCGGACTCAGCGTCTGGGGATCGAGCGTCTCATGAAGGTGAAGGAGGATGCCGCATCCCTGGCAGGGGATGTCCCGGCCGAGGTCCCGCCGGTAGACCAGGAGGGTCTGGCCGCACCGGCAAAGGACGAGCTGGCTCCCGGGCGGCGCTTCGACGGGAGGCTTGCTCTTCCGGGGCGCGACCGTCTTTCTGCCGGCCCGCGCGGTCGTGACCTTCGTCCGGGATCCCTGCTTCTGCGTCGAACGCGTCACGCCGGCGCGAGGGGTGGGCGGGGAGGAAGGAACGACCATGCTCTTGCGGGAGGGGGAGATCTTCTTCGGAACGAGGATCACCTCCTTGCGGGTCGATCCGGGGACGCGCTTGATCACGACGTGGAAGGCGGTGCCGCACAGGGTGCAGGTCTGGATGCTGGTCAACTCCTCGGAGTCCACGATCATCGTGGCCCCGCACGAGCAGGAGGCGGCGAGCCCGCCCCCGGGTGGCGAATCCTGGGGCTCCGCCTTGCGTGTCCGGGTCTCGGGCTTGGGTTCGGGCCCCGCCTCTTTCTTGCCGTCCGGTTTGACCTCAAACGCGGCAAAGGCGGATCGGGGGAGCACGATCGACACCCTCGGGCTCTTGATCCTCGGGTCGATCGACACGACGAAGTCGACGGAGACCCCGCACTTGGTACAGTCCACGGCCCGGCGCTCCGATCTCGGATCGACCGCGATGTCGGCACCGCAGAGGCAGGAGACTTTGTAAGACTTCGGAGGCCCGGTTCGGCTGTTTCCCACGGGCTGATTGTAACGGACGCGGGCGCCCGGTGGAAGAAACCGTCAGGCCCGGCGGTCAGGGAGTCGTGCCCTTCTTCTCCTCGGTCTTGACGGGAGCGGCCGTCGCCGCCGCGGATCCGGGCTTCGCGTACTGGTCCTCGATGATGAAGGCGAGCCCCAGCGGAGACGGAGGCTCGTCGCCCCGGAAGTTCTCGGTCCGCCCGTGGCGCATCCCCGCCGCCACGAGTTCGAAAAGGCGGAACCGGTTGACCCGCGTGTCGAACGTCGCCCTCCCGTGCAGCTTGCACTCGAAGCCGCGCGCCCCCTCCTCCCCGTGGAACTCCCCCTGGTAGCGGACCGAGACCAGTCCGTCTTTTGAACTCACCGGCTCGACGGTGAGCACCGCCTTCCGGACCGACGCATCGGACCAGCGGCTCATCTGGCCGCGGACGAAATCCAGGAGCGTGTCCTGCGCCAGCCGGCGGAACAGCGCCTCGGGGACCGTCGTCTTCGCCCCGCCCTTGGGCAGGAGC
This sequence comes from Planctomycetota bacterium, assembly GCA_041482015.1. Classification (GTDB taxonomy): domain Bacteria; phylum Planctomycetota; class MHYJ01; order MHYJ01; family JACPRB01; genus JACQFK01. The sequence goes on along the minus strand of JBGPCZ010000008.1, from coordinate 11,377 downwards.
GACAGCATCTCGTCCTGCGTGAAGTCCGTCCAGGTCTGGTTCACCCAGTTCCGGTACATCGCCGGACCGGGATGGCGCTCGCCTTTGAACGGGAGGTCGCGCACGCAGACTTGCAGGACGAGCGCCGCCCGGGCGCCCGCGTTCCCCCCCGCGTCGCGGTTCACTCCGTCGGCGCCCCACGTGCGGACGAGGCTGTGGGGCGGGATCGGCTTGGGCTTCAAACTCTTCTTGAGGACCATCTCGTTCCACCGTTTGAGCGCGTCGCGGAGCAAGGCCAGCGTCTCGGCCTTGTCGTGGCGCGCGAAGTGGGCGCCCAGGAACTCGCCGTCGGGGGTCATCGCGTAGATTCCCTGCTTGGTCGACCCGCCCCGCGGGATCTCGGGCGGCGTGTTCTTGATGAACTCCCGGAACAGCTTCCCCGCCGGGGAGTCGACATGGTCGAGAGTCCAGACTTCATCCGCGACGCAGAGAAAGTTGCGCGCGAGCGCTTGGACTTCATCGTCGGCCCAGACACGCCGGCCGAGCACGCCGTTGTTTCAGGTGAGGCCGCAGGGATGGCCGTTCATCGCCCAGAGGAGGACGGGCCGCTGGAGGGCCTTCGCTTCCTGGGCGGCGGCGAAGAACTCCGTGCGCCACCCGATCCGCTCCCACTTGCTCTCGTCGGGTGTGGGCAGGATGAACTCCAGCCACGGCTTGAGGGTCGAGTCGTCGAGCGCCGGAGGGCCGTCTTGCGCGGCCATCAGCAGGGCCAGCCCTTGAAGTAGCGCGATTCGTGCCATCTTCCCGCTCCTGATCGTGACCCAACCCATAACCGCGGACAGGATCGATCTAACGGGACGCCAGAGAAGATCAACCACAGAGTCACGGAGTCACAGAGAAGGAATACTCCCTATGGATTCCCCTGCGGGGCGGAGGGACACGACACAGGATCTTCATCTTCTCCGTGCCTCTGTGTCTCCGTGGTTTTCTTATCTTTCTTCGGTTATTTCCGCGGCTCCCGGGCGCACAAGAAAGGTAAGGAGAGCCACCATGAGAACCACCCTCGCCGCGATGTTTCTCGTCCTGGGGGCCGCCGCCTCCCGGGCCGACGACCCCAAGGTCTCGGACATCGACGCCCTCAAGAAGATCATCAAGCCGCGCGCCGAGGAGATGAAGTGGGAGGAGATCCCCTGGATGGTCGACCTCTGGGATGCGCGGGCGAAGGCCGCGCAGACCGGCAAGCCTCTCATGCTCTGGGAGATGGACGGCAACCCGATGGGGTGTGGCTGAAACAACGTCGTGCTGGGCCGTGCGCTCGGCTTCTCGGACCCCGAGGTCGTCCGGATCCTGAAGGAGAACTTCATCCCCGTCGTCGGGGACGACTGGTACCAGCGCCGCCGCAAGGATGCCGTCGGCACGTACTTCCGCGGCATCGTCGACCAGACGTGGAAGGCGGGCAAGTGGGAGCCCAACGGCGGGGACAACCGCCAGGGCGTCTACTGCTTCACGCCGTCGGGAAAGATGCTGACCGAGATGAAGAACGTCGGCTCGCAGCCGGGGGAGCTCCGGCGCGTCCTCCAGCTGGGGCTCGACGCCTGGAAACGGCTCTCCCCCGAGGAGCGCAAGACCGCCGCGACCGCCGACGGCAAGGAGATCTCCTTCGACGCGGCCTATCACCGGCCGGTGCCCGCGGGCGCCCTGGTGCTCCGCCAGTACCAGCGCGGCCTCAAGCGCGACCCGGACGGCGCATGCTCGATCCAGGACTTCAAGTTCCACGAGGCCCCCGTGTGGTCGCAACGCGACCGCGCGTGGATCCTCCAGGACGAGTGGAAGAAGCTGGTCCCGGCCGACCCGAAACCCGGCGCGACGGTCGAATTCCCCGCGGTCTTCAAGAACCGGCTCCTCCGCTTCCACTTCGTCGAGGCGCTCGTCGGCGAGCCGGGGACGTGGTCCCTCGACCAGGTCCGCTCGGCCCCCTTCAAGCTGACGGTCGAGTCGGCCACGGCCTCGGCGATCCGCATGACCCTCGAAGGGACGGTCCTGCTTTCCACGGAGCCCGACCCGAAGAAGTCGCGGTGCGGGCTCGAAGGGAAGCTGGTCGGCGCGCTGAACTACGACTGCGCCAAGGGGGCGTTCGACCGCTTCGACCTGGTCCTCATGGCCGACTGCTGGGGCGCGCTCAACGCGCACAACGCCGAAAGCCGGCCGGGACGCAACCCCGTGGGCTTCGCGTTCGAGCTCGGGACCGGCGCGGACGCCGACCGCGTGCCGCCCCAGGGCGCACGCCTGCTCCACGACTACCTCCATCCATAACGCGAAACCGGGACGATCCGGTGGGGGTGGGACGTTGGGAGACTAATTCTTTCAACGAGGTGACCCCGTGCTCAAACAAACGCTCTCCCCGTTCACGGAGCGGGCCTACGCGCTGCTGCGCATCGTGTCGGGATCGATGTTCGCCTTCCACGGACTTCAGAAGGTGTTCGGCGTGCTCGGACAAACCCAGCCGGTCGGCACCCAGATGTGGTTCGGCGGCGTCATCGAGCTCGTGGCCGGGCTGGCGATCGCGATCGGCCTGTTCACGCGATGCGCGGCCTTCCTGGCCAGCGGGACCATGGCCGTCGCCTACTTTCAGTTCCACTGGAGGTTCCAGGGAGGATCCCAACTCCTGCCGGGGATCAACAAAGGCGAGCTGGCCGTGCTCTACGCGTGGCTCTTTCTCTTCATCGCCTGCCGGGGCAGCGGCCCGTGGAGCGTGGACGAACGGAAGGCCCGGGCCGCAAAGCCCGCGTGATCCGGACGGCAAAGCAGGCGCTCGCGTTCATCCGCAAGCATCGGGTCGTTCCGATGACGCCTGCCGGCGACCTCCACTCGTTCGTCGTCGCGGTGGCGGGCGGTCCCGTTAAGGGCAGCTGGTGGGGTCATCCCAAGGGCGCGCCCATCTACGACCTCGCGAACGCGCTCCACGATTCAAAGGAGGTCACAATTCCGTCCGCCTTGTCGACGGCAAGAACACATTCGTCCACCGATCGCTCCGGCCCGAGTTCTATCGCATCGTCAGTGATCCGGCCTGGCGTAGCTCCCGCATTCAGGGGCTCGGCGCCCTCGAGAAGCGGCTCTTCGCAGCCGTCGAGAAAGCCGGCGGACTCAGGCTGAAGCGTTGGGCGAAGGCCGGCGTCAAGCGGGCCGCGAAGGTGATGTCGCTCGAGGAGGCCCGTGGCTCACTCCAGGCCGCCTGCCAAGGCCGCGCCAACTGTTGAGTGTGAGATCCGATCTCACACTCAACAGTTCACCACCGCACGCGGCTGCCCGGCTTCGAGTTCGGGTAGCCCGGGACCCACTTGTCGAGCAGCGCCTTCCGGTCCTTCGCCTTCGCGACATTCTCCTTGAGCGCCGCAAGCTTGTCGGGGTCGACCTCGACCCCCAGCCCCGGCGCGTCGGGCAGCGCCATCTTGCCGTCCTTGAACTGGAGCATCGGCCCCTTGATCACGTCCTGCGTGGTCCACGGGTAGTGCGTGTCGGCGTCGTACGACACGCGCGAAATCGCGCAGTTCATGTGGGTCATCGCGGCCATCGATAGCCCGAGGTGGTTGTTCGAGTGGCCCGAGCAGCCCCAGCCCAGCGACTCGCAGATCGCCGCCCAGTAGCGGCAGTTCGTCAGCCCGCCCATGTAGTGGTTGTCGAGCAGCACGACGTCGATCGACTCCCTCTTGAAGGCCGGCGCGATGTGCTCCATCCGCGTCACGACCATGTTCGTCGCGAGCGGCAGCTTCGTCTGCTTCCGGACTTCCGCCATCCCATCGAGCCCGGGCGACGGATCCTCGAAGTACTCCATCTTGAGCGGCTCGATCGCCTTCGCGACGCGCACCGCGGTCTCGACGCTCCACGCGGCGTTCGGATCGATCCGGAGCGGTGCGTCGGGCATCGCTGCGCGCATCGCCTGGAGCGCCTCGATCTCCTTATCGGGATGAAGGACTCCCCCTTTGAACTTGAGCGACCGGAAGCCGTACTTGCGGCACATGTCGACGAACTCCTTCGTCACCGCGTCGGGCGTGATGATCTCCCGGCCGTCGGGCGTCGGGAGGACGAAGAAGACGTAGGCCGAGTACTTCATCGCCTCGCGGAACGGTCCGCCCAGGAGATCGACGACGCGGCGGTTGATGACCTTGCCGATCAGGTCGAGGCACGCCGTCTCAACCGCGCCGAAGATCGCGAGCGACTTGATGGTCCGCCGGAAATATTCGAGTTCAAAAGGGTCCCGCCCGAGCACGACCTCGCGCGCCTGCGCGAAGTTCTCCTCGGGCTGCCCGCTGATCTCGGCCGCCCCTTTGAATCCGTCGGCCGTCTCGATCTCGACGATCGACCGCTTGAAGTGCGTGTCGTGGACGCCCCACGAGCGGAGCAGCGCCTCGTCGGGCGAGGCGACGAGCGTGGCCTTGAGAGCGCTGATCTTCATCCGGCTGCGCGGCCGGCGCGACTCCGGGACGCGCGGGTCGAACGCGAGCGCCATGTCCGGCAGCCCGCCGAGGCCGGAGATCCCCACCGCCGATGCGATCCAGCGCCGCCTTGTCCAGTCGCCCATCGGTCACCTCCCGCTATGATATGCGCCCCCGGGTCCGCACGGTGGGCGGTGTAGAGTAGGAAGAACACGAATCGCGAGGACCCTTATGAACGAACTCACCCGACGTGGATTCCTTCAGAGCGCGGCCGCCGGAGCCGCGGCGCTCGCCTTTGCCCAGGAGGCGAAGTCCCCCTGGAAGGTGGGTGGCTTCACCAAGGTGCTGCAGGACCTGTCTTATGAAAAGACGGCGCAGGCCGCGGTCGACGTCGGATGGGATGGCATCGAATGCCCCGTGCGCGCGAAAGGTCACGTCCTTCCGGAGAAAGTCGAGGAGGACCTGCCCCGGATGATCGAGGCGCTCAAGGCGAAAAACCTCGAGATCCTCGTCCTCGCGACCGACATTCGCGCCGCGGACGAGCCGCTGACCGAGAAGGTCCTCCGCGCGTCGGCGAAGGCGGGCATCCGCCTCTACCGACTCGGCCCGATGCGCTACAAAGACGGGATTCCCATCCCCAAGCAGATCGAGGAGTTCCGCGCGAAGCTGAAGGACCTCGCGGCGCTCAACAAGGAGATCGGCGTCACGGGCCTGATCCAGAACCACTCGGGGAACGGGTACGTCGGCGCGGCGATGTGGGACATCCACGAGATGATCAAGGATCTCGACCCGCGGCAGATGGGCGTGCACTTCGATATCGGCCACGCGACCGTGGAGTCGGGGCTCTCCTGGCCGACCGCCTTCGGGCTCATCAAGGACCGCGTGGGCGCGGTGATCGTGAAGGACTTCTACTGGAAGCACACACCGGGCGAGAGCGCCAAGACAGTGTGGGTCCCGATCGGCCAGGGATCGGTCAGCCCGAAGTTCTTCGGGATGCTGAAGGCGTCCGGCTTCCGCGGCCCGATCACGATGCAGTTCGAGTACCCGTGGGAGGGCGGCGACGGCCTCGACGTCCGCCTGCGCGCGCTGAAGGCGGACAACCAGAAGCTGCGGGAGTGGCTTAAGGCCTGAACCCTCCGAACTGCGGCCCCGGCAGAACGTCTCCATGATTCAGGAATATTTGAATTGACGCTCCCCCCCGGTGTATTCTCCTGTGAATTGGAATGCGGACGCGGATGAAGCCCCAAAGGTCGCCCCTGGGCCTCCTCCTCGCTCTCGCATGGATCGCCGCCCTCGCTCCCGCCTGCGGTCGCGGCGGAGGAGGCGGGGGAGATGGTGGGCCACCCGGCACTCCCCCGCCCCCCGCCGACGGAGCCCTCAACCCACTGGCCTACGCCGTCCTCGACGTCGAATACAGTCCCGCCCTCGACCGCCTGATCCTCGTCTCCGCCTCCCCCCACCGACTCCATAAGTACGATCCCACGAGCGGCACCGGGACCCAACTCGCCCTCCCGCGCGCGCCGGGTTGCGTCAGCATCGCGCCCGACGGACTCCATGCCGCCGTCGGATACGACGGCCTCATCACCCTCGTCGACCTCGCCGCGATGACGGTCACCGCCACCTTCCCGGTCACCTGCGACGTCTTCGACGTCATCCTCGCGGCCAACGGATTCGTTTACGCCTTCCCCCGTCGCAATCAGTGGTCCACGATCCGGTCCATCGATACGGCGAGCGGCGTCGAGACCCAGAGCGCCCCAAGTTCGATCTATGCAGGAACGAAGTCCAAGCTCCTGCCCGCCTCGACCTTCCTCATGGGCGTCACGAACGGCCTCGGTCCCGCGAGTCTCGAGAAATACTCCATCGCCTCCGGGACCGCCACCTGGTCCGCCAGCGCGAACTCGAATCCCACGGGCGGTGACCTGTGGATCACCTCCAACGGACAGAAGATCTTCACCCAGCCGGGCACGGTCTTCGCCCCCTCCCTCGCTTACCTCGGGACGCTCGCCGGGCTCACCCGGGTCCAGTCGCTCGACACGGCCCTCGTCGCCGGGAAAGTCCTCGCGGTCCCCGCCGCGAGTTTCACCCCCGCGAACGAAGATGGCGAGGTCCAGTTCTTCGACGCAACCACGTATGCGCGGACGAACCGGTGGGCTCTCCCGCGCTTCTCGAACGGCAGCCGGTCCACGCAGGCCCTCGGGCGCTGGCTTTTCGTCCGCGCGGGCGAGACGCGGTTTTCGGTCGTCGTCCAGGCCTCTTCCAGCCTGGGCATGGCCTCCCCCTGGGCGGTGGTCGACTATCCGATGTCCTGGGCCGGAACCGCGCTCGCCGCGCCCGGGGAGATCAAGGTGACCGCGTTCAGCACGACTGCGACCGTCTCCTGGGCCCCGGTCGCGGGCGCCACCGGCTACTCCGTCTACCGCGCCACCGTCCCGGGCGTGACGGCGGCGAACTACGGCAGCCTCCCGGGAGGCGTCAAGACGACGTCGGCCTCGACGTCGCTCTTCGTCTCCAGCCTGACCGCGGGCCTCACCTATCACTTCGTCGTGACCGCGACCTCGGCCACCGACGAGAGCACCGAGTCGGAGGAGGTGTCGATCACGGCCCAGTCGAGCCTGAGCCTGGCCTCTCCACCCTCCGGTCTGACGGCAACGGCGGGGAACGCGCAGGTCACGCTCAATTGGACACCGGTGTCGGGCGCAACCTCGTTCACGGCCTACGCGGCCACGGCGACGGGAGTGACGCCGACCAAGTTCCAGATGAGCCGGACGACCGGGGGAGCGCCGTTCGTCTTCACCGGCCTCTCCAACGCGGTCGATTACTTCTTCTGCGTCACGTCCTCCAACGCCGCGGGTGAGAGCACCCCGGGGTCGGAGGTCACCGCCACGCCGTCCGCGCCCGGCCCGCCGATCGCATCGCTCGTCCACAAGGTGGTCGACGCGGAGTACAGCGCGGCGCTCAACCGGATCGTCATGGTCGCCACCTCGCCGAACACCCTTTATGTCTTCGATCCGGTGGGGGGCGGGGAGACCTCGGTGGCGCTGCCCGCCGCGCCCCAGTGCGTCTCGGTGGGACCGACCGGGTTGCTGGCCGCGGTCGGCTACAACACCTCGGTTTCGCTCGTGGACCTCGGCACGCCCTCCGTCTCCAACACGTGGGCGGTCACCGTGAACGTGGGCGACGTCGTGCTCGCGGGCAACGGGTTCATCTATGGGTTCTCGGGGAGCGGGAATTGGGACCAGATCCATTGCCTGGACACGGGGACGGGAGCGGAGACGCTCAGCACCGGCCAGAGCCTCTACGGGGGGACACGGGCCCGCCTCCAGCCGGGGGCCTCGGCGATCTACGGCGGGCAGCGGAACATCTCGCCGCCAAACATGGAGAAGTACTCCATCTCCGGGGGGACGGCGGCGTACGCCTATGCCTGGCCGTACTTCCAGGACTTTCCCGCGGGCTGGGACGTTTGGTTCACCCAGAACGGCGGGCGCGTCTTCTCCGGCTGGGCGACCTATTTCTCAACCTCGTCCGTCCAGGCCCAGGACCTCCTCTATCGGGGGTCGTACCCCGGCCTCCGGCAGCTCCAGTGGATGGACCACTCGGCCGCGGCGGGGCGGACCGTGGTGGTGCCGGCGACCAACACGCTGACGCCCGCGCATTACGACACCGAGGTGCGTTTCTTTGAGGACGTGTACTACGATTTCCGCCAGCGCGAAATTTTGCCGTCGTTCGTGGTCGGTCCCAGCGCCTACCCGGCGCACGGCAAGTACGTCTTCTGGAACGGGGCGGGCACGCAATGTTACGTCGTCGTCCAGGCCGACGCCACGTCGGGCCTGGTCAACGACTTCGGCGTCGTCACGTACATTCCCTGAGCTACCCGCGAAGCGAGCCGTCCACCCGGAGAAACTCCCCCAGCGACCAGGCCTGGAAGGGACAGCCGCGCGGCGCGTGGGGTGCATCGCCGTCGGCGATCTCCGGAAGGTGGCCGAACTGCAGGCGATCCCGCAGCGGCTCGACGAACCGCGCGCGCGCCTCGCGCTTCGACTCCGGCGTGCCCCCGCGGACGCGGACCCACGCCTCGATGAACGGGCCCATCAGCCACGGCCAGACCGTCCCCTGGTGATAGGCGCCGTCCCGCTCCGACGGTCCGCCCTCGTAGCGACCGCAGTAGCCCGGCTCTCCCGGCGCCAGCGTGCGCAGGCCCAGCGGCGTCAGGATCCGCGACTCGACCGCGTCGACCACCCGCCGCGCGCGATCAGGTTCAAGAAGGTGGACCGCAAAGATCTGGTTCGGACGAAATGACGCGTCGACCTTGCCCCGCTCGTGATCCGCATCGACAACGTCATAAAGGCAACCGCCCGCCTCGTTCCAGAAGCGCTCGCGCAAACTCTTCAGCCCCCGCTCGAACGCCGCGCGCCACGCGGGGCCGCCGATCGCAAGCGCGTCCAGCCACAAGGCTTGCACCTCGACCGGCTTCCCGATCCGAGGCGTGACAACCCGGTTGCCGACACGCGCGTCCATCCACGTGAGCTGCTGGCCCGATTCGCCTGCGCGGAGAAGCCCGTCACCGTCGGCCCGGATGCCATATCGGGTCCCCTTTGAATACCCGGAAAGGATGGCCTGGACCGCGCGCCCGATCTCCGGCACCTGCAGGAACTCCTTCGCGGCTACGACGAACCAGAGCGACGCGTCGACGGAGTTGAACTCGGGCTCCGACCCGCGGTCGGGGAACCGGTTCGGAAGCATCCCCCGGTCGACCAGGCCCGCCCACGCGAGCAGGATCTCGCGCGCTTCCGCGGGTTTGCATAGCCCGCGCATCGAGATAAACGTGTCGCGACCCCAGTCGGTGAACCACGGGTAGCCGGCGACGATCGTCTTCCCCTTTCCGCGGCGCACGACGTAAGCCTCCACCGCGCTGTTTGCCGCCCAACGCGCCGGCTCGACCGGCATTCCTTCCTCATCGGTTGTGAAGAGCAGCGTCGCGGGGCCCAGGGAAAGGTCCCACGTGAAGACGCCGGGCGACGCGAGGTCCTCGGTGAAGTCGAGCCCGCGCTCGCGCTCTGCGTCGTATTGGAAATTCCGGTACCACTCGGGATGCTGCGCATAGTCGCCATTCGTAACGGCGACGATCGGCGGCACTCCGTCGTACGGCCGCCAGATGAATCGCGAGTCACGACGCTCGGGCTCGAAGCGGAAGGCCGTGTTCTCGTGATGAAGTGCGTGGTAGTCGCGCCCCGAGAAGAACGGCCGCACCCTGAGGCGCCCCGCCCCGTGCCACCGGAGGACGACCGCCGGACGATCCCGCGGGACGAAGAGCTCCTGCTCGACCGTCGAGCCGTCGCCCAGGCGATAGCGCCAGCGGGGCCACGGCTCCGCGACGAAGCTCTCGATGCAGCCCGCTCCATCCGGCGAGGTGACGTCCGGAGCGTATCGCTGCGACGAGATCGGGTATCTCCCGACCCACGCGTCGAAGCCGTTGACGAGCACGAACCGGCCGCAGGGAGGCTCCGTTGCGGCGAGGAGGAGCGCGTGGTACCGCCTCGTCCGGACGCCCGAGACGGTCCCGCTCGCGAAGCCCCCGAGGCCGTCCGCCTCCAGCCACTCCGCGCCGGGGTTCACGGTCCCGACCGCTCGCGCGCCAGGTCTTCCAGCCAGCGGGCGACCACCGCGGTCCACCCCGTCTGGTGGCTCGCGCCGATCCCGCGGCCCGTCTCGCCGTGGAAGTACTCGTAGAAGAGAACCAGGTCGCGCCAGTACGGATCGTCCGCGTAGCGCGCGTCGCCGCCGTGGACCGGCCGCCGGCCCGACGCGTCGGGGAGAAAGACGCGCGTCAGCCGTTTCTCCAGCTCGAGAGCGACCTCGTGCAGGGTCATCAGGCGCCCCGACCCCGTGGGACATTCGACGCGGAGCGTGTCGCCGTAGAAATGGTGGTACCGCTCCAGCGCCTCGATCAGAAGATAATTGACCGGGAACCAGACCGGCCCGCGCCAGTTGGAGTTGCCGCCGAACATTCCCGTCGTCGATTCGCCCGGAACGTAGTCGACGCGCAGGTCCTGGCCTCCCATCGGGAAGACAAACGGCTTCTCCATATGGATCCGCGAGAGCGAGCGAATCCCATAGGGCGAGAGGAACTCGCGCTCGTCCAGGACGTACCGCAGCACGCGGAGCAGCCGCTCGCGCGACGGGATCGCCAGCAGCCGCGATCCCTCCCGCGCGCCGGGGGTCATCCACGAGATGTGATCCGCCAGGTCCTTGCGGTTCTCGAGAAACCACTTGAGCCGCTTCGAGAACCCGGGAAGTCGGTCGATGACGCCCTGATCGAGGACCTCGACGGCAAAGAGCGGGATGATGCCGACCATCGAGCGGATGCGGAGCGGGACCGTGGAGTCGCCTCCGCGGATCTGATCGTAGTAGAAACCGTCCTCTTCGTTCCAGAGCCCCGTGCCGCCCAGCGTGTTCTCGGCGTCGGCGATCGCGATGAAGTGCTCGAAGAACTTGGACGCGACGTCCTCGTACGCGGGGTCCTCGCGCGCGAGTTCGAGGGCCATCGAGAGCATCGTCGCGCTCGCGAACGCCATCCATGCCGTGCCGTCGGCCTGCTCCAGCTGGCAGCCCGAGGGCAGCGGCTTCGAGCGGTCGAAGACGCCGATGTTGTCGAGCCCGAGGAAGCCGCCGGAGAAGAGATGGTTGTTGTCGGCGTCCTTCCGGTTGACCCACCAGCCGAAGTTGAAGAGGAGCTTCTGGAACGTCCGCTCGAGGAAGAGCCGGTCGCGCTTCCCGCGCGGGCCGGTCATCTTGTAGACCCGCCAGCACGCCCACGGGTGAACCGGCGGATTGACGTCGCCGAACGCGAATTCATAGGCGGGCAACTGGCAGTTCGGGTGGCTGTACCATTCGCGGAGCAGGAGGAGCAATTGCTCCTTCGCGAAGTCGGGGTCGATCTTCGCGAAGGCGACCGTGTGGAATGCCAG